>NZ_CP009506.1:4703960-5017558 GCF_000970085.1 Methanosarcina siciliae T4/M | reverse complement strand
TCCCCTGGAAAAATCGACATCGTTAAAACCAGTCTTAAAAAAATGAAATATTAGAATTTCCAGCACCTTTTGAGGTCAGTTTTAAATCCCCTTTTTCTAATGGAAGAAAATCGGAGCATTTTAGACCCCTTTATTTCCATTAAACTACTAAAAATATTTATTAATAGATAATAAAAATGAGAAGAGAAAACCTTTACTGAAACGAAAGTGGATGTGTTAAAAATTAGAACAGTTTTGATGTGAGTAAGATCATTGATGACAAAACAATTAGTAAAAAAATGAATATAGTTTTACTGGAAATGAGGGATATATATTAAAAGTAACTATATTCATTGAGTGTAAATACATAAAAAAACGGCTCTGTTTATACATTAACTTATAAATTTTACGTTAACTGGGTATTTTTAAACGTCCTATTGTTTTTCTAAAGATTTATTTTAGAACCTGTTAGTTCAGTTCCGGAACTGTCAGTAATATTTGTCTACCATACTGTCTACAGCACTATCCCACTTATCATCTACTGCAATTTTACTCTCACTTTAATAAAGAAATAATCATACTCAAAATTTTTAAAAGACTTTTTGAAGAAAAGAGCGGAAATGATACTGCTCTTAATAATCTTAATAATCTTAATAATATTTTAAAAGTATAGAAGTAAAACGAACTGTTTTTAATATCCGGATAACAAGAAAGTATGGAACTGATTTAAGTAATTATATTCCATAATATAAATAACATACAATAATATTTTAGAATTGACATGTGTCTCTTAAATACACTTCTTTGAACATGGCTGTCGACAATGCCGTAAATGACAAATTTGCAGACAGAAGTAGTGTTGACAGAAGTAATCTTGCTTAACGAATGTGCTCTTATCTGGAACAACATTAACTGCACAAGACTACTGATCTACAGCTGTGAAGATAGAGATTTTTGAGATAAATGTACCTGTGAAAACACAGGATATTTGTTTACAGAATATTTGTTTACAGAATATTTGTTCCACATAAGAAACTAAAAAAATCTACAAAAACTGAAGTTGTACTAAAAAAGGAATTTTACTAAAAAAGGAATTTTACTAAAAAAAGGAGCTAAACAATGGTATCTGATAATTTTAGTATCATACTTATTTTCGCAGCATATCTGCTTTTCATGATCGCTATTGGAGTTCTCTATTATCAAAAAACGGAGAATCTATCAGATTATATCCTGGGAGGAAGAAAACTAAACAGCTGGGTTACTGCGCTGAGTTCACAGGCATCGGATATGAGCGGCTGGCTGCTACTGGGACTGCCCGGGTATGCTTACCTTTCAGGAATGGAATCTATCTGGTTAGCAATCGGGCTGGCTGCCGGAACTTATTTGAACTGGAAATTTGTTGCAAAGAAACTGCGCCAGTATACTGAGGTCGCAGGAGATTCCATTACCATTCCTGTGTACTTTGAAAACAGGTTCAGAGATAAAAGCCATTCCTTGAGAATTATCTCGTCTATCCTGATTCTGATCTTCTTCCTGCTTTATACTTCCTCGGGCCTCGTCGCAGGCGGAAAACTTTTCAATACTGTTTTTGAGATTCCCTATCAGCAAGCTCTTCTTATCGGTGTACTGGTAATTATCAGCTACACATTTCTTGGAGGCTTCATGGCCGTCTGCTGGACTGACTTTTTCCAGGGAATGCTAATGATTTTTGCCATTGTTTTTGTACCCCTAGCCGCTTTAAAGGGAATGGGTGGTTATGATTCCACAATGAGCCTGATTGAGAGCATCGACCCTCAGTTGCTTAATCCCTGGACCGCTCTTGCCGGCGGTGCAATTCCCCTTATCTCAAACCTGGCATGGGGCCTGGGATACTTCGGTATGCCTCACGTCCTTGTCCGTTTTATGGCTATAGAATCCCCTGAAAAAATTAAGCAGGCAAGAGTTATTGCAATGGTCTGGGTCATTATCTCCCTGTTTTTTGCCGTAATAATCGGAATCGTCGGAAGAGCTTACCTTTATCCAGAGTTCCTTGGAGACGGAGGAAGCGAAACTATCTTTATGGTAATGGTAAACACCACGTTTACTCCTATTATTGCAGGAATTTTCCTTGCGGCTATCCTTGCAGCTATTATGAGTACTGCTGATTCCCAGCTCCTTGTGGCTGCTTCTGCTTTTACCGAAGATATCTACAGGATAACTTTAAAAAAGAACGCAGGGGAAAAAGAGCTTGTCTGGATGGGAAGATTTGCAGTTATTCTAATTTCAGCAATTGCCTACCTGATAGCAAGAGATCCGAATAACTCGGTTATGGGACTTGTCTCCTATGCCTGGGCAGGGTTTGGAGCTGCCTTCGGACCTGTTATCCTCTTCTCTCTTTTCTGGAGAAAAACAACCAGGAATGGTGCACTCGGCGGAATGATCGTTGGCGGACTCGTAGTTATCATCTGGAAACAGCTTTCAGGTGGAATCTTTGATATGTATGAAATTGTACCCGGTTTTATCCTCTCATGCATAACACTCTACACCATAAGCATTCTGGATAAAGAAGGCCCCGCAGAAGAAATCCTTAAAGAATTCGACCGCGTAAACCATATAGCTCTCCATGGAATGTCAGCTCGGAAAGAAGACACGATACCCCTGAAAACTGATCTTCGTAAAAGCTAAGAAACCATAATATGAGAAACCATAATATGAGAAACCATAATATGAGAAACTAAGAGAAACGTCTCCCTTCAACCGGGAAAACGCTTCTTGATCCACAAAATGTAAGAATGCCTAAGGGTACCTAAGAGTGTCCGGCAGTTTAACTGGCGGTACCTCTTTTCAAATAAAAATTTCCCTGCTTTTTATTCTTTTTATTTTTGTATTCTCTTATCATATAGTCTTATTTTTCACATTTTTCACCATGAAAAACTGGATTGGATGTTATATGAAATTGAATAGACCCCTTTATTTCCACTGGAGGTTTTATATACCCCCCGGACCCTATGATTTCCAATGAAGAGCGTTTTGGGTTTTGCAGAACAAAATAAAAAGTGATTTTATTTTGTTATGAGAACAAAATAATGTTGTTGTGTTATAACATTAAATGTATATATATTTTGTTATTTAATTTTCATATTTTAGAAAAGAAAACACACTATTCAATTTAAAATTTAATTAATATAAAATTAATATTTTAAACTGGTTTTATTAAATTGTCTAAAAAACCCTCTTATTCCAATCCCATTTATGTTTCCATTGGAAACAAAGGGGTCTCTCTCAAACCTCTATTGAGAACCACATAAGTTTTAAGGTAACTTATCTTTGCTAACTTGTCAACAATTTATAATGTCAATCTAAACGCCAACCTAAAAACAATCAAAAGCCGAATCAAATATCAATTTACTTAATAATCTCGTTATTTTTTCCAGCATTATTTTTATATTATTTTTCTTATTGTCCCTTCTTTACTTTTCTTATTGCCTTTTCTTTACTTTTCTTATCGTCTCTTCTTTACTTTTCTTATTGTCTCTTCTTTACTTTTCTTATTGTCTCTTCTTTACTTTTCTTATTGTCTCTTCTTTACTTTTCTTATTGTATTTTCTTTACTTTTCCTTTTTTCTCTTACTCTCCCATTAATTATCCTTTTTCAATCCTTTCTTTCCCTGGATTTCTTTTTGTATCTGACCAGAATTAACAGCTAATTAAAGCCTTTTTTTGATTTTTAGAAAGTTAAGGAGATCAATTTTTCTCGGTTTTATTCCATAAGTATTTTAAATAAAACTGGTTTTACTTTACCTGTATGAATGAGCAGGGTCTTTCTGAAAAAGAGATATTTTCCTTTCTGGAAAATGCGAAGTCAGAAGATACGGATTATTATCGGGTTTTAAGTTCAATGTGTACTCACCCTCATAAGATCGCAGTTGAGGCTCACAGGCTCTTTATTGAGGCCAATCTGGGCGATCTCGGGCTTTTTGCTGGAGCTTGCAGGCTTGAACAGGAGGTTGTCAGGATGCTTGGGGAGCTTCTCCACGCCCCTTCAATTGTTGTTCCTTCCGGAGGCTCCTGTGAGAGTTCGGTTTGCGGCTACCTTACTACAGGAGGTACCGAATCCAATATTCAGGCTGTAAGAGGAATGAAAAACCTTGTAACCACAGGAAAAAAAGGATTTAAAGGGGTTCCAAACATTGTAATTCCTGAGTCGGCACATTTTTCTTTCGATAAGGTTGCCGACATGATGGGGATAGAGGTCAGGAGGGCTTCACTGGATTCGGAGTTCAGGGTTGACCTTTCATCCGTTGAAAGTCTTATTGATATAAACACTATGGGACTTGTAGGGATAGCAGGAAACACCGAATTTGGCCAGATAGACCCCATTGACAAACTCTCGGAAATAGCGCTTGAAAACGAGCTTTTCCTGCATATTGATGCAGCTTTTGGAGGTTTCGTAATTCCTTTCCTCGAAAAACCCCAGCCTTTTGATTTCAAAGTACCAGGTGTTAGTTCGATTGCCATAGACCCCCACAAGATGGGCCTTTCCACAATTCCGTCAGGAGCTCTGCTTTTCAGATCCCCTTCTTTCCTTGACTCCCTTAAAGTGAACACTCCATACCTTACCACAAAGGCCCAGTTTACACTTACCGGTACAAGGAGTGGAGCTTCAGCTGCTGCTACCTGCGCTGTCATGAAATACCTTGGTAATGAAGGTTACAGAAAGAATGTGCATTACTGCATGCAGCTTACCGAAAAACTGGTCACAGAAGCTCGAAAAATTGGTTTCGAACCCCTGCTCGAACCGGTCATGAACGTAGTCGCTCTGAAAGTCCCGAACCCTGACCTTGTCAGAGAACAGCTGCTTGAAAGATTCGGTTGGAATGTCTCAATTACCCGTATCCCAAGGGCTCTCAGGCTGGTCCTGATGCCGCATAACACTCTCGAAGATATTGAATTATTTGTACAGGATCTTAAAAAAGTGACCGCAGAAATTTAAGTTAACCACTTTTTGCTTTTCCGTTTTGCTTTTCCGTTTTGCTTTTCCGTTTTGCTTTTCTGTTTTCAACTTTCTTTTTTAGGGTAATAATTCAGTTCATGACTTAGTATGACTTAGTTTATGAGTAATTCGGGGCTCTTTGCCTACTTAAGGCATGCAAAAATAATTATACTATTCAAATTAATATAATGATACTTTTGGGTACACAATGGTTTTCTGGCTCTCAGATCAGGTTTAACGGGTCAATTCGAGTTTAAAAATCGGTCACAGATTTATGCAATTTGCCATCTATTTAAGGTATGCATATTTTTGTGCCATATGGTTTATCAGCCTGTTTCACATATATTTCATATCCAGTTCCTCAAGTTTCGCGTAGGTCTATAAGTACGTCTATAAGTATTTCATATATAGTGCATCAGGTGTCTGTATTAAATAAATAAAGGGGGTACTTTATTTTATGAAATCTTCACTGAAAATCGGAAGCGTAATGGGTATACCTATCAGATTGCACATCACTTTTCTTTTGATACTACCCATTTTTGCATATATCTTTGCGATCAATCCATACCCATATGGCTTCCAGGGGGTTGAGCCGCCTGCGACAAAATATGCGCTTTCAACCTTGACTGCAATCCTGCTTTTTGCCTCAATCCTTGTGCATGAGCTTGCACACTCCTATCTGGCAATGCGCTACGGTGTCAATATTGAGAGCATCACGCTCTTCCTTTTCGGAGGAGTTTCTTCAATGGAAGAGATGCCAAGGGATCCCGGACAGGAAGCAAAGATGGCTTCCGCAGGACCTCTAACCAGCCTGCTTATAGGTGGGGTCTGTCTGCTAATATATGGATATATAATTGCGCCAAACTCTGCACTTTCTGCAAATCCCGTTTTTCTGACAATCTGGATTCTCGGGGCTATGAATATAATTCTTGGAATTTTCAACCTGCTGCCCGCATTCCCTATGGACGGGGGCAGAGTACTCCGTGCCTTCTATGCCAGAAGGATGTCTTATGTCAAAGCTACACAGAGTGCAGCTGCCGTAGGGAAGTTTTTTGCTATTCTACTGGCGATTTTCGGAATTCTTGTGGGAAACCTCTGGTTCCCTCTGATTGCTCTCTTCATTTATGTTGGTGCATCCGAAGAGGAACGCTCCACTCAGGCAACCGTAAGTCTGGAAAATGTGCTGGTTAAAGATATAATGACAAAAAGTTTAGTTACAGTGTCCTCTTCCATGAATATCGATGAGCTTGTTCAATTTATGTTTGAGAAAAAACATATGGGTTATCCAGTAATAGACGGAGATACTCTGAAAGGGATTGTAACTTTTACCGATATCCAGCGCGTTTCTACCCTTGACCGCCCTGTAACCCGAGTCTCAGATATTATGACCCGAGATATCATATCCGTTCCTTCGGATGCCCAGGCAAGTGACGCCCTCAAACTTGTCACAGCCAGGAATATAGGGAGAATTCTGGTCATTGATAATGGGGACCTTGTAGGAGTACTTTCCAGAACAGACCTGGTTAGAACCCTTAGGCTCAGATCAGAATGATGCTTTAGATATCAGAATAGTATTTCCATAATGACATTTCCATAATGACATTTCCATAATGCTGTTTCCATAATGCTGCTCCAAAAATTCTTCTTTGGAACTATACATCTGGGATTTTAAATTTGTAGTTTAGAACTCCAGTTAGAATCTGAAGGCACCTCTGTAACTTCCGAGACCGGAGACTCCCAGGTAACTTTCAGATTACCAGGATTCTCAGAATTGGCAGAAATCTTAAGAAACTTATTTCCGAGAATTCCTGTTTGAACCGCAGCTCTCTTCGCTACCACTTCATCAGGGTTAATGTTCTGAAGAGCTTTTTTTTCCATAAAACCCGCTACGGCTTTCACTACAGCAGGAATTCTTGTAGAGCCTCCTACAAAGATTATTTCGTCAATTTCGGAGGGAGAAAGCTTTCCATTCTGCAGTACAAGAATTAGTTGCCCCTGGGTCTATGCCCGGTACGTTATCTCTGATATTTGCCGTCGGTACACCCTCAAAAATATTGTAATATTTCAAAGAGATATTAATTTTTCTACTATAGTTAGAACTATATACGTCGATTTAACGGGCTCAGTTGAGCAAATATCAAATTCTTTTTTTATATTTTTTAGCAAAAAAAGGAAATGAGATTAAAAAGGTTTTCACTGGGAGTGAAAAAATCTAGCAACTCAGTGTCAAAATCCTAACTATTTCAAAGATATATCTGTCTTTCTATATTTTTTGCAATTTTTTTGCGCAGGGAAAAGAACCCGGAGTCCAGGAGAAGTAAGCGGAGAGATAAGCGAAATTAAATAGCCAGAATCAGAATTACAGTCATAAAATATTATTGAGAGAACTGAGAGTACAAATGGAAGTATATTATAAATGTTTTTTAATTTTGGGACGTAGAGAACTATAGAAACTAATACAATAAATTTTAAGATTTAATAAATTTCAAGATTTTTCTGGAAAATTGATGAAATATAATCAGAGATTTTTACTCAGGAATTTTCTGTTAAAGAAAGCTGATGTGAAATAAGTTCATCCAGGGATATTTTTTAAAGAGCGTAAATCCCGGAGCATACTTATTACAGAGAGAACTACGGGATGAGTTTATATAGAAGTACAAACATGTAAAATGCGATTTTAATTCCAGAGATATCCCAAATTCACACTAATGGAGGATTAAATCATGGCAGGACAGCCAATATTCATTTTGAAAGAAGGAAGTAAGCGAACCAGAGGCAGGGATGCCCAGAGTAATAACATAATGGCTGCAAAAGCAGTAGCCGAAGCAGTCAGAACAACCCTCGGTCCCAAAGGCATGGACAAGATGCTTGTGGACTCCATGGGTGATGTGGTCATCACAAACGACGGGGCAACCATTCTCAAAGAAATGGACATTGAACACCCTGCAGCAAAGATGGTAGTTGAGGTATCCAAGACCCAGGACGAACAGGTCGGAGACGGGACCACCAGTGCAGCCGTGGTCGCAGGCGAACTCTTAAAGAAAGCTGAAGATTTAATCGAGCAGGAAATCCACCCGACAATTATTGCGTCCGGGTACAGGTTGGCAGCCGAAAAGGCAGTAGAAGTCTTAAACTCCCTCGCAATGGACGTTGAAATGTCCAACCGTGAACTGCTTGTCAGCATTGCCGAAACCGCCATGACCGGAAAAGGTGCAGAGGCCTCCAAAAAACTCCTCTCCGGAATTGCCGTTGACGCTGTCACAAGCGTTGTCGACACAAACGGTAAGAAGACAATTGACAAGGACAACATCAGCGTTGTCAAGAAAGTCGGCGGCAGGATCGAGGATTCCGAGCTTATCCCGGGCATGATCATCGACAAGGAAAGAGTTCACACAAACATGCCTGAAAAGGTAAAGGACGCAAAGATTGCCCTCCTGAACAGTGCAATTGAACTTAAAGACACCGAAGTGGATGCGGAAATCTCAATCACCTCTCCTGACCAGCTCCAGTCTTTCCTTGACCAGGAAGAAGCCATGCTCAAGAAGATCGTCCAGAAGGTAATCAGCAGCGGCGCAAACGTTGTCTTCTGCCAGAAGGGCGTTGAAGACCTTGCCCAGCATTACCTTGCAAAAGCAGGCATCTTCGCTATTCGCAGAGTCAAGAAGAGCGACATGGAAAAACTCGCAAGGGCAACAGGCGGCAAGCTCATCACTAATCTCGACGAGATCACACCCGAAGACCTCGGTTTTGCCAGGTTCGTTGAAGAGAAGAAGGTTGGAGGAGACAGCATGACCTTTGTCACAGGTTGTGACAATCCGAAAGCTGTTACCATTTTGCTGCGCGGCGGCACAGAACACGTGGTTGACAGTGTTGACAGCGCTCTTGAAGACGCCCTCCGCGTGGTAGGAGTTGCAATCGAAGATGAAAAACTCGTTGCAGGCGGTGGCTCCCCGGAAGTTGAGGTTGCCCTCAGGCTCCAGGAATACGCAGCAACCCTCGAAGGCAGGGAACAGCTTGCAGTTAAAGCCTACTCCGAAGCCCTCGAAGTTATCCCCCGGACTCTTGCAGAAAACGCAGGTCTCGACCCGATCGACATGCTCATGGAGCTGCGCTCCCAGCACGAGAAGGGCATGAAGACCGCAGGCCTTGACGTTTATGAAGGCAAGGTCGTTGACATGTGGAAGAACTTCGTAGTCGAACCCCTCAGAGTCAAGACCCAGGTCATCAACGCAGCCACCGAGTCCGCAGTAATGATCCTCAGGATCGACGACATCATCGCTTCTACCCGTGCAGCCCCGGGCCCTGAAGAAATGGGAGGAATGCCGGGCGGAATGCCACCAGGAATGGGCGGAATGCCACCAGGAATGGGCGGGATGCCACCAGGGATGATGTAACTTCCTGAATAAGAAGAAAAACCAAAACTGATTGAATCGAAAAAAGGTGCAGTTTCCATACTGCTCCTTTTTTAAAGTTAGATCTTTAAAGTTCAATCGGAAACATTTAAAGCCTGAAAGCCTGTTTTCCGGCCTCTCACCGGAAAAAATCCATGTGAATCTCCGTTCTCTTTTTTCTCAGGCTTCTTTTCAGGTTTTTTAAAGAATTAGAATTCTTTCAGATTTTTGGGTTATAAGGCTATTTTTGCAGCCAGAATTTTATAAACGAATTTATAAAAGAGATTGAGAGAATTTATAAAAGAGTTTTTTGCAAATTAACTCGACTTTCAGCCTTTCTTAAGGCAATTAAGGATGTCATCAGCTTCATACTTTGTTTTTATTATCCTCGTCCTGCCCCGTTTGCCCTTGCCTGTAAAGTCGGCGTCCACATAGTTAAGGGTCTGGAGCCTGTTGACCATGCCGTAAAAACGGGTGTACCCTAGCTGGGTCAGTTCGTGGAAGGATTTGTAGAGTTCTCCGGCCTTAACATCATCTGCCCTTGCTATCAGTTCAAGCAGCTGTTTTTCAGAGTCCGAGAGGAGGTTTATGCCCCTGCACAGGTGGAGAAGTTTGGAAGCTTCATAGGCTTTTTCCACATCCTCTGATAAGATTACGCGGCTTCCCCTGCGCTCGGCGTTGAAACCCGAACGTCTCAAAAGGTCTATCCCGACCCTCAGGTCGCCTGTTTTTTCCACATACGAGACAACAAGTTCCAGTACGTCGTCAGAAATTACTTTCGGGTAAAAACCGTACTTAACCCTGTCTTTAAGGATATCCAGAATCTCTGCCTCCCCATACCGCGGGAAGGAAATTTCTTCAGGCAGGAAAACGGAGTTGACCCTTGAATCCAGGCAATAAAGATCGGATGCATCATTTACGATCCCGATAACCCCTATCTTTGCTCCGGGGTACTGTTCGTGGGCTCTGAGCAAGGAATACATCACTTCATTGGCATGTCCTTCATAGCAGAGGTAATTGAGGTCGTCAAGGGCCACAATCAAGACTTTTTCCGAAGAGATCAGGAAATTTACAACGGTTTCGAAGAGTTTCCGAAAAGCAATCCCGGAATTCGGAGGGGAGATCCCGAAAAGCTGCCTGTAAATTCTGGAAATTACTGCAAAGCGTGTAGAATCGATCTGGCAGTTGACTTTTGCAGCCACGACTCCGGGAGCATGAGCCCCAACTTCCCCGAAAACCTTCATAACAGCACTGGTCTTTCCTGTTCCCGGTGGCCCGACCAGCAAACAATTCAAAGGCCGCATGCCGCGCAGGGCAGGTCTGAGCGCAAACCTGAGCGCATTTAACTGTGAGTCCCTGTGGGGAAAATATTCCGGGAGATAATCCGGCTCAAGCACCGAAAGGTCCTTAAATAAGGTTTCGTCCCAGAGTAGAATATCATTGCCTGTCAAGGAAACTTGCTCCTTTGTTATTGATGTATCCTTTATAATGTATCCTTTTTGCCTCGGCTTTTTTGAGGGATCTTTTACAATTACTGGATACTATCGGTTGAGTACTGATCTGTAAAAGTGTGTTTGAATGGCTGGATCACAATTGAATGCAACTTAATTAAATCTCAGGGTAAGCAAATCTCAGCGGAAGTAAATATTCGGCGTAAATAACATCAGGTAATTTAATATTCAATACAAGCAAATATTAAGAACTTTGCAGTTTGAACAGTGCTTCTAAAAGATTATACTCCCGTTTTGCTATAAATAAGTTAAATTTTTGGTAAATATAGCTATTGCTCTGTTTAAATTTTTAATAAATATGTTTTATTACATTTTAGCTTTTTGAAATTTTACCGGATTGATAAGCTACTTATGTACCACTATTTTACCACTTGAATATTTGGGAAAGGCAAACCACAAAAACGTCTATGGGAAACGGGCTAAAACCCTTTTTTTACTTGACAGGGGGAGCAGCCCTTCAGAAATCAGCCTTCTGATCAAAATCCCTGAACCCGAGGTCGAAGCCCTGCTCTCAAGGTTTGAAAAAGAAAGGCTTTCAATCTTTCCTTTTACAGGAGATAATGAAAAAATTCCCGGAAAAAGTCTGGACCGGAGAGTTCAGAAAGAGAATTGAAAGTGCGGTCAGAAGCCTGTATGAAAGCTTCTGACGAGTTTTCGGTTTATTTTTTTAAAAGTTAATTTGCATGGTGAAGAAGCTTCATTCCCGAGAGACTTCCTCGACCTCAACGCTGCCATCAAGAATTAAAGGGACTCCTGCTGCCTGTTCTATAAGGACTTTGGACTGGAGGTTATACCCAAACATCTTTTTGAAATACTTCTTCTGTTTCTCGACCTCCCAGATTTCGAGCTGACACTCCCGTCGGGCATGCATCTCAAGCACAAGGCTGTCGGTTGAAGCGATATAGAAACGAACATGGGAGATAATTCCTGTATGGGAACGGTCAAGCCCTTCGGCAATACGGAGCAGGGCGCTGAGCAGTCTGATGCTCATTACAGTTTCCTTGCTGAGCCCTTCGAGATTGGGATGCTTCTTTTTAGGGGTGTTTTTCCTGTGAAAATACGCAAGGTTTGCAATGATTTCGATTTCTTCAGGCTGAAAGCCGGGGAGATTGCTCTCTCTTATGAGGTGATAGGCATGTGCCTGGTGGGTATCGTATGAGAGAAATGTCCCTATGTCGTGCAGGGTTGCGCCGTATTCGAGAAGCTCACGCTCACTCCCTTCAAACTCATGGACCCCAAGAGCCTGGATACTGTCAAAGAGTTCAAGGGCAAGCCTTGTAACGATATGGGCGTGTTCCTCATCAAAGTTGCAGGCAAGCCCAAGCTGCATGATGCTGCGTTTTCTTACCGACATCTGCGTGACCATGTAAGAGAATTCGCTCTTTGAGATATAGTCCACGAGCAGCCCTTCTCTGAGCCCACGCTTGCTGACTGCAATCTCCGGAAGTTCAAGCTCTTCCATAAAGGTCTCAATGATTGCAGCGCCTGCAAGGATTATGTCTGCTCTCTGAACGTTTATCCCCGGAAATTTGCGCCTCTCTTCAAGCGGCAGAGCGCACATCGCCCTTACAATTTTCTTCAGGTCTTCATACTCCAGCTTCTCGAAACTTTCAGGGGAGGGCTTATGCAGGTAAACAAAAGCAATTTTTGCAAGATTTTCGATAGTCCCCGAGCTTCCAACCGCACAGCTTGCTTTATACCTGGAAAGTTCTTTTATTATATCTACAGTTTTGTGCCGGATGTAAGCTTTGATCTGCTCATACTGCTCTTCGGAAACAGGACCTGTTTCATCCGGAAGGAACATGTTTGTCAGACGGATTGCCCCGAGGTTAAGGGAGTGAAGGAAGTAAAACTTATTCTGGTCCCCTATTGACACCTCAGTGCTCCCACCCCCTATATCAATGAAAAGAGCTTTTGTATAACCCAGACGGAGCCCGCTTGAGACCCCCAGGTATATCAGACGGGCTTCTTCCGATCCCGAGATCGTGCAGACCTCAAGGTTTGCCTCTCTTTTAATCATTTCAAGGAACTGGACCTTATTGCTTGCATCCCGGGTTGCAGAGGTTGCCACAGCCATGATCTCCTCTGCCTTGTAAGCCCTTGCAAGTTCCATAAACTTTTTACAGACAACGGTTGCCCGTTCCATTGCTTTTGGTTGCAGGATCCTGTCTATAAACTCCTTTTCTCCAAGCCGCACCGTTTCCTTCTGCTTGGTCAGGGGCTGGTAAGACCCGTTGGGATTGATCCGGACCAGAAGAAGCCGGACTGAGTTAGTCCCTATATCAATAAACGCAACAACCCTACCTTCGGAAATTTTCTCGGGTTCCATTCATGACCACCTGAAAGCTCTGCCTTTAATTTTTCTAGAAGGATTTGCAAGCTTCATAAGCTTCACAATATCATTTCACATTTTTATTCTATTTGAGATTTATTTTTAGGACTCGTATTTTTCTGAATTCTATACTTCTGAATTCTATCTTTCTATTTCTGAATTCTATCCTTCTATATATGTAAAATTGTAAGTTCAAAAACCCTGCCCATATAGTCTGTAGAGTAGTATAAAGACCCCGGGTAGGAAAGGAGAAAACAGAAACAAGAAACAGAAGACAAAAAAAGAAAGAAGAAAGGAAAAAGAAGAAAGGAAAAAGAGGAAAGGAAAAAGAAGAAAGGAAAAAGAAGAAAGGAAAAAGAAGAAAGGAAAAAGAAGAAAGGAAAGATAAAGGAAAGAAGAAAGGAAAGATAAAGGAAAGAAGAAAGGAAAGATAAAGGAAAGAGAGAGGAAAGATAAAGGAAAGATAAAGGAAAATAAATTTTTTTTCAGCTTTTTTCCGTTTTAAGCTCCCAGCTACCTCTGTTCTCTAGCATCCAGAGTTGAGAATCCAGTTCTCCTTCTTCAGGCTGTGGATAGATTCTTTCAGTCCTGCCGTTGGGGAGCAGAAGGCGAGCTTTTATGTTATCTTTCAGGTGGGTACCGAGGATTACATCACGCATAACAGGAATGTAATCTGAAGATATTGGAAAAAGCATTTCAACCCTGTTGTCAAGATTGCGGGGCATAAGGTCGGCGCTGCCCATAAAGATTTCTTCTTTTCCGCCGTTTCTGAAGTAGTATACCCTTGAGTGCTCGAGAAAACGTCCGACTATCGAGATGACCCTTATATTCTCACTCAGCCCGCAGATGCCGGGCCTGAGGCAACAGATGCCCCTTACAATGAGATCTACCTTTACTCCAACTCGAGAAGCCCTGTAAAGTTCACGGATGCACTGATAGTCCACAAGAGAATTCATCTTGAAGATCAGACGCCCGTTTCCGAATTTTTCATGAACATCAATCTCACGCCTGATGCGTTCGAGAATCTGATGCCTCATGTTCTGGGGAGCTACCAGGAGCTTGATATAATGATCTTTCCTTGAATAGCCTGTAAGGGCATTGAAAAGGTCAGAGATGTCTTTGCCTATGAATGAGTCACTTGTCAGATAGCCAAAGTCGGTATAGAGTTTTCCGGTGACAGCATTATAGTTTCCCGTTCCCATATGCACGTAATATCTGATGCCTTCTTTTTCGGCTCTTACAATAAGACACATCTTGGTATGTATTTTACGCCCAGGAAAACCATAGGCTACATGAACGCCTTTGCGCTCGAGTTCCTTTGCCCAGCCGATATTGTTCTCTTCATCAAAGCGGGCTTTGAGTTCAACAAGGGCTGCAACCTGCTTGTTCCGGTCCGCAGCTTTCATAAGAGCCTGGATAATCCTGGAGTTGTCATCTACCCTGTACAGGGTCATTTTGATCGCCAGCACATACGGGTCATCAGCGGCTTCTTCTACTAGATCGATTACTGATTCAAAGCTGTCATAAGGATGATAGAGAAGGATATCCTGCTTTTTCAGGGCTGAAAAGATGTTTTCTTTATCAGCCATAAGGGAATGTTTTCTTGGCTCAAAGGGCTTGTATTTAAGCTCGGGGCGGTTAATTTGCGTAATCTTCATGAGGCTTGAAAGGCCAAGAGGTGCCGCTGACCTGAACATAAGAGGAGGAGTAAGCTCCAGGTTCTTAAGGAGAATATCAGAAACCTTTTCAGGCATGGTACAATCTGTCTCAAGCCGGACGGCAGGCCCGAAGTAGTTTCTCCCCACCCTCTGCTTAACAGCGGTCAGAAGATCCTTGTCCCCATCTTCATCAAAGCCGAGGTCAGCATCCCGGGTGATCCTGAAAGGATAGGCTCCGAGGATGCGCTGCCCGGGGAACAGCAAATCGAGATTTGCAGCAATCAGCTGTTCGAGCCACACAAAACGTCCTAATCTCAGTTCGTCAAAACCGGAAATTATTCTTTCCTGACCTTCTTCAGGGACAACAATCAGCCTTGAGAACATAGGAGGGATCTTGACCCTGGCAAAACGCTCCCCGTATTCCGGGTCATCAATAAGTACGGCAAGGTTGAGACTGAGGTTTGAGATATGAGGGAAAGGATGCCCCGAATCAAAACCAAGGGGAGTAAGTAAAGGAAAAATATTTCTTTCGAAGTAGTCTCTGAGTTTTTCTCGGTCTTCTCCGGAAAGCTCAAAGTAGTTAAGGACCTTAATTCCCTTTTCCCTCAGAGCCGGTTCAAGCAACTCATTCCAGCAACTATCGTTTACAGGAAGCTGCCTTAGAAGTTCTTCCCGGATGACCTGCAACTGTTCCTGAGCCAGTTCATCTGTCTGATCTTCTTTTCCCCCTTCAGCAATACGTTTCTGGACTCCAGAGACCCTGACCATGAAAAACTCATCAAGATTGCTCCCGAAGATGGAAAGAAATTTAACTCTTTCAAGCAGGGGATTACGTTCATCCAGAGCTTCTTCGAGTACCCGGTCATTGAACTGGAGCCAGCTGTATTCCCTGTCCGCATAAAGGCATGGGTTGCTCAGGTCAGGCATGCCTGATACTTCACCCCGGACCCCCTCAACACTATCCGTAACCAATCTATCAAAATCTGCACACTGAATTGGGAAGTTCCTCTCCATTCCTATCACGCGTGGTCTGGGTTTTGTGTTTCTTCAGATCCATCCTCAAAAATATAAGAAGATCGGGATATAAGATTTTTGCCTGTGTTATCATTTGACATTATTACCAGATGTTTGTTCAGTATAAGTTAACAGGGTTGAAAAGAAGATAAGCACCCAATCCGCTCAACAGCCAGAATAGCCAGTTTCCGGGAAAAAATTCCTGAACTGCGCACCAACACATTAGATAATCATTTGGCCGGCTGAGTTTTCGATTTCCTGTCCGGGGTAAAGTGCATCTTCTTATAAAGTAATCGGAGATGCATTGACACTAAGATATATATAGACTTTTGGATTAACAGGAAAATAATAACTATCCGAAATCCCAGCAAACTCATTACTATTTATTGATATATAGTACTAAAGATTTATAATATTATCTCTAGGAAAACTGAAAAAATAAACAAAAAAAGAATATAGCAAGTCTACAAAAACGAAAAAAACAGGGTATTACCTGGGAAAATCACAAGAAATATCCGGAAAATGTAATACTCAAATTAAGATATTTTAAGAGAAATATCAAAGAAATTTAGAAATTGTTCAGAGAGTAGACTCTTGATTCAGACCCTGAGTTTGATAGCTATATAAAAATAAGTGCTCTTTATTTTGTGTTACTCGACTCGACTGGCATCATAAAACAGAGAGCGTTTCCCAGAATTCCAGACAGGAATAGACAGCTGTGATAAGGCTTAGAAGCGGTTACATGTTTTAACTGCTTCTTCGAGAATTAGAAGTCCTTTCTCTAATTCGTCCTTCTTAATATTAAGCGCAGGAAATATCCTGATCCCATTACCCTGTGTCTGAGTAATGAATAAACCTCTTGTTAAGCACTCATTTTTGACATTTGTAGCAATATCTTCACTCTTGAACTCTACCACAATAAGAAGTCCTTTTCCCCGTATGTCAGCAATTAAGTTTCCATAGATTTTCTTCCACGGGCTCATTCTGTTCAGGGCAAGAGAACCAATCTCTTCGACATTTCCGGAAATATTGTTATCCATCAGGTATTTTATCACTGCGTAGGAAACAGCACAACCAAGAGGATTTCCACAGTATGTGCCCCCGTGATCTCCTATTTCAAGCTTCTTTGATACTGCCTCGGATAAAGCAAAAGCACCAAACGGGAAACCACCTGCAATTCCCTTTGCCATTGTCATAAAATCTGCTCTCACTCCATAAGAGCCCGTAACAAAAGCTGGTCCTGTCCTAAAAAAACCTGTTTGGATCTCGTCCATGATCAGCAGGCTCCCGTTCTTCTTACACATGTTATCTACCTCTTTCAGGTATCCTTCGGACGGTATACGAACTCCGCCTTCTCCCTGAATAGGCTCAATGATCACTGCTGCAACATTTCCGTCAAGAGAACGTTCCAAAGCCTCAAGGTTATCGTAGGGAACGAACCGATAATTGGGCATCAGAGGACTATACATGTCCCTATGCCTGGCCTGGCCTGTTGCCGATGTCGTACTGATCGTACGCCCATGAAAACTTTGATACGTAGAAATAATATCGGATCTGCCTGTTACCTTTCTGGCCAATTTGATTGCAGCATCGTTTGCTTCAGCTCCACTGTTTGTGAAGAATACTTTTGTAAGATTGGGAGGCAAAAATCCTTCCAGTAAGGATAGTAAACGAGCACGTGCCGGAGAATATGTAAGTCCTGAATTGGGATTTTGGATTATTTTTCTTCCCTGATCAAGGAGGGCATCGGTAATTACCGGGTTTGCGTGACCAATGCATGTTACACCCCAGCCTGATGTGAAATCAATATACATTTTCCCCTCTTCATCCCATACATAGATTCCCTCTCCTTTTTCAATGGAGATTTTCTGCTTCACGAAGAAAGGCGGAAGGCACTTATCTTCTATTTCGAATGTTGTCTCACTTGACGTAATGAATCACTCCTTTACCGCTGCCGAAAGGAATTAGAGGATAGCACCCGAGCGTCGCAGTCTCAACTCGTTATTCAGCATCGATGGTTCAATTGAAAGTATTTCTTTTTATCAATCTGTTGATTCATTAGAATAATACCATGCCAAACAGCCGACCACTAACAATTGGGACCATAACTCGAAAGATGCAGTTGAAATCTGAAACTGAACGCTCACTTCACTTATCCTTTAATTTTTGAATTTATCCTTCAAATGAGCATAAAATTCCTGTTCTTTTCCCGTGGTCTTTCTCAGTAACCTTTCTACAATAAGCTCCGGAGTGCTTCTTGCCACACGATTGTATATCGGGTTTCTGTTTACGATCAGCTCCAGGCTGGAGTCCAGCCCCTCGGCTTCTATTCCGTCCACTCTGATATCCGTCCCTGTATTTTCAAGGATCAGTTCCGAAAGGTGGGAAACAAAAACCCCGAGGCTCTCTTCGCTCCGGGTAAGGTATTCAAGGATTCCTGCTATGATCCGAGCCGAAGCTCCGGGTTCGGTAATTGATTCCAGCTCATCGGCAAGCACAAGTTTTCCGGATGCTTCGGAAAGCACGGAAAACTGCTTGAGAGTGGTTTCAAAGGCTCCTGCATCAAGTGTTCCTTTTGATTTTCCGAAATAATAGAATTCTTCTACAGGGCCCAGCTCAAGTTCTTTTGCAGGGACAGGAAAACCCATGTGTCCGAGGACCACACACTGGGCAAGGAGTTCAAGTAAGGAGGTCTTACCTCCCGAGTTAACCCCACTCAAAAGTACAACCCTGTTTTCCAGGCCTTCCGGAGAAAAACGAGTTTTTCCGACGGAATAACTGACAGGGTCAATTTCGCCGTATATATCTTTCAGGAAAAGGTTTTCTCCCTCTTTAAAGCCGACTCCGGTTTCAGAGATTGGCTCCGGCATTTTCAGCCTTAACCTGGAAGCAAAGCAGGCTATGGAAAAACCCAGGTCAAAGTCGAGGACCTCCCTGACAAGCCTTTCTACAGGCCGGTGGAAGCTTGAGAGGACTTTTGCAAGCTCCCTTTTGCGGGCAAGCCTTACTTTTTCAAGGGACATGTTCAGCTTTTGCCTGAGAAGCTGCAGCTGAGCCTGTTCGGCCCTGAGAGGATAGGCGATTTCATCGGAGAAGAGAGAGTCAAGCAGCAGTTTTTCCTGTTTCTGGAAATCGAGCTTTTCTGCAAGTTCCTCTTTTACAGCTTCGATCTCGCCTGTATAGACCCTGTGGAGTTCTTTTGCAAGCAGGTCTTTAATTTCCATTCCCCCGCTCACAAGCTTGATGAGTTCCTGCCCGCTCAGGGTAAGAGAGCTTGCTTCAAGTGTTCGGTTCATGCGCTGGTTTGCCTCGTTTAAAGCGGAGGTCAGCAAAGGATCAAGGTTTTGCAGGGCAGCTTCGAGCCTGTCAAGTTCGGGGTCAAACCCTTCAACAGGCTTTCCGTCATCTCCCACTTTCAGAAGGGCTGTTTTGAGGGTCTCAAGTTCTTCATCGGAGAGTTTCTCAAAGAAATCAAAGCCACAAGCCCGCAGAATTGAGGTGATATCCAGGCAGGCAAGAATGCAGTCCAGATTCCTTGCAAAAAAAGCCAGCTCTACTTCAGGCAGGATCTGCCAGAATTCCGCTTTTGAAGGGTCCTGGAAAAACTCGGGCTCAAGCCCTTCAGGTAGGTCAAAAGCAAGATAAGTATCGTCAAAAACAACCACATTCGAGTAACCTCTTGCAAGGTCCACGAACTCGGAAAAACTCTCCACCGCCTGGACAGGCAAAAATGCCTGGAACCTTTCCTTTGCTTCATCCAGAGTTTTCCGGTCTCCGGAAAGAATGATCCTGTCCCTTACCCTCAAGCTCCCCGGGACCGGCCTGAGTTTTTTCACGCTGGAAAGGAGGTTCAGGAACTCCTTATCCTCAGAAAGGACATCGCCAAGCCCAAGGTACTCCCCTACAAAAGCCCGCCTCTCCTGAATAAGGTCCATGCGGGATGCAGGAAACGGATAAAAAAGGTCCAGCTTGTCCCTTGCATGCACCGTATGAGCAAAGCTTTTTATCAGATCGAGCAGGCGGGAGTAGAGGTCAAGAGACTCTTTTGTCTTCAGAAAATCAGAAATTGCACAGCCTTCAACCCTGGCCCTGACATCCCTGGCAAGGGAAAGGGCAAAGGTACGACTGACCCCGTTGACCTCTGAAAGCGAAGCCACGTCCCCTTCAAGGATTGCCTGAAGAGCTGCCTCCTCGCTTCCGAAGTGCTCGACAAGCCTGCCGGCTACTCGTTCACCTATTCCATTAAGTTCCCGTAAGCCTTCGATATTTTGCCCTGACATCATTCGAATAACAATTTGAAATTATTTAAATAATATAGTTAAGAGATTTAAAATAAAAGTTTCAATATAAAAACGTTGGCAAACAAATTAAAGCTACTGCGATTTACTGTAGTAACACATTTCCGCCAAGAATACTATGTTAATCTTTTAAATTCTCATGGTAATAAGTCCCCTGATTTAGAGATTTTTTGAACAATATCAGCCACAATTTCCCGTTCTTCTACCTGCAACTTATAGTATTTCCGAACATCTTTTGTTTCTATAATTTCAACTGCTTTTATCAGAGGTTTGAGAAGTTCAGGATAGCTATCTACTTTAAGTTCTAAAATTTCACCAATAGATATTTTCAAAATTTCAAGCTCACCAGAATCAACCACGTTTTTGAAAAAATTGATCATTGAAGCTTCAAATTTTTCTTTTTCGAGTTGAGGTTCGAGATCGAAAATTGTTCTTATGAATTTTCTACCACTTCCAAGATTTCCAATTCTTAACTCTTCAAAAATAATTTCCCAACAATCTTCAATAAATGTTTCAATTAAGCGAGGTGTTTGATCAACTATTTTACTCTTTATTGATTCAATCTCAGTGATTGCCCCAACAATTTGATCAAGAGAAAGATAGGCTTCAATCAAATCGAGGATACTTTCAATTCTAAGCGATTCATCGCTTGTTATGTTTTTAATTTTGATAAATATTTTAATAGCTTCTTCATACCTTTCCAATGAACATAAAACATATCCTTTATTTGAAAGAGCAAACTCATTTTCAGGATTTAAGTCCAGAACTTTATTGAAAACTTCAATAGCCTCTTCGTACCTTTCCAATGAAGCTAAAGCAGATCCTTTTCTTGTTAGTGCATACTCATCTTCAGGATTAAGTTCTAGGGTTTTATCAAATGCCCTCAATAATTCCTTGTATATTGTGATATGACTAGAATCCAAAAGAACAGAATAATCTTTTGGATCAAATTTTAAAGCCTTTTTAAATGTTTCAAGAGCAATTTCATCATGTTTATAATTGGAAAGACTTTCAAAAATAAGATATTTTGCTTTCAGATCTATATCTGTATTTCTATTTGCAATTTCCTTTAATTTTTGAATATCATGATCGGCTTCTTCCCATTCCTCAAGCTCTATAATTTTTGGAGTGAGCTTCAAAAGAGTTTCGGCCTTGTATTTATCCGACAAAACTTCAATATAGTAGCAGAGATCTTTCAGAACATCTTTATCTCCAGATTCGAGAAGATGGAATTTCCTCTCAAAAAGCTTTTTTTGTTCATTTGAAGTATACCATAACTTTAGGAAGTCCATAAAGACGGAGATTCTGTTTCTTCCAAGAGGCTGCCTCATATCCCTCCAGAGACGAAAAAGTCTCTCACGCACTTCGTAATAAGTTTCTCTTCCCGCAGGTCTTGAAAGAACATACCTATCTTTTTCCAGTCTCCGAAGTTGTGTTATGACAACTGAAGCATCAATTCTTGACTTTTCAGCGATTTGCTTTGGGGTCAGAGGGGATTCGGAAGAGATAACAGTATCAAATATTAGCCTCTTCTGACCTGTTAGAAGCTGAAATATTTCTTGGTAATAAGGGGTGTGTTCATCTAATATCTTGAAAAACACTTTTTCTAGATCTTCAAAATTTTCTCTGGTAATCAGTTCATAGAAAAAGATTACAAGTCTGGGACTGCCACCCGTAAGATGTGTTATACCTTCTATTCTTGGTTCACATTTTTTAAAGTTCTCCAGAAATTCTATGTTACCTTCGATTTCAGCAATTTTTTTAAGCAGAATCTTTATTTCATCAACTGTAAATTCCCTTAAATGCTGGATTCTGAAAAAGTTATAAAAAGGTTCTTCACTTTCAGCCACTCCGGGAAAAATGATTGGAGAAGAAGCTATAATTGAAAAAAAATCATACTTTTGGAAAATTGACCTTAATTTTTGAACTTCCTTTACATCGAATTGTCGGAACACTTCGTGTAAATTCTCAACAAAAATCAGATAAGTTTTATTTTCTTTTTTGGCAATTTCCTTAAGCCTGTCAAGAGAAGCATCAAGAATCTCATCTTCATCGCGAAGAGACAAAATATCTGAAATGTCTTCAT
This sequence comes from Methanosarcina siciliae T4/M, assembly GCF_000970085.1. Taxonomy (NCBI): domain Archaea; kingdom Methanobacteriati; phylum Methanobacteriota; class Methanomicrobia; order Methanosarcinales; family Methanosarcinaceae; genus Methanosarcina; species Methanosarcina siciliae. Next base: position 4,995,317 of record NZ_CP009506.1, on the reverse strand, counting down.
TTCTCTCCTGTAGAATCCTCAAGAAGAAATCTGAAGCTCGATAAACCGAATATTCTTCTTCTGCAAACTTAATCGGAATGTAAAAAAAGCTTAGCTCTTGCTTTATTCTGTAATATAGCATGATTAAAAAATGTGACTTCCCTATTCCTCGTGAACCTACAATCAAATAAAACCTTGGAGTTTTATTTTTTCCAGCGGTTTCAAGCTCTTTAAACGTTTTTTCAAAAATGTCGTCTCTTCCAACAAAGATATTTTTTAAAATTTCAGGAGGAACATTTTCCGGAGAATACCTGTATAAAGTGGTCCCTTTAGGATTATTAGAAGAAACGCTAATAGAAGTACTAACAGCAATAGATGAATTACAATTGATGCGATCAGACATATTACTCTTAGACCTTTCCATGGAAAATCCTCCACCAATCTTTGAGCATCTTAGAGTAAAAATTAAGCTTTCCGTCATTGATTTCTATGTAAAAATCATTTTCAAGGTCAGAAATCAGATCTAAAAAATGTTCATAATCATAAGACCCTGTTTCTTGCTGGAAAGCGTCAAAAGCAAGTTCAAGAGGATAACTTTCTGTAGTTGAAATTCTTCCTAATATTGCTTTTGCAGCTTTTACGTCCATTTCATGATAAAAAATTCTAAGCCTATCGAAGTAAGGATCGAAATAATGCTTACTTTTGCTCCCAAGGAGACGAGCATTATAAACATTTTCAATTAAATCACTATCTACCACCTTAAGGGTGATAATTTGCTCGTCCATTATAGCACTGAGCATAATTCCAACAAAATAAGGAATATAAGATTCTCCAACGCAATCCAGGATTTTATTTCCTAATAAAGGTGTATATTCCCAATCCTCTTCCTCAAAAACATTTTTAACAATCTGGAGTGCGACATCCCTTTCAAAACCATTTACCCTTATTGTTTTAAAATCATTAATAACATTGGTGCCCCCAAGATTTCTCAAGACTCGTTCAATACTTACAGAACCCCCAACAATAAAGCGTACATTCGTACAGGTTTGCCGCAACCTTCGGAACCAGGATAAAAATATTTTTGCATCCATTGAATCCATATTTTTGATAGCAATGGGAAATTCATCAAAAATAAAATAGACATTTAAATTACTATTATTGATTATTTTAAATATTGCATCAGATTTATCTATCCAGCCTTCTTTCAAACTTTCCTCAACGCTACTTCTTAGTTTAGCCTTGAAAATCGTATGAATCCCTATTTCCTCTATGTTATCTTGAACTAATTTACAAATATTTTTTATTTTAGATAGAAACCCAGATTTAATACCGAACTCTTTAAAGTCGGTCAGCTCCATGATAATTTCAGATAAGAATCTTTGTGGAGAGTTTACACTTTCAACATCGAGAAAAATGACAACATTACCATCACCAAATAATTCTCTTTCTAACTTTCGCATAATTGAGGTTTTTCCAAACCTTCGAGGTGCGGCAAGAAGAATGTTGTCCTTTTTTAGCGCTGTCAGAATTTGTTTGATTTCCTGTGTTCGATCAATAAAGTCTTCTCCAATTGCCGGGTTCCCTACAGGCATCATAAGATATCACTCAAATTTACCATTCAAAGTTCAGCATATTGTTATATAACAAATTTGTTATATAACATTTTTGTTATATAATATAAAATTGAACAGTATAATTGTAAAAAAATACAAAAGAACAGAAAGAAAATCGCAAATAAGAGAACCTAAGAAATAAAATCAGCTAAGCCTAGAAAAAAGAATATCAGAATAAAATCAAGAAAGAATTTGCGCAAGTTCTTTTTCAAGATAGGGGCGCATGGAAGCTGTGTATCCGTGCGTTTCTTCGGTAGCATTATACATTGCCTTTGGCTCTTCTGCGAGAGCAAAGGTCTTGAGTGCCAGTTCATGCGAGATTACAGTATCATTAAAAGAGTGCATCATAACAAGCCTTGAAGGCGGCAGGGCACTGAGGTATGTGTCCGGATCAATTGAAAGGTAGAACCTGTAAGCTTCGGAGTCAGCCACACTTGCAGGGTCGGTCTCTTCGGTGCTGTACCCCGACGTGCTGATCCCTATAACTCCTTTAAGGGAAGGTTCAAGGGCACAGGCAATAATTGCAAACCTGCCGCCGTTACTTTCCCCGAGAATCGCAAGCCTTTCATGATCTATTTCAGACTGAGCGGAAAGCACGTCTGTGGCTTTGAGGGCGTCATAAACCATAAGATATTCGACAGGTTCGAGCCCTGCCCTGAAAAGTTCAAGATCCCGGTCAACGTTTATTGCTCCCTTGTTGCGCTGGTCAAGGGTAAGGGTTGCATACCCCATTTTAGAGAGTTCGACAGCCAGACCCTGTTCACCTTCTTTGCTGACTCCTGCCCCCGGCAGCAGAACTATGCCCGGGACAGAAGGAACATTTGCAGGAATTCTCAGAAGGGCCTGGACATTTTGGTCACCGCTCTCAAAAGAAATCAGTTTCAGAATATCCGGGTCTTCGGGAGAGTACGGGTCTTCAATTTCCTGAGCTGCAAACACGGGCTCTTCCCTTGGAGAAAAAGATAATATGCCTGCCTCCGAAAGCTTCCAGGGAAGGGTTTTTTCTATGGGATTGGAGGAATTTCCTATGGAATTGGCGGGGTTGTACAGAACCCCGAAGATACCCACAACTATCAGGAGAAAGCCCAGAATAAAAACTGTGGGTTTCGGGGTCCTGGCGCCTGAAGAAAATTTCTTCGTTTTTTTGATCTCTTTTTTTCCAGAACTATGCCTGCTCAAAGGAACACTGCCAGAAAAACCGTAGTTACGGCCAGAAGCCGTTTACAGCACTTAAGAATAATACTGCTATGCCCGCAAGGGCACCGACAATCAGCACTGTTTTCGGCTGGATGTGAACTGCATTTTTGTCAGCTTCGTAATAGCGCATGAGCCCTGCTGAGGACTGAAGTCCAGAACCTGATCTTTTAGCCATGAGTAAAACACCTTTAAGAATACATCTGATATTGATTAATTGAAACGCATATTATCGATTACTATATCGATAGTTATCTCATAATTTACAGTTCTCATATATAAATCCTGCAGAGCTATTCCGAAACAGGGTTACTCAAGGATGGAAAAACTGTGCCCTCAAATTCCAAAAACCGAAGACAGAGGACCTCAGACGAGAACCTCGTCCAGCAGGAAGGGCGGGTAAAACACTCCTTTATCCGTGATTACCGCAGTCACGTTTTCCATGGGGGTTGCATCAAAGGCGGGATTATAGACCTCTACATCTTTCGGGGCAAGCTGCTGGCAGCCTGAGAATCGCAACTCTTCAGGGTCTCGCATTTCGATCCTTACACTTCCCTCCCAGCCTTTGAAGTCGAAAGTAGAGACAGGAGCTGCCACATAGAAGGGAATCTCATGCTCTTTTGCAAGGATCGAGTGCGTATAGGTACCTATCTTGTTAAAAACAACATCCTGGGTAATCCTGTCGGCTCCTACGAGCACGCTGTCCACGAGCCCCTGGTGCATTGCCCAGCCAGCCATCGAATCTGCAATAAGGGTTACAGGGATTTTGTCCTGCATGAGTTCCCAGGTAGTGATCCTGCTTCCCTGGTTCAAAGGCCTCGTCTCGCAGGCAATAACTTTGATCTCTTTGCCTTCTGCAATAGCTGAACGTACAACCCCGAGCGCAGTGCCCCAGTCAACACAGGCAAGCCTTCCTGCGTTGCAGTGCGTAAGGACGGTATCTCCGTCTTTCAGGAATTTTGCCCCGTACTTGCCTATCAGTTTATTTGTTGCTACATCCTCTTCCGCAATGTCCCTGGCTTCCTGAAGGGTAATATCCCGGACTCCCCGGACATCGAAGGCATCAGAAACTGCTTTTAAGACCCTGTCCACACCCCAGCCCAGATTTACAGCTGTAGGGCGGGTCGATTTAAGGGCTTTTGCCGCTACCTTAAGGTCTCTGGTCATCGATTCGAGATCTTTTGCCCCGCTGAGGGATGCTGCCAGGGCAATTCCAAAGCCTCCTGCAGCTCCGAGAGCAGGCGCGCCTCTGATTCTGAGAGTTTTTATAGCTTCACAGAGCGAACTCAGGGTTTTGCATTCTATTATTTTGTACTCCTGCGGGAGCAAGGTCTGGTCTACCAGCACCACAGAATTGGACTCTTCATTCCAGTCAATTGTCCTCATTAAATCACTTTCCGATGTGAACATCAGGTTCTGCCGGGAAATCTTCCGACTTCCCTTTCAAGCCGCCCATCCGATAAAAACCTATTCGACTCGTCCTTTCTCAAAAGGGAGTGTTTCATTTACCGGAAGCTGCCGTTATACCATTCATTTGCTTATTCGGCATTGCCTACCCTTTATCGTTATATCCTTCATTGATTACCCCTTATTGTATATCCTGCATTGTTATATCCTGTATGAAGCAAGCTGAAAACTTGAATATGGACCTAAATAAAAAAGTTCTGCCTCGGATAAAAAAAGAATATTTCTTTCACGGGGGCAAAGTTAGATATAATAGATTATAAAGTAACAGTACAAATAAGAGAAGATTTAAAATCCATGGCTGAGATACAGGAAGATTCGTAATTTCAGGAATCATAATTTCATAAATTTCAGGGACCTTGAACCCATAAATCCTTAAATTTCGGAAGTTATGAGAATTTGTTGTTTCATGCGAACTGTGGTTTATGAGAGTCAGGGTATTAATCGGAGAGTAAGCGCTTATGACAAAAATAAAAATAGCAATAGCAGGAATCGGGAACTGTGCAAGCTCTTTGATACAGGGCATCGAGTACTATAAAACCGACGATAAAGATCCCATAGGACTTATGCACAGGGACATTGGTGGGTACGGGCCCGGCGATATCAAAGTTGTTGCTGCCTTCGATATTGATGCCAGGAAGGTAGGAAAGGACGTGTCCGAGGCCATTTTTGCTCCCCCGAACTGCACCACGGTTTTTTGTCCTGATATCCCCTTCGCAGGCGTGAAGGTTAAGATGGGTAGAGTTCTTGATGGAGTCTCTGACCACATGAAGAATTATGGGGAAAATTATACATTCGTTGTCAGCAAGGAGCCTGAAGCCACAAAAGCCGATATTGTGAAAGAACTGAGAGATTCGGGCGCCGAAATGCTTCTTAATTACCTCCCTGTCGGGTCTGAAGAAGCTGTCCGTTTCTATGCCGAATGCGCCCTTGAAGCCGGAGTGGCTCTAATCAACAACATGCCTGTTTTCATTGCAAGCAACCCTGAGTGGGCCAAACGGTTTGAAGAAAAGAATGTTCCAATTATAGGTGATGATATAAAAGCCCAGCTAGGGGCAACAATAACTCACAGAGTCCTTGCAGACCTTTTTGAAAAACGCGGTGTAAAGCTCGAAAGGACATACCAGCTGAACACGGGCGGAAACACCGATTTCCTCAATATGCTCAACAGGAACAGGCTTGCTTCAAAGCGTGAATCCAAGACCGAAGCCGTCCAATCCGTGCTCTCGCATAAGCTTGCGGATGAAAATATCCACATCGGACCGAGTGACTATGTTGCCTGGCAGAAAGACAACAAAGTCTGCTTCCTTCGAATGGAAGGCAAACTCTTTGGAGATGTGCCCATGAACCTTGAAATGAGGCTTTCGGTAGAAGATTCCCCCAACTCCGGCGGAGTAGTTATTGATGCCATCCGCTGCTGCAAGCTTGCTCTTGACCGCGGAATAGGAGGAGTTCTGTATTCTCCGGCTTCCTATTTCATGAAACATCCGGCTATCCAGCATCCTGATGATGTGGCACATCGCAGGACTGAGGAGTTTATAGCCGGCACCCGGGAACGTTAAAGCAGAAAACAAAATATTCTCGAGGGAAAAGTTTCAAAAAGCAGTCTAATCCCAGAAAATCCCGGAAATATTCGGGAACCCAACTTTTTTCTTTTTTTGAAATACTTCCTGCAAAATGAAATTTTTCTGCTGAATTTATCTCAGCTTTTTCCCGATTTAACGAATCCCTTCTGCTGTAATTGTAAATTCCGCACTTGAGCCTTCAGGACGGGAGCGGTGTTTGTAGAGGACAGCGCGTCTTGTTCCTTCCCCTGTTTTTTCGAGCCTGAGGATTGTTTTTGAGATATGTTCCAGGGAACTTCCTCCCAGGGGGCGCACTCCTCCTCCAATAATATCTGAGTAGACCTGATTTGTTATAACTGCGGCAAAGCCGTATTTGCGGGCAAGGGCGTGCAAGAACCCTATCTGGTTAGCAAGCTCTCTGCGGCTTTTAATGCCGGTATCCTCGTCTTCGAGTTCAAACCTGTAGTATGAAGTGGCAGAATCCAGAATTACAAGACCTACATTCTCACCTGCTATCCTTTCCACCTCTCTTACGGCTGAATACTGCTCTTCAAAACTCAGAGGCTCGTAGATAATTATGCTTCCGGCTATTTCCTTTGCATTTTCCCCGGCAATCTGCTTGAAACGAACAGGAGAAAGCCCTTCGGTATCGATGAAAATGACTTTTTGCCCCCGCTTTACGCATTCCACTGCAAGCTGGATACAGATATTTGTTTTTCCGGTACCTGCGGCTCCGAAGACCTGAGTTACGATCCCAAGCTCGAAACCTCCTCCCAGGAGCTCATCAAGGGGTTTACAACCCGAAGATAATAGTTTTTCTATGGTGTGACACCTCTCTTTGCACTTGACAGAGGTATGAGAGATCAATGATATAATGCTTTTTTCATATTTTTTGCCTTCTTTTAAAATGAAAGGCTTAAAAGCCTGAAAGGCAAAGGAGGTAGAAACGAAGGCCGAATTCTCAGCCTTTACCTTAAAACTGGGAGGGTTTCTCATCTTAATATATTATAATGTTTTCAAGGGATAAAGCCATATATATAATAACTGTGCCTGTATTTGTTAAAATCCTTCCACACCTGACAAAGTCTTCTGTATTTGAAAATATTCTCCCAAATAAGGAATTTTTTAAAAACAGAAGCTATTAAGTTTATTATCATATCTGATAACAAACCCGGTTCTTTGTATACAAAGTGAGGGAGTTTGAAGGAGGTATTGTATACAAAAGAAAGGATCTTTTGTATTCAAAGATGAGTTGAAAAACTATTATAAATAAGATCGGGCATTTAGAATAATTACCTGGAAATTAAGATCACCTTCACTCACGCGAGCGAAAAAATAATATCTAGAGGGGCAGTCTTTGGGAACCACATGCCCTGTTCCGATATTGCTGACTAGTCTGGGAAAATTATTATAGAATAAATCGGGTTGGCTAAGGAATGGTACCCATGTGGGGGGTTTGTTTTGTTGCTTTGATGCGCTCTGCGCCGGCACACTCACCCTCCCCACAATGGAAATAAAACAAGAATGTAGTAACAAAAAACGAAACATGTAAAAGGCATGTTAAAAAACATGTAAAAAAACCGTACCATAAATCAGAGGGGCGCAAGCATGGCAAAAATAATCGTCTATACAACTGAACGTTGCCCGAAGTGCAACAAATTAAAAAAATATCTTGAAGCAAATTCAGTACCCTTCGACGTAGCAGATATGTCCACCCCGGAAGCTCTGACCGAACTGCGTTTCAACGGGGTCTTCACAGTGACAGCGCCTGTATTACAGATCAATAGCGAATTCCTGACATACGACGAAATCTTCCGTGGGGAAGAAGTTAATTCGGAAAAACTCCGGGGAATTCTGTGATAAAACCCGCTAAACTTAAAAACGACTAAACAACGTACCTAACCTCCTTAAAACAACTTCCTTAAAATAACTACTGAAGATGAGAAAATGACAGGCGATATTCTCTTACACGATGACAAATTATCTGAGAACCAGTCAGGGAAAAAAACACTTGACGGACTCTCAATCTCTTCCCTCCCTAAAAATGACCAGTTATCCGACAATCAGCCCGTGCAAAAGACACTTGATGGATTGTCTGTCTCCGCTCTCCCCAAGGTAAGGACAACAGACGGTTTCATGCTTAACTGGGATCGGAACATTATTGTGAACCAGCTTCTGAAAGAAACAAAACTGAGCGAAATATTTTACGCCAAACCTGCAATCACAAAAGAGGAAGCCGTTGATATTGCAAAAGAAGCGGAAAAAATCATCCGAAAGATGAACATCAAGTTTCTTTCAGGTCCCCTTATCCGGGAAATAGTAAACAATATACTTCTTGACAGGGGGCGCGTGGAATGGAGAAACATAATGACAAGAGTCGGTGCATCTGTTTATGATGCCTACGAAATCGACTCCGGATACGGCTTTGGGGCAAACGATAACGCAAACCAGCTGAACAATGCCGAGACCTCCCACAAAAGAAAAGCCGACAAGATGTCCAAAGAGCAAAATCTCCTCCTGATGCCAAAAGAACTTGCAGACCTGCACCTGAACGGGGACTTTCATATCCATGACCTTGAATACATGGGCACAAGGCCTTTTTGCCAGGACTGGGACCTTCGCTACTTCTTTTATTACGGGCTCATGCCTGACGGCGTAGGAACCCAATCAAGCGTTGCAAAACCTGCAAAGAATGCTGAAGTAGCGTTCCTTCATGCGGTAAAGGCAATGGGTTCCGCCCAGACCAATTTCGCAGGCGGACAGGGCTTTTATAACTTCCTGACCTTTATTGCACCCTATTTGGAAGGCAAGTCCGAGGTCGAAATAAAGCAGCTCATGCAGATGTTTGTCTATGAGATGATGCAGATGATGTGCGCAAGAGGCGGACAGACTGTCTTTTCCTCGGTGCAGCTTTCCCCGGGGGTCCCGAAGCTCTGGAAAAACATTCCGGTTGTTGCCATGGGCAAAGTCTGGGACGGAAAACATGCCCCTCTCAGAACCTACGGAGAATTCGAAAAAGAGGTCCGTCTCGGGTTCAAGGCCCTTATGGACGTCATGCTCGAAGGAGATGCCTGGGGCAAACCTTTCAGCTTCCCGAAGCCTGAAATCTCTCTCGAACCCGACTTCATGGAAGAAGACGAAAGCTTCAATGAGGCTCACCCCGAACTTCCGACTTACAAAGAACTGTACAGGCTGACCTTTGAACTGGCTGCCAAATTCGGAACTCCTTACTTTGACAACCAGCTCCCAGAATACAGGGGCGCAGGTGAGGGGATTTCATGCTACCAGTGTTGTGCCTACCAGTTCTCTGCAAACCCTACCGATGATAAAGAATTCGATGACAAGCTGCATTTCAGGGATGGAAAGCACTTCTCCATGGGTTCATGGATGGTCGTGTCCCTGAACTGCCCGAGAGCTGCGTACAGGGCTGAATACGATGATGAGAAGCTTTTCACCGAACTCAAGACCCTGATGAACAGGTGTGTGGAAGTTTTCAAGATCAAGCGAAGATGGATGAACAGCCTGATCAGGAAAAACAGGATCCCCTTTGCATCCCAGTGCCCCAAGGACCCGAACAGCGGAGAAAAAGGAGCACTGGCTGTGGATTTCGAGAGCCTTGTGTATACCATAGGGGTAGTAGGGATCAATGAGATGGTCCAGTACCACACCGGCTACCAGATCCACGAGTCTCCTGTTGCATACAAGCTTGCCATCAGAGCAATGTTTGAAATGAAAATGCATGCTCAGAAGCTCTCAAAGGAAAACGACATGGAGATTGCCCTTGCAAGGACGCCTGCAGAAACCACAGCCCAGCGCTTTGCAGTCTCAGATCTTCTGCACAGGGAATATGCCGAAAAAGCCGAACTCACAATTAAAGGGGACCTGAAAAGCGCAAAGAAAGAGATCAATGAGACCCATGACCTGCCGATTTACTATACCAACGGGACTCACATCCCTCCAGGTGCAGACGTGTCTCTCCCTGAGAGAATAAAGTATGAGCATACTTTCTTCCCGATCGTAGACGGAGGAAATATCATGCATATCTGGCTTGGAGAAGGAAAACCGGACCCTGAAGGCCTGCAAGAACTTGCAATGCATATAGCAAAGAACACCCAGACAGGCTACTTTGCCTTCACCAGGGACATGACCGTATGCATCGACGAGGGATACGTAGCCGCCGGCCTGCTGGACAAATGCCCGAAATGCGGTTCCGAACACGTACAGCACCTCTCGAGGATCACAGGGTACCTCCAGTCCGTAGAAGGCTGGAACAGGGGTAAGCGCCAGGAACTCAAGGACAGGAAGCGCTATGTTACAAGGGAGCTCAGATAAGAGTTCCTTAGCCTTTTTTATTTAAACCGAAAATGGTAACTTCTATGAAGGTAAACTACGCAGGCACTGTCCCGCTTTCAACCCTTGACTGGACAGGAAAATCTGCGGTCACAATCTTTTTTAGGGGATGCCCCCTCCGCTGCCCTTACTGCCAGAACTATCCCTATCTTGAAGGAGTGAGTCTGGTAGAACTTGATTTTCTGAAAGAGCAGATCAAAATATCGAAACCTTTTGTAAGTGCAGTTGTTTTTTCAGGAGGAGAACCCCTTATGCAGGAAGCTATAATTCCCCTTGCAGAGTTTGCAAAAATTCTCGGGCTTGCGGTAGGGGTCCATACAAATGGTTGTTACCCCGAAAGAGCAGCCGAACTGGTCGAGCGAAAACTGGTTGATAAGTTCTTTATCGACGTAAAAGCCCCTCTTGACGACCCGGAGCTTTACGGAAAAGTTGCAGGTTGGGTTGAATACAAAGAGGCAAGCATTGCTGTCAAAAAGAATCCGGAAGAGATCACTGCAGCCGTTGCAAAAACCATCGAGACAGCAGATACCAGCGGCCTTGAACTGGAACTCCGGACAACGTTAATCAGGGACTTAATCGGGAACGAAAGGGAAATTTCCCGGATAGCAGCCTGGATTTCGGAACAAGTCAAAAATAAAGAGGTCACGTATGTGCTGCAGCAGGGAATTCCGGAACACGGCCTGGAGGAGAAACTCAGGAAAAATAGGGTCCTGGAGAGGGAAGAACTTCTTGAACTTGGAAGAATAGCAAAGGGTTTTCTGGAAAAAGTAAGGATAAGGACAAGAGAGGAAGGAGAGGAAATTATCTGAGATTATCTGAGATTATCTGAAATTATCGGAAATTATCTGGCGCCTTCAAGCAACCTCATTGTGATCTGCAACAAAAACAGTCTTGTTGATGCCTGAATACAAAGTAATCTTACTGTATCTGATATAAAACAACCTTATAGATATCCGAATACAACACTAATCTGACCGTACCCTGAATAATCTGACTGTACCCTGAATAATCTGACTGTACCCTGAAGATAAAAAAACATTACAGATATCTGACTATAAAGTAAACTTACCCAGGTAAACTTACCCAGGTAAACTTATCCAGGTAAACTTATCCGGACCTGATAGTGTCCATTAACTCTTTTATCCTGTCCACCCGTTCTTTCATTGCGCCATCCCTTCGTCTTTTTACTGATTGTTATCTTACCAAAACTTCTACAGAAAAAATATGTTTTAGGTTCAAATGAATTTGAAGTTTACAAAAGCCTTATACATGCCAAAGCATAAAAGAAAATGATTAAACCCCTGGTAAAACCCCATTACCTGGAATTCAATTGCCTGTATTCGAAAGTACAGATATCCCGGAAAGTCCCCCATAGTTTCTCCGGGGATATTTCCTGTTGTACTCCTGAGAATAGATCGAAAAATCCTTTATGTGCACCACCAAACTTTTGTGTAACCACAGGGGTTACAAAAGTTAAATAAAGGAGAAAGAGTCAGTCCATTTTAACCCGGAGAAGGGTAAGTATCTATAAAAAAGGACAGTGGAAGTAATCGCTTCCAAAAAATGACCATGAAAGAAACAAAAGTATCTTCAGTCGGAGAGCGCGCTCTAATCTCCCGTTTATCTGAGATTTTTAATGCCCCTGAAGGAAAGGAGAGAGGACAGGAAGGAATTCTTGTAGGTGCCGGTTCCGATGACTGTGCCGTCCTTGACCTGAAAGGTGAAGACTGTCTGGTTGTCACGACCGATATGCTGCACAGGACTACGGATTTTCCTCCGGAAATGACCCCCTGGCAGATGGGCTGGATGTCCGCAGCCGTAAACCTGAGTGATATAGCAGCCATGGGTGCAGAGCCAACAGGCCTCCTTGTGGCAATAGGCATGCTTGCAGATACTGAAATTGCTTTTGTTGAAGAACTTGCAAAAGGCATACAGGCATGCGCCGAATTCTGCGAGACTTCTGTTATCGGAGGTGACCTCGATACTCACGCAGAACTGACAATTACAGGGACAGCTCTCGGAAGAGTTAAAAAAAGCCGGCTCCTCCTGCGAAAAGGGGCAAAACCCGGAGATCTTGTCTGTGTTACGGGATATACAGGATCAGCCGGAGTCGCCCTTGAAGCAATTCAGTCAAAAAAATCGGTCAGTGAAACCGTTCTGAAGGCTCTTTTTGAACCCGTTCCCCGCACCAGAGAAGCCCGGAAACTTGCGGAATCGGGAGCAGTTACATCCATGATGGATACAAGTGACGGCCTTGCCATGTCTCTTTACGACCTTGCCAGGCAAAGTAAGGTGGGTTTCCGGATTCGGAAAGAAGCTCTTCCAATCCTCCAGGAAGTCAGAGAATTTGCTTCGGACCCCGGCGAACTGCTGGAATTTGCCCTTTACACAGGTGGAGACTTCGAACTCATTTTTACAGTTGACCCGGGACGGCTGAAAAAAGTACAAAATATATGTAACTTGACTATCATAGGAGAATGCACAAAGTACGATACCGGTATTGTGCTCGAATCCCCGGAATGCAGGCTGACAAATATAGAGCAGCGGGGATACCTGCAGCTGAAAGCCGAAAACAGTTAATTGTCCATCCTGATAAAAATTAAAGTTAACCACCTGACACAAAAATTCGTAAAATATAAAATTTTGTAAAGCGAGAGATAAAATAAAAAACAATCGACTTCTAAAAGTCCACAAATTCAGGAAAAAATAGAACAAAGTTAACTCAAGTAAGATAATTCAAATTGCAATATTCTCACGACAATTAAAATTTACGCACAAGGTTCAGAAGGTAAAATATGAAAAAAGCTAGTCTACAAATTTTAACAGCAATTCTGGCGCTGGGGCTACTATTCAGCGGGACTGCAGCTGCAGTTGATATAGTAGCACCCAACGGGAATTCGACTGTTCTGGGGATAGTGGGCGAACTTAAAACGTTCAGTATCCAAACGAATGAATCAACAACTATTGAGTGGTTGGTTGACGGAACTGCTCCTGATAGCTCACTGGTAACTTATGACAATACAACGAATACATCTACTCTGAGTCATACAATTCAGTCAGACACATATGATGTAAAAGCAACTGTCCAATCAACCGGGGAGAGCAGAACTTGGACCATTGAGAAATTGGAAATTACAAAGACCGCTCCTGAGCAAAATCCAAGTACAGAGACAAATGTGACTCAAGAATTCAGTGTTGAGACAAACAAAGTAGCTAACTTTACCTGGTATATGAACGGAGTTACCGTTGGTTCGCCGGCCAGTGAAGTCAAGTCAGATACATATCAAAACGCTTCGTCTTCAGCAACTGAATATAACGTCACTGTTGTAGCACAGAATGGTACTGAAACTGCCAGATATGAATGGACATGGACAGTATCTTCCTCCTCTTCCTCAGGCGACGATGAAATAGATGTGGATATTGACCCTTCAGATACCACAATTGAGATGTCTGAAGGAGAATCCCAGACTTTCTATGTCAATGCTACAGACAGTCCGAGTTATATCAACGTTGAGTGGTCTGTCGATAACGAGTCAGTGAAATCAGATACCGGTAGCACCGTAACTTCTTCTTCATACGAGTTTGAGCCAGATACTTCCGGCAACTACACTATTGAAGCAGTGGTCACGGATCCTGACGATAATTATGATTCGGTGACAGAAACGTGGAATGTGACAGTCCGGTCCAAGTACTATTCAAGCGGGAACAGGATCTGGGATGAAGACCTCGGGCTGTCCACTACATACACATGGGATGCCCAGAGTTACTCAGGCTTCTACTATGACCTTGATTCCGGGGAATCTTCCGAAGAGATGACAATCACGGATATAGGCAGAAACATAGATGAAGGGAAAATCGAGTACATCACAAAACCTACTGAAACCGACTTTGAATACAATGACTGGGGTTCGTACCAGATAATAGGGTTCATGGCAGAGAAATATTTCGCAGGCTACACTGATAACACCACAGTTGACGATGTAGACGATGTCAGCCTGATATCCGACGGAGTACTTTCCAAGATCCTTACCGACAATGATGATAAAGTGTCCGCATATACAGGAGATTCCTTTGAACTTGAAGATGGTTATGCCCTTGAAATCGTAGAAGTCGATATTAATGGGGAAATCGTCTGGGTCCAGCTTGAAAAGGATGGAGACGTCGTTGACAACAATTTCATAGCCTCAGGCCAGGACTACGTCTATGAAACCGAAGTCGGAGATGCGGAAGACGTACCTATAATCATTATCCACTTTGGAACAGTCTTCCAAAGTACTGAAATCTCTGCAGTCTACATACAGGGAATCTTCCAGATTTCGGACACTTATCTGGAACTTGAAAACGGAGATTCCTACGGGGAAATGGAAGTAACGTCCCTCAGCAGCGATCAAATAAAAATGAAGAATGATGACGACATAAGCCTTGATAAGGGCGACACAATTGACCTTATGGGCAAGATACAGATTCAGGTGGCTGATGACAATACACTGCGCTTTGGACCGGTCCTTGATACCTCTGAAGAAGGGACTTACGAACTGCGCGGAACTGTCTATGATGAAGATGAAGACAACTCTCTCCCAACCTGGACTCCCTACAACTTTGAAGGTTTCTATTACAACATAGATGAGGGGATAGGAACCGAAGAGATGGCAATCGAAGAACTGAATGGTAGAGAAATCCCTGACGGAAAACTGGTCTACACATCCACACCCCAGGAAGTTGAGTTTGAACACGACGAGTGGGGAAATTTCACAGTTGTCGGGTTCATGGCAGAAAAATACTTTGCAGGATATCCCGATGATACCGTCGACGGACAAATTGACGATGTGAGCCTTCTTTCGGACAATGTCCTTTCCAAAGTCCTTACAGACAGCGACGACAAAGAGTCCATGAATTCAGGTTCTGCCCTTGTGCTTGAGGAAGGCTATTCCCTGAACATCCTAGATGTCGACGTTAATGGAGACATCGTCTGGGTCCAGCTTGAAAAAGACGGAGACGTCGTTGACGATGATTTCATTGCATCGGACGATGACTACATCTACGAAACCGAACTCGGGGATGCAGAAGACATACCCATAATCATTGTCCACTTCGGTACGGTTTTTTCAGGTGAAGAAACCTCTGCAGTCTTCACAGAGGGAATCTTCCAGATCTCGGACGAGTACATTGAAATCAATAACGGAGATTCCTTCGATGAGATGGAGATCAGCAGCGTCTCGGAAAGCGGCATCACAATGAAGAACGAAGACGACATCGGACTTGATGATGACGAAACCATCGACATAATGGGTGATGTCAAGTTCAAGACAGCTGATGACAATACTCTCAGGTTCTACCCCTTCGTTGAAGTCGAAACTGGAAGTGATGCCAGCAGGGAACTCTCGATAAGCGTGCCTGATGATATTATTGTAGGCGACACTTTTGATATAGAAGTGACTGCAGAAGACGAGCCGGTAGAAGGTGTCACTGTAAAGGTTAACTCATCCACAATAGGCGAAACCGATGCTGATGGACTTGTTGAGTACACTGCCGAAGAGGTAGGTACTTTCAAGATAACCGCAACAAAGGACGACTACACCACCGCGAACAAGAATATGGTAGTTAATGTTGAAAAAGAGAAAATGAGCCTCAATATTTCTCCCGAAACTGTGTATGTGGGAGATACGATTACCATAGAGGCTTTAAACACAATCGGAGGAGACCCGATTGAAGGTATAAACGTCTCAGCTGATGGTGATCTTATAGGAGAAACCGACTCCGACGGACAGATCACTTACACCACGGAAGAAGTCGGGAAAATAAAAATAAGCGCCAGTGGAGAGGGCTTCATTGACAAGAGTGTTGAAGTCAATGTAAAGGACTATGAAGCTATCTTCGAGTTCTCAAACCTGGTGGTTGATCCGATAGAGGTTACAGCCGGAAAGGAAGCAACAATCACTATTGATGCCGAAAACACGGGGAATGCCGCAGGAGAATACGATGTTGAACTGATCATGAACGGAAGTTCGGTTGATTCCAAGCAGATTTCCCTTGATGTAGGACAAAGCACAACAGTAACCTTTGAACATATCGAAGAGGAACCAGGGACCTATACCCTCAAAATAGAGGGACAGGAAGCCACCTATACGGTAAAAGAGAAGTCTTCTATCCTGCTTTATGCCCTGATAGCCATTATCCTGCTACTGGTCGGAGGAATAGCTTATATGTTTACCAAAGGTGGCATGGATGCTTCAGCCTTGCAGGCAAAGATGGACGAACTCATCAGGTCTGTAAAAAAGTAAACTGAAAATAAAGCCGAGAAAAAGAAAGCTTAAACGAAAACGAGTTTAAACCCCCGCGTTAACGGAAAAACGCGGGTTTTTCCTATTTTTAAAAGTACTGGAATTTATTCCATTTTCTTGATTGCACGTTCGATAGCATCTATCAGACTGTTCTTTGGGGCGATAGTTGTAACAGGGATATTCAGAATTTTTTCTACAGTAGGACCCACAATGGGAGCACAGACCAGGGCTTTTGCACCGTCCCTTTCAGCATTTACAGCCGAGATAATTGCATCTTCCATAGAGATTGCCGAGTACTCTCTGATAGTGACAAGCCTTCCTCCAATCTTTTTCTTCGTTTCCACGATGTTGTCAAGTACCGATCGGGCTGCAATTACAGCTATAAATTCTCCGCTATCCGACTCTTTGATATCCCGGATAGTTTTTACAATCTGACGGAGGGTTTTGATGTTGGGGTCCCGGTTACCCGATAGGATCTTATAGAGGGTACTGGGAGGGATGTTTGCTTTTTTTGCAAAATCCACAGCAGTCAGGTTAAGGTCCTCCTTAATTACAGCAGAAAGTGTTTTCTGAAACACTTCATCGGATTCGAATGCGGATTTGATGACCTTGTCTGCAACGTTCATTATAATTCAACCTCTGATCCTGTAAAAATTTTCAATAATTATAAAGAACTTACGTTTTACAGGGGTTTTATTCCTGAATGAGAAATACCTCCAGATGTATTAATACATTTGGGTTATAATAGAAAAGCATTTGAGAAAATATATATAGCAAATTTCAAAGAATATTGACGCGTAAGAGACTGCTATTTATTTTCACGGGAATTGTTCTTTCAGCAAAAAATGAAAGAAAAGGGGTGGAAGGGACAGGATGGCTTTTTAACAAATTTCTAAAAAGCTAACAAAAAGGGGTGTAAAAACCTTTAGATTTTCCCGAAGAAACCCTGAACCCAGCAGATCTTATTTAGCAGGTAAGGTCATTAGTGTAGCGTTATTAGTTTGTTAGTATTAGTGTAGAATTATTGTTAGAAGAGGAAATTATTGAGGTGTAGTTTTGAAAAAATCAAGCATACTTATCCTTACTTTACTGCTGGCCGCATCTATCTTTGTATCCGGTTGCGCCGAAGATACGGATGAAAACACAACCGAAGAAGCTCCTGCAATTACCGAGCTGAACTTTGGCTACCAGCCGAGTACCCACCAGATTGCATACATGACTGCCTATGAGAAAGGATGGTGGCAGGAAGATCTTGTACCTTACGGAATTGAAAAAATAAACGAATACCAGTTTCCAACAGGTGCTCCGGAAATGCAGGCTATGATGGCCGGAGAACTGGACTTTGCGTATGTTGGAGCAGCCCCTGTGATTACAGCCCTGAGCCGGGGACTTGACGCAAAGATCATCGCTCCCGTTCAGATCCAGGGTTCAGACATTGTCCTGCGTCCTGAATACGAATACGAAAGCCCCGAAGACTTGAAAGGGCTCAGAATTGCCACTTTCCCGGTAGGGACAATTCAGGACACCCTGCTCAGAAACTGGCTTAGGGAAAATGGACTTGACCCTGAGAAGGATGTGACAATTCTTGAAATGGGCCCAGGAGACGCCGTCACCGCTATTTCAGCCAAACAGGTCGATGCAGTTTTCCTGCCTCATCCATCTCCTGCAATAATTGAAAGTGAAGGCAATGGACGTTCGATTGTATCTTCCGGAGAGATGGAAGCAAACCACGCCTGCTGTGTACTTGTAGCAAGCGGAGAAATGATCAGGGAACACCCAGACATCGTGGAGCAGGTTGTAAAGACCCACATTAAGGCAACCGAATATAACCAGGCTAACCTGGATGAAGCTGCCCAGATCTTTTCAAACAAGACCTCAGAGGATGTGGAAGTTGTACAGAAATCCCTTGAAGAATGGGACGGCGCCTGGATTACAGACCCCACACTGATTGAAAACTCAACTGTCGAGTATGCAAACATTCAATATGAACTCGGGTACATCCCGAAACCTCTGACAGAAGAAGAAATCTTTGACACGAGCTTCTACGAAGCAGCCGTAAAAGAGGAATAAAAAAGAGGAATAAAAAAGAGTAAAAAGAGGAATAAAAAAGAGGAATAAAAAAGAGTTTTAAAACAAATTTTTGAGAAAAGTTCAAACTGCCTCTTTTATAAGAAGGGGTAGTTTGGATCCAAATTTATTCTAAAAAATGGTAAACTGCCGGAAAGGTAAAAAACTAAGAATCCTTTTAATTAGACATGAAAATTAATTTCATAAAAACAATCGAAGAAAAAGGCGTTGAAGCATTATCTATCATATTCGCAATTGCCATATGGCAGTTTGCAGCGGATAGGATCGTACAGAACAAATTGCTTCTTCCTAGTTTTTATGATGTGCTAATCTCTTTTTCCGTGATTGTCAAAAATGGGCTAATTTATACGGATACCCTGACAAGTTTACTTCACTTTTCAATTGGCATAGCTGCTGCTTTTATCCTCGGAATTCCCCTGGGGATAGCCATGGGATGGTTCAAAGCAGTAAACAGGGCTGTTGACCCTATAATAGAAATCTTGCGTCCAATTCCTCCTCTTGCCTGGATTCCCTTTGCAATAGTATGGTTCGGGCTTACCCATCAGGCAGCAGGGTTTGTTGTGTTTGTAGGAATGATCTTCCCTATCATCATCAATACCTATACGGGTTTTAAAAACGTACCGAGGGTTTATGTTGAAGCGGCAAAGGTTCTCGGATGTACCCGGAATATAGACCTCATCCGTTTTGTTGCGATTCCCTCGGCTATGCCCTCGATTGCTGCAGGGATAAGGATTGCAATGGGTGTAGGCTGGATGTGCCTTGTAGCCGCAGAGATGTTCGGAGTCAGCAACAGAGGGCTTGGATACCAGATCTGGCACAATTACTATCTGCACAGGATGGATTTCGTACTCGTCTATATGCTCCTGCTGGGGTTCATAGGGCTTCTAATAGACCGCTTCTTCAGATACTACGTGGATGAAAAACTACTCAGATGGAAGACAGGAACTGTGGTATAAAATGGGTAGAGTAAGTGTAAAAAATGTTTCTCGTGTCTTCAGCAAAAAAGAGGACAAGTCCGGGACCGAAGCTTTGCATAATATAAGCTTTGATGTGCAGGATGGAGAGTTTATCTGCCTCCTCGGACCCTCAGGCTGCGGGAAGACAACGCTGCTCCGGATAGCTGCAGGGCTTGAGACCCTGACCTCAGGAGAGATTACACTCAATGAAGTTCCTATAACAGGCCCTGATCCCAAAAGGGGCATGGTTTTCCAGCAGTATTCTCTCTTTCCCTGGAGGACCGTTATAGATAATATCACCTTTGGGCTGGAAATGCAGGGGATCAAAAAGAACAAAGCCCGGAAACAGGTGGAAAAGTACCTGGAACTTGTGGGCCTGGGACAGTTCAAAAACAGCTATCCTCACGAACTCTCTGGCGGTATGCAGCAGAGAGCGGCCATTGCAAGAGCCCTTGCTAACGAGCCAGAGGTTCTTCTCATGGACGAGCCTTTCGGAGCTCTCGATGCCCAGACTCGAAACGTACTTCAGGATGAACTTCTGAAGATATGGGAACAGAAACATGTGACATTCCTTTTTGTAACTCACAGTGTGGACGAAGCAGTCTTCCTCTCCGACAGGATAGTGGTTATGACCTCAAGGCCCGGAAGAGTGAAAGAGATCGTAAAAGTGGAATTACCCCGTCCACGAAGCCGGACAAGTCCGGAAGTAAACCGTTTAAGAGATCATGTCCTCAGACTTCTGGAAGAGGAGCGGTTCAGCAAGTGAACTGCTGAAAAAGTGCAATCCTGAAGAAAAAATTATTAAGGAAAGAAGTCTCGAAAAGGGGAAACGAAAAATGGGGTCCTTGAAGAAAAAAGAGGCTATTAAAGAGAAGCCGATAAAGAAGAAACTGCTAAAAAAGAAGCTACTAGGAAGAAAAGTTGCTACAGAAAAAACTGTAAAGAAGAATGAAATGAAATTATTATTCAGCCCGAATGATTACTTTTGTCAGCGGTTCGACTCTTTTCACGGCAACCTTCCCCACAAGCTCAAGAGTCCCTCCTGCTTTTACCGAACCGAGAGTGCATCCGGGTCTTACACGGATATCTCCCTCACATGATGCAACATTTACCCAGGCACCGTCAAGAAGCACAAGTTCGGAAACCGTTTCTACACTACCCAGAATTTTTGCTGCCGCACAGACAAGGGCAGTTCTGGCTTTCACATCGCCCTGAATAATCGAACCTTTCCCGAGCTCAAGCCTGCCAGATACGGTGAGGTTTTTCCAGAACTTCACGTCCTGCCCGACAATAAGATTGCCTTCCAGCGTCAGGTCTTCTTCGAGAAAAGCTCCTTTTTCAATCACGTAAGTGTTGGACCGGGGGTGGTACTTAATAAAGCTCATCATTAGAAATCACTCCGGGTTACTGTCCCCGGCTATGGATCGAAGGAAGCCGTAAACAACGGTCTTTAAGGCATCGGTAAAAACTTTGCCAATTGGATTTCAAAGTATGATTGAACATCTATTATATAACAGCATCGAATGTTCAATATCAGAAGCCTGAAAAAAGCTTGAAAAGGTTAACGTATGGATATGGAAACTAAAAAAGGAAACTAAACACAAGGAAACCTTATTACAGAAAAAGAGGTTCCGGCACGTTCTGGGAGCCGGAAATTAGTTAGAATATCTGAAATTAACAGCAAAAAGACTGAAAAATGATTTTTTATTATTTTTCAGTCCTGTTCTGATAAATTGGCCCGTTTATTCAACGAGGCTGGCAAAACCGTATTTGGGAAGAACCCTTTCGATTTTGATCCTGACCTCATCGCCGACTTTGGTACCCGGGACAAAGATTACGAAGCCCTCTATGCGGGCAATGCCATCTCCCTGACGGGCGATGTCCTGAATTGTAACATCGTAGACTTCGCCTTCTTCAACAGGAACAGAGCCGCTTTCTTCTCTGAACATTAAAATCATTCCTTTAATTTAGTAGAATTTCGCGTAACCGAGTGTTTTCCGGCTACTTTACTCGACAACGCTTGCAAATGCAAATTTCGGAAGTACCCTTTCGACTTTGATGCGGACTTCATCGCCGACTTTGGTACCCGGGACAAAGATTACAAAGCCTTCGATACGGGCAATACCGTCTCCCTGGCGAGCAATATCCTGAATTGTAACATCGTAGACTTCGCCCTCTTCAACAGGGACTGAGCGACTTTCTTCTCTGAACATGAAAACCATTCCTTAAATTTACTTGAATTAATTTTTAGCATTAATTAAATTGATTCTCTTACCCACACTTACTCGACAACACTTGCAAATGCAAACTTGGGAAGGACTCTTTCGACTTTAATCTGTACTTCGTCACCAACGCTGGTGTTAGGGACAAAGACTACGAAACCCTCAATACGAGCTATGCCGTCTCCCTGACGGGCGATGTCCTGAATTGTGACATCATAAACTTCACCTTCTTCGACAGGGACTGGGCGACTTTCTTCTCTGAACATCAAAATCATTCCTTAATTTTACTTTAATTAAAAATTACTACAGTTGATAATGCAGTTGATTTATTTTTCGACCCACACTTACTCTACAACGCTTGCAAATGCAAATTTCGGAAGCACTCTTTCGACTTTAATCTGGACTTCGTCGCCGACACTTGTATTCGGGACAAAAACTACAAAGCCTTCGATACGGGCAATGCCGTCTCCCTGGCGAGCGATATCCTGAATAGTTACGTCATAAGTTTTGCCCTCTTCAACGGGCACAGAAGTACGTTCATCTCTAAACATCAGGTTCATTCCTTTAACTTTATTAATCAGCTTATGAAAAGCTCTATCAATAGAACAGAAAAGAGTAAAAACAGTACTTAACAAACCAAACTGGAAAAACCAAATTTCGGAAGTACACATTCTACTTAATCTATTACGGTAAACTAATCCCCAATAGAGCTTCGGATAAGTCAATTAATTGGTCATACTCATATCCGCTTGTATATAACGTTTTGCTTTAATGCCCTGCGATAAAGAAAAATATGGAAGTTAGGAGATTATCTGAAACCCGATTTCCGGAGTTCAGTATTCTTACTTCAAAAACACAATAAGTAATGACAGTTATTATTAATTGATATAAAAGATAAAACTATTCAGAATAGAATTTAGTCTTACTATAAAAAACAACTATTCCATATAAATGTAAAATTTTTCTGGATCTTAAAGAGAAAGCAGAAAAAACTCGGTGTTCATTTTCTGAAAAACTATATGGAGTGCCCCCTTAGGCGCAACCTATAAATATTTGAAAATACATTGTGAGAGTCGCTCATTGAATGAGAACAATAATGCGTGGGCCCGTAGCTTAGTCAGGCAGAGCGATGGACTCTTAATCCATAGGCCGGGGGTTCAAATCCCTTCGGGCCCGCTGATCTCATTAATCTCTTTTACAGCTTTCTTTAGCATAAATCATTTCCAAAATCCTTTTCAAAAACTCTTTTCGAGAACTATTCCATAATTCATTTTCGAAAACCATTTTCAAGTCCTGATCCAACGTTTTCGCTTATCTGACACTTTCACTTATCCGGTTCTTTAATTTCACCTAAGAAGATTCAGGTATCCCTCCATCCGATTTAATTTCACCTTAGATCGCAGATAATGATCAATGTAACTCGAAAATCCCCTTCTGGGACCAAAAGAACCCATTGGATCTGGAAGGGAGAAATATGAGTTGAAGGGAGAATATATGAGTTGAAGGAAGAAGTTATCAATCAGAAAAGACAAAATTCGAAATCAAAAAAGAAAAACATTGGAGTGCAACCTGATGCCAAAAGTAAGCGTTGAAATTCCTCAGGAGCTCCTAGATGACCTCAACAGGCATGTAGGAGATAACAAAAAGTTCGTCAGCCAATCTGATGCTATCCGGACTTCTATTCGAAAAATGCTGGATATGATGGATGACATAGACAGAAGGCACGGAAGGCTGAATGAGTGAACCATTGGTACATTTATGAACAAACTCAGATGAAAATTCAGACGAGTAGACTCATAAAATTCAAAAACAGGAAAATATGTAAAAACATAAATCAAACATAAACTTAACCATAACTTACATCCGACGGGAAAACTTTCGGAAAAACCACCCCTTCATTTCTACTGTGTATTGAGATCAGTAGACTAATTTTAGTATATTTCTACGGTCAAGCAATGTTTCCACTGGAACAAAAAATGAAGGCTAACCTGAATATAGTTCGGAGGATTTTCCGAAAATTCCGGATTGAAATTTCTGACAAAAATCCCGGTTAATTTCTGGTTGAAATTTTTAAGTGAAACTTGAGGGTGAAATTTCCGGGTAAAAATTTTTGGTTTATTTAGTTAATTTTCCGGCTAATGTCAAAAAAAAATGATTTCAGGGTTAACAACTTTCCCTGAAATCCTTGATTCCCTGAGCAACGTTCGAAAGCAGGATAAAAGCTATCTTCTGGTTGGGCCAGGAACCCAGACCACAGTCAGGACCCACGTACTTTATCTGGCTGCCAAAACGTCTGTAAGCCAGTCTCAGTCTTTTTGTAATAGCAGCCGGAGTTTCCAGTTGCGTAACGATTTCTGGCAGATACTGCTGATCCTTCCAGACGTTGGTACAGTATTTCTCATTAAGAACCCCCGTCAGGGAGTAGATATCGGTTCTTGCGACTCCGAGTCTCAGGAAAGAGTCCGTGTCTTCAAGCACTTTTTTATCGATCAGATCCAGGTAGGAAGGCGTACCCGCAGACTCAATCCCTATCACATTAATCGTAGGGGTCTGGCAGGCAAAATTATAATAGAGAGCGGAGTGAAGATGAATCTCCACATCAGCCCCCCTCTTACTCGCTGCCTTCGAGGCTTCGGTAAGGGCAGAGGTGATGTCGTTTTCATCAAAGGCAAGTTCGGGGTTCAGTCCTATGCTTGGTTCGTCAATCGAAACGGTTGCAATCTTGAAATTCTTTGCGGATTTCATGGAGTTCCGGACGAATTTGTTGACGTTTTTTGCAAAAATAGTATATATGTCCGTATATCGTGTACCTCCAAATTCCTTCAGGTAAAGTTCGGTTGGACCGGTCACGCAGATCCGGACCTTCAGGGTTTCCCCGAATTTTTCTTTATAGGCTTTTGCAACCGTTTCTATAGCCTCAAGCTCTTCGATTCTTGCACACTCCAGTTTTACCTCAAAAGGACCTTCAGTGCATTCCGAGTCCCGGATAACCTTCAGGAACTGTTCGTTCATGTCCTGGTACTGAGGATAAGTAGGAACCTCTACACCTGCATCGATTTTCTGCTGGAAAGCATCATTGATTACAGTAAAAAGTTTCTCATCTTCTGTTCTCGTTTTAAATGCGTTTCGGACCCATTCCTTGCTGACTCCTTCAGGAAGGGGATAGCTTCCGATATCGTCAAAGATGATTTCTTGCATGCTCTCTAGTATACCTGTAAGAATTTATCATTATTGGAAAGACAGTAAAATTATAAAAAAACAGAAGAAAGAACAGAGTTCCGGAATTACCATTTTCTGAGTGATTCCGGAATTACTATTTTCTGAGTGATTATTTCTGGTTTTTCATTTCGGCATTGAATGCATTGATTCCTTTTGCCGTATTCTCGAGTAGCCTGAAAGCAATGTCCTGATCCGGCCAGAATGCCAGCCCGCAGTCCGGACTTGCATATTTTATACGGTCCCCAAGGATAGAAAAAGCATTCTCAAGCCGCTTTTTGACGAGCTCGGGAGTTTCGAGATCAGTAACAATCTTTTGCATATACTCCTTTTCCTTCCAGGCATTTACTCCATAGGTCTCGTTGACCATACCTATGAGGCTGGAAATATCAGTCCTCGAGACTCCGAGCCGTATGTAGGTATTCGAGTTCTCCAGGATTTTTTTGTCCAGGAGGTCTATATAAGAAGGAGTTGCAGCATACTCAAAACCAATAACATTGACAGGGGTCTCACAAACAAGTTTGTACTTCAATGGAGAGTGCAGATGGATCTCCACATCTGCCCCCTGTTTTCGCGCATAGGTGGAAGCCAGAGTAAGAGCAGAGATGATATCGGAGTCAGAAAACTGAATTCTGTCGTTCATTCCTAGACTGGGCTCGTCCAGGGCAATAACCCTAATTTTGAAATTTTTCGCGGCTTTAAATGCCTGCTTTATGAAATTCTCGATATCCAGAGCTATTATATGGTATGCATCTGCAAAAGGAGCTGCTCCAAATGCCTGAAGGTACAGGTCCGTAGGGCCGGCAATGCAAACTCTCACTTCCAGAGTCTCCCCTGTCTCTTCCCTGTACTGCTTTGCAACCTCGTCAATTATCTCAAGTTCAAGGATTTTTGCGTACTCATCCTTTACCACATAAGGTTCGTAACAGTTCTTTTCATCCTTGATTATGTCCAGAAACTGCCCTATCATGTCCCTGAACTGCGGATAAGTTGGAACGTGTACTCCAACATTAATTTTTTTCTGGAAAGTCTCTCTTACCAGAGAAAAGAGTTTTTCGTCCTCATCCCGGTTTTCGGCTGCCGTTTTTACCCATTCCCTTGTAAGACCTTCAGGTGTGGGTAGGCTGCCTCCGTCGATAAAAGTGATGTCCTGCATATGCGTAATGTAAGACAGATCGGGTATTATAAGTATTGGAATTACTCTGGATAATAAATTAAAAAGCATGGATATAGAAGCTTTTTTTAATTGAAGAATAAATGTTGAAGTGAGGCTAAGGCTCTAAAATAGATATAGAGTAAATTATTAAACAAATGAAATATAAAAAGAAATTAAATGGAGAATTTGCATTTGTTGCCGGGACTAAAATATGGAGAAATAGAACAATAGGGGAGAAAAGAATAAAAGAGGAGAATAGAGGAGAAGAAGCGGATTCAATTTTCAACCAGGTCATCCAGTTCCAGCACCAGATAGCCATCTTCAAGCAAACGTTTTTTTCCTCCTACCTTTTTCCCGACCAGCAAGTATTTTTTTTCCGGACCTCCCTGGATTTCACCCGAT
Source organism: Methanosarcina siciliae T4/M (assembly GCF_000970085.1). Lineage (NCBI taxonomy): Archaea > Methanobacteriati > Methanobacteriota > Methanomicrobia > Methanosarcinales > Methanosarcinaceae > Methanosarcina > Methanosarcina siciliae. The sequence goes on along the minus strand of NZ_CP009506.1, from coordinate 4,968,831 downwards.
TCCAAATTCTCCCCCCATTTTACATCCACCGATTTTTCCACAAGCCGGTTCAGAGTTTGCCTTGCCTCCTTTTCCGTGAGAGCTTTCCACTTAACCTCGCCAAAAATGATCCTGTTCTGGCTACTGTCTAACCCAACCACATCGATTTCTTCCTCTTTATCCCACCAGCGCCCAAAAATATAATCCGAAAACCCGGGACTGGATTTCAGGTATTCGAGGACTATTTCTTCGTAAGCAAAGCCTGCAAAGTTATTCAGGACCGGGCTTATTTTATCTCCTATAAGTTTCTCCTGCCTGCCCTGCTCGATATATTCGACGTTTTCAAAGACAAAGCGGAACCAGAACTTGAAGTAATTGTCTTTGAGGAGGTAAATGCCCTTCTTTGAACTTTCAGGACTTTTTTCCGTGACAGGGACCCTTCTTTCGATGATATGGAGTTCTTTTAAGACACTCAGGTACTTCGTAATCTTGCTCTTCTCAAGCCCTGTGTCGTTCATTATCTCTCCCAGTCTGGTATTTCCTTTTGCAACGGAATTTATGATCGAGTAATATACCCTGGGTTCGGAGAGCTCCTGCTGGAGCACAAACATTGTGTCCTGATAGAGAAAAGTGTTCTTCTTCAGAATTAGGCCCATTATGTTTTCCAGAATGGGTTTTCCGTAATCAAATTCGAGAAGGTACGCAGGTGTCCCCCCCAGTACAGCATAAGTAAGGACTTTATCCTCCGGCCCCAGCTGCGGAAAAAACTCACAGGCCTCCCTGAATTTCAGGGGCTCAAGCAGGATCTGTTCCGTTCTCCTGCCGTAAAGCGGAGATTTATACCCGAGCAGAGATTCCATCATGGCAATGGAAGAGCCGCAAAGCACCAGAAAAGTCTTCTTTTTACTGAAATAGCGGTCCCAGTACTCCTGAAGGATTGAAGGCAGAGCCCTGTTTGCCTCAACAAGATAAGGAAACTCATCAAACAGGACAGGAGTTTCCTTTTGTGCAAGATAAATGAAAAGGGCATCATAATTCTGAAAAGGGCTGTGTCTCAGGACATCATCATCAAAGAATTCCGCAATCTCGGAACTCATCTTCTTAAGCTGCCCCTCGTATGCCTCCTGCCGGGCCACAAGATAGAGAGCCCTGTGCCTGCGAGCAAATTCGTTCAGAAGCTCGGTTTTCCCAACACGTCGCTTCCCGTAGAGGAGGATCAGTTTGGGCTTGCCTTCAGCATGGAGGTTTTCAAGGAGAGAAAGCTCAGCTTTCCGGTTGAGAAACATGATAATATTTGGGACATTAAGATACTTAAAAGTATACTACTTTAAAATAGTATACTTAAGAGTATAATACTTGAAAGTATATGTTTTGGAAACATGGCAACTGTGGACCAAAAGATAATCTTAGCCGAAATAACCGGAATGCCTTCTTTAACCTTTTTTGTTTCTATTCGCTTGCAAGTGGCGTTTCTCGTGCCAATAACTAAAATGAGAAATGAGAAAACAGAAACTATGAAAAGAACTATAAAAAGAACTATAAAAATAATATGCTATATATTCCTAATTGAAACACTTTCAAACAAAAACCAGGCAAGGGTACATATTTTCGCTTTCCAGAATTTTCTACACTTTGCCGTTTTTCCCAAGCAGTAGGCAAATAGTCCAGCCAGGTTTGCACATGGAACTGATATATTCAGGTACGATCACCGGCCCAACTTTCTTCCCGGTCTGGCGGCTTTTAAACCAGAGTTTTCCAGGTTCGGTCCCGGTAATAAAGAAAAAATCGTCCAGAACTTCAGTGCAAGCTGCAACAGGATTGTTCACGGCATAAAGGCACATCAGATCAGAAACTTCTTCGGCCACCGGCATATTGACCTTGAGCCTTTTCACAATATCGGATGTTACTTTATACTCACCATAGCCCATGTAACCCTTCTCATACATCCACTTTACCAATTTGGCCATGACCGTCCCAACTGTTTTAATAAAGGCCTTACTGGCTACCACACTTCCGATCATAAAATGGCCAAGGAAACCCTGCATTTCCGAAGAACCAATGTATGCAGGCCCGAAGACTTCGCAGTACTCTTTATCCTCCTTTTCGTAAAGTTTAGCCAGAAGACCCTCATCTTCCTCATTCAGATATGCAGGAGCCTGGCCGTTGAGATATTTCTTAAAATAGAAAATTGTCTTTTCGTAGCCTGAATAGATTTTTGGACTCAGACGAGCTCGTTGCTCGACAAGAAATTCCTGGAAAACTTCCCCTATAGTCTTTTCAACCGTGTTTTGCATGACATAACCTCTGCCATTCAGCGGGGCAACACATTCCCACTTTCCAGAATCCTCCAGACCTTTCCTGTTTTCACGACCCAGAGGGAAACAGTCCACCCAACCTTGCATTTCGAGCTGATTTCCTCGGAAACAAGAACCGGTCCTACTTTTTTCTTGGATTCCAAATAGTCTTCGAGCCAGAGTTTTCCGGGCTCTATTTTTGCGATTTCGAAATATGCATCAATGTCACTGGTATACTGGGTTTCAACCGGGTGTCTCTGGATATAATCAGAGAGTAAATCGGTCACTTCTCCAACAAGTGGAAGGTCAGCTTTAAGCCCTTTTACATTTTCTTCTGCTTCTTCATATTCTTTGTCCGGCATGTAACCTTTTTCATGAAGCCACTTCACCAGCTTGAGCATAACCCTGCCGGTAGTTTCCATGAGAGTCCTGCTGCCTGCCACTTTCCTAGGCATAAAATCGGCAAGGAAATCAGAGATTTCCGAAAGACCCAGATGCTCGGGGCCGAAGATATCCCAGAACAGTTTATCTTCAGAAGCTTCAAGTTTCTCATATTTTGTAGTTTCATCCCGATTTAGATGTCGATGCCCGTAGCTATTCAAGTACGTCCTGAAAAAAGATATTGCTTCTTCATACCCGGAACAAGTTTTGGGACTCAAGCGAGCTTGTTGCTCGGTCAAAAATTCCTCTAAAATTTCCCTGATGGTTTTCATAGAATCTGAATGGAATTCATCGTACTGATTTTTTAGGTTTCCGTCCGCTTGAGAACGACGTTTTCCTAAAAAGAATAAAAAATGAAGAAGGGGATAACAAAAAAGAATAAAAAGAGAAGCGATAGCTTAAAACAGATTTTCCCACTTTCAGGAAATTTTTTTCAACCTTTTCAATCCTTCATTGATCTTAACCTGTGCCCCTTCAATTTATGTTAAAGCAAGAAATCCTATTTTTCCTATATTCAATGCCTCTTCCTGTAATTTGCGAGGAGTTCGTTATTTGTCTCAAAAGCTTTTTCCTCAATGTAACCCTTTTCCCGGACCCATTCAAAAAAGCTCTGGAGAACTTTTGCAGCTGTCCCGATGAACTTTTTACCTCCTCCGACCTCAACCACGTAGTCCTCGAGAAAATCCGTAATTCCATCAGGGCTGAGCTGTTCGGGGCCAAAAACATCAAAGTAACTTTTGTCTTCAGGCCGGGCGGTACAAAGAGCCCTGTCTTCATCGGACAGGTAATCCTCTGCATTGAGTTCAAGGAATTCCTCATAAAGAAGGATCACATCTTCACAGTCCATGAAGGCATCAGGCTTTAAACAGGCTTCCTGTTCACTCAAAAATGTCCTAAAAGCTTCATTTATAGTGATCATACTTATCGCTGCAACGTTGTTTTGTAGAGTAATATGAGTTTGTTATAAAGGGTCATATATTTTTCTAGAATACGTTTTGTGTAAAACTTGTCATTGTTTCTAGTGTCCTGTCAATTACATAATGACGTATGAAACGGATTACAGCCATTCATTACTATTCAATACTTGATTATTGACTCGACACTAGTTACAGTGTATTTAGTTACAGCGTTTCAAATGGCTAACCAGGAATAGGGAACGAAGGACAAGAAACCAAGAACGAAAATCGTAAAACAAGGAGGATAAAAAGGTATGGAGAGATAGGGAAAAAAGGAAAAGGAAAAGGGATAACTTCATTACTATTTTCCTTGTTTTCTTTTTTCTCTTTATTACTTCCGCTTTTTTCATTCTTTTTTACATTGACTCGGGAGCACCTATTCCCAGAGTGTCAAGGGAGTTTGCAAGGACGATCCTTGCACAGTCCACAAGAGCGAGCCTTGAGACTCTGACCTGCTCGTCCTCGGCTGCAATAACCGGGACAAAGCGGTAGAACTGGTTGAAGGCATCGGCAAGTTCGCGGGCGTAGATGGCAAGGACATGGGGCTTGAGTTCACGGGCTCCGAGATCGATTATGCTGTCAAACATTGCCATCTTCTTGATGAGATCGATTTCGCTGTCCTCGACAAGAAGAGAGGGGTTAATCTCTGCTACAGGGTCCCAGGCGACTTCCTCTTTTGCTTTCTCAAGGATGCTGCAGGCACGGGCATGAGAGTACTGGATGTAGGGAGCACCCTGCTTTTCAAAGTCAAGCGCTTCTTTCCAGTTGAAGACCGTGGATTTTTCGGGGGAAACCCTTACAATGTCATAGCGGACTGCACCTATTCCGACCATTTCTGCAACCTGTTTCTTAAACTCGGCTGAAGTTTCGGGGCGGCGGGATTCTACTTGCTCGAAGGCAGCTTCGGTGACCCTATCAAAGAGGTCATCCGCACTTATGAACTGGCCGCGGCGGGTGCTCATCGAGCCTTCGGGGAGAGAGACGAACTCAAAAATTACGACCTCGGGCTCTTTGATTCCTATCGAATTCAGCGTAGCCCTGAGCTGGCCGGAAATAAGCTTGTGGTCGGCTCCGAAAACATCGATTATGCGGTCCGCCTGCCCGGCTTTCCATTCATGGTAGGCAAGGTCGCGGGTTGTGTAGAGCGAGGTGCCGTTTGAGCGCTGGATAACAAGGGTCTTTTCAAACCCGTAGTCCGAAAGGTTTACCACAAGGGCTCCTTTATCCATTTCAGTCCTGCCGGTAGCCTTGATGCGCTCGACAATGTCGTGGACTGCCCCGGACTTGAGGAAGTGAGACTCCTTCACGAATTTATCATGCACGACATTTAAGCGGAAGAGGGTTTCTTTGATCCCTGCAATAGCCAGGGAAACTGCCTTATCAAAACGTTCGATAGTCCCGAGGTCTCCGGCTTCAATCTTTTCCATAAGGGTATCGATTTCCTTTACATAATCAGGGTTTTTGTCCAGCTCGACATTGGCTTTGATATATACGTCAGCAATTGCAGAGTCAGACTTTCTGGAAAGGTCAAGCTCAAAGCGTTCGCATGCCCATGAAACTACCGCAATCTGGCGCCCCATATCGTTAACATAGTACTGGACCTCAACATCGTATCCTGCACGCCTGAGGATACGGGCAAGAGTGTCCCCTATAATCGAGTTGCGGATATGCCCTACATGCAGGGGGCCGTTTGGGTTTGCCGAGGTGTGCTCAAGGAGGATCCTGTCCTTCGGAGCCCCACAGCCGAATTTTTCCTTTTCTTCCCGGACAGCCGTTACCGTCCTGTCCAGATAGTGCCTGCCTGCAAGGAAATTAATGTAAGGACCCGCGGCACTCACTTTTCCAATGTACGAGCCTTCAGGAATTTCGATTGCAGAAACTATACGGGATGCAAGCTCTTTTGGATTTTGTTTGTGAATGTTTGCAAGCCTGAAGGCGGCTCTGCTTGCAAGGTCAGCATGGGAAGATGTTTCAAACTGAAGTTCGGAATCCTCAACATCAAACCCGACCTTTCGGATAGCTTCTTTTAAGATTGATGTAGCTTGAGCTTTGAGTTCCAGGAACAAGATAAATCACCTGTATAAGTCACCGTGAAAAATTATGAAAGTCCTTGATGTGATAGCCTTAGATAGCCTTTATTTTTACTAATTTCTGATCAACTGATTTACCAGCTTCTGATCTACTGATCTTAGGACAGTTTAATTAAAAAAGTATTGGATAAAAAATTACTGGATGGGGGATCTCACCCCTGTGGGAGATCAGATCCCGGTACTGTACCTCAGGATTGCAGCAATGCCTCCGAAAGCATTCATTAGCTGGGAACCCTCGTCAAAGTCTGTGGACACGAAGACCACCTTTGCATTGCTCTTGTCGGCAAGCTCTGAGAATTCGTCCACAACGTCAACAACATCCGTAACCTCAAGGGAAGAACCGCACTTGGGGCAGTTCCCGGCTGTAGGGGCAGGCTCTCCGGGCTTCCAGCGCCGTGTCCACTTATTTTCGTATCCGCAGACACTGCATTTCGTGGTTACCCTTTCTGCCCGAAGATCTTCGGAGAGCAGAAGCACATCCACCGCATTGATCTCGAGGTTTGCCCTGACCTGGGCTTCTCCGTAAGCTACCTTCCCCGAATCGGCAATCAGTTCCTTGAAAAAGTCTCTGACGGCATTCTTCTGCCCCATGAGTTCAAGATCCTGAAGCTTTTCCCCTGCAGCATTAACGAGCTCGGAAAGTCCGGATTCGTCAGTATATGCCGTATCAAAGAGCCCGAGAATTTTTTTCTGGAGCTCGTGGTGCAGGAACTCTCCTCCGTAGAACTCTTCCTTTGTCGGAGAAGGCCCTCCTATCAGAACGCCTTTGAGGTCTTTATGGTCTATAGCGAGGAAGATCTCACTTGCGGCATCTCCTATCCTTTTATAGAAGTCATGGATTGCGATGAGCCTGAGCTGCTGGAAACGGTGGGCACTCTGACCACCTTTTCTCTGCTTTCCCGGGACCGTTGAGGTCAGGTTGCGGAAGGCCTGTATTCTTTTTCCGACCAGAAGCCCTACGGTCGCTTCTCTGCGGTCAAGGACAAGAAGCCCGAAAGTGCTCTTATCCTTGAGCATATCCTCAAGAGGCTCAAGGTAGAAAGATGAGTCACAGTGGTACTTGTAGACAGTAATGGGTTCGGGTGGAATGATTACTTCGCTTTCCATGCTTGTCTTGTTGGCTCCGATGTCTATAGCCCCTGTAAAGTACACTATCCCGTTATCAGGCACTTTATCCAGGTATCTGAGCCTTGAGAGCAGAGATTCAATTGCTCCCTGCACATTCGTCCTCGTAAGCTTGGACTTTATGTTTGCAGCCTGCCCGTGCTCGTCTTTTAACTGGTTTGTGACATCGAAAATCTGCTTGTCAGCAGGGATATAAAGGGAAATAAGCTCCGTGCTCCTTCCTTTTTTATCCCTGAGGCTTTCAAGCTTCTTTTTAAATTCGTATTTCTCGTGTGCGGATTGTTCAGTCATTTTAAAAATTCCCCGATGAATAAAGCAGTAAGATTCGTAATTATCGTAAGTCTGGTAGTAAATTGATTTGTATTGAAATTGATTTGTATTGAAATTGATTTGTATTGAAATTGATTTGCATTGAGACGTCCAGTTTGACCGGAACATATCGAGTTCAGTTAGAGATTTCTATTGAAACCGGATTTCAATTGAAAAGTTATAAAGCCCGACATCATAATAAATTTAGTTATTCAGTGTAATATTCGCTTTGCATGTAGGATTCATTTAACATGTCGGTTGGCATACAACGGATAAACGGAGGATTTGATAAGGATAAATCACACAGTGAGTTCCTGTCTCACCCGAAATCCGGGTATAAAAACCGCCTGGAATACGAAGAACCTTAGAGTGAGAAATACACCCTTCGGAAGCCCGGCATCTCAGCAAGTCGCTAAAGCTTGCTCTTATGCTGCATAAACCTGCTAGGTTTCGCATTCTTTTGATCGCACTAGATATGAGACATAATCTTACTCGGACTGTATATGATAATTAACGGCTTGTTTAATTTGCTTGATTTAATTTTACCGGATTAACCCTTGCCGGGATGATACTCTAATTGAAACTTAGGTTTATATTTGTTTCTATCCCCTGACACATTTTATATTTTTATTAAAATATAATAATATTCCTCTACATTTATCTTCGACTTTAGAACTCATTTTCGGATAGAGAGGAGATCGAGAAAGATAGATAGAGGCAGAGAAAAATGAATTTCAGGTAAAAAATCTGGTAAGAAAGGTTAGATAAGAATGGTTTAGTCCTTGAAGGAAACCTTTCTCACAGGAGATTTTTTTCCGTCTTTTGAGAGGAGAACAACCCGGCTGATTTCGGATTCGTCTGCGATATCATACCCCAGGTGCTTTGCAAGCTCTTTAGAAAACTCCAGCACCTCTGCATGGGCTGGCATGGCAGAACGGTCGAGACGTAAGCGTGAAAAGCCAAGGTGCATGTAGGCTTTTATTTCCACAAAATCCGGGGAGGCCTTTTTAATAAGTTCGGCGTAGCCTTCGGGACTGAATATATTTTCGCCTTTGACCAGTGTGGTCCGGATGACTGTTCTTGAGCATTTCTCCTTCATGATGTCCAGAGACTCGTTAATCCTGTCCCAGAGGGCAGGCGATTTTGGCTGGCAGACCCTGAGGTAGGTCTCGAGGTCAGGGGCATCAAGACTCATGTACAACTGGGAAGGGTTAACCTTTGCAAGCATTGAAGGGACGGTTCCGTTTGTAACCAGAAAGGTGGTAAAACCTCTCTTTTCATATTCTTCGATAAGTTCAGGAAGGTAAGGGTAAAAGGTCGGTTCTCCTGACAGAGAGATTGCAACGTTATTCGGCTCATTGCCTTCAAGCCAGCGCTCCCTGAGTGCATTCGGCGAACCTCCGAAACCTGTGATCAATTTTCGCTGGCAGTCAATGCTTTCCTCAACGATTTTTTCAGGGGAGTCCCATTCTCCGGGTGCAGGGACCGGGACCTCAGTCGGGCGCCAGCAGAAAAGGCAGCGGTGGTTGCATATGAGCGTGGGAGTCATCTGGAGGCAGCGGTGGGACTGGACGCCATAAAACTTCGATTTGTAGCAAAAGCCTTCGTCATTCATGGCTTTTCTGAGCCAGAGGCAGGTCTTTACTGCCGAGTGGCGGCCTGCGAGGGCATAGCTCTGCTTTTTAAGAAGAGTCGCAAAATCAGGGATATCAAAGGGGAGAGAAGCCTGTTCTTCCCCCCGATTTTCTTCCGGGATTTCCGGAAAGCTTTCTCCGGAATCTTTTTTTTCTTCCTTTCTTTCTTCAAGCGGCATTTTCCGGATATTAAATCTTTGTGGTATATATAAGGATCGGAAAATAATTTTGGAGAACCTCAGAGAAAAACGGATCTGAGCTCACAGGCCCGGGCTTAATCAAATGCCAGGATTTTCACGTCAAAATTCGCAAGATCCACAACCGGGACTCTAGCCGGCATAGGCATCAGGTTTACACGCTTCTGGAACTCGGTCTGACCCTGCCATGTTCCGGAGTTGACCAGCAGGACATTTTTGTATCGCTGAACCCCCAGAGTATGGACGTGCCCCGTATGGATGATATCCGGAACAGGGTCAATTATAAAGTAGTCTTTTTTCTCCGGGGATATGGAAACCCTACTCCCGTAAGTCGGAGCAAGGTGCCTGCGCTTGAGCATCTCAAGGACTGCCCCTGCAGGTTCCTGATATGATACCCCGGGAACACTCGCCACCAGATCATCAATCGATCTGCCGTGATATATAAGAATCTGGACGCCGTCAAGGTCCACAAGAGCAGGGTTGCCTACGAAGGTGACGTTCTCAGGAAAATCCGCACAGATTCGCGCAGGCAGGGCGGGCTGTGGTTCTGCCTGGCGTACAGCGTCATGGTTTCCGGGACTTATGATCACATGGATTTGTTCAGGAACTTCTCTTATATACTCTGCGGCTTTCCTGTACTGTTCATAGACATCCGGGATATCCAGTTCCATTTCCTGGTCAGGATAAATCCCTATGCCGTCCACGAGGTCTCCTGCAACAACGAGATAACGGACCTGGGCTGCAATCTCCCGCATTTCTTCGGAGTCGGATTCTCCTTTCAAAAAGTCCAGGAAGTCCAGCCAGGAATCTTCCAGGAACTGGGAACTACCCACATGCACATCCGAGATCAGGACGGCTTTTCCGTGGCTTCCTGTCCTGCGCTGAACACTGTTAGGGACATCGGGCTGGAGGAGTTTTGTGGCAAGCATAAGGTTTCCGTCGTTCGTAACCGAGCCTGTTACCCCGACAATCTCGTCCAGAAGGAGCCGCGAAGCCAGTTCAAAGAGCTCTTTATCACTATTTCGGATAAGCACGGAAAAAGAGCCTGTTGAGTCTTCAAGAGAAAGGATCTTGTGCCCATTGGTGGTGGTGCTGATATCTGAAACCATCCCTATGATCGATAACTCCTCAGTGTTCCCGTCGGATCCGCGGCGGAAACTCCTCCTTTTCAGGCTCTCTATAGGCCGGGCATTCATCCTTCCCCGGAGGATCTCAGAGAGCCTGCTATACCTGTCCCTGAAATACTGCACAAACTGCATATACTCCCCAACACAGGTCGAATGCCCGGTAATGTCGGAAAGCACGGTGACAGGGTTGCGGCCCGGAATATATCTGATCCCTTCATCCCTGGAACTCGAAGAAAAAGAATTTTTCTGGTTTGAAAAAAGAGAATTCATCCTTAAATCATTTTTAAAGGCAGAAGAAGGACCTGTAGTTCCGAAAAAAGAGGAAGCCTGTTTTTTTATACTTTTTGGAGAAACAGAGGGGCTAACAGGATTGGGAAGAAAGTTATGAACAGTATCATGAATTGAATCATGAATTGAATCATGAATTGAATTATTAACCGGGTCAGAAACAGTATCATGAACTGAATCATGAACTGAATCATGAACTGAATCATGAACTGAATCATGAACTGAATCATGAACTGAATCATGAACTAAATCAGATGCAGAATCGTAAACCGGATCAGAATCAAAATCTGAATTCGAACCCTGGGAAGAAAGAATTTCAGGTTCAATTTCCGGGTTGGAGTCCGGGACTTCAACTGCTGAAACTATATCCGGTTCAACGGAAGGTTCTGAGGAAGATTCGTAGCCAGAATCTGAGACAGGTTCTGAAGCAGAATCTAAGGCAGGAGTGGAAATTTTACCTGAAACCTTACCGGAAACTGTCCCGGGAGGTGCTCCAGAGGTCACTCTGGAAAAAGTTGTAGAAGCTTCAAAGCTCTTCAGGTCGACATGTTCGGGTTCGATAACGAAAACACAGTCATCAATAGTTGAAAGAATGTATTTTAGAAGGTTTTCAGGGGAGTTACTTAATTTGATTAGTTCTACGGCTTGCGGGCTTATCTGGTACCCTTCCTCTATAACTGCCCTTATAATATCGATTTCATTCATAATTCCGACCTGACTTTTTCAACCTGATTTTATGGTTACCAGCATCTATGAGCCTTATTTGACCTGGAACCAATCAGCCTGAACTCAAATGATTTAAAGCAAAGACCCACTTAAAATATAAAAACCAAACACATACAAAATTGCTTCGATAACAGCAAAATAACAGTATATAGTTTGGTAAGGATTTTTGGTTTTATTCCCGTGAGAATAGCCTGTCAACAGGATTATATTTTAGATTCGGATTAAATGTTTGTATTCTTCAGCCTTATAGAAGATTCCTAATAGATTCCTCCCTTAATGGATTCCTAAAAAAGATTTCTAAACAATTATTCGAATTTGAAGGGATGTCAGGCTATTTTTTAAATAATTAACTATAAAAATATCATAACCTGCTGATAAATTGTAAGTTAATATAGGATAAAAGCAAATCGTATAGGCAAGTATACCTAAAAGACTTATATAATAATGCAAAAAAGTATGGTACACTTAAGATTATTAGAGCAGGATTTATACAAAAATATAAATTACATAGCTTACGAAGTGCCGGCACAGTAATACAGACCGAATGAAATATAATAAAGCACAGGATGAATAAAATAAAGAGAATAAAGGCTTACTATGAGCAACACTAATACACAAAACAGTACCCAGGAGGAAGAGAGCTTCCTGGTTTCCCTTGGAAAGGATTTGCTGTCGGTTGCGGCTGTCCTGATAGCCTTTATGGTTCTTTCCAAACTGGCGTTCGGGCTCTGGACACCCATGGTCGCAGTGGAGTCCGGAAGTATGGAACCACATATGCAGGTAGGAGACATTATCTTCATTAAAAACATCGATCGAGTTGATCTTGTTACCAATGAAGAAGGAGAAGAGTCGGGTTACATGACCTTTGGAGACTATGGAGACGTTATACTCTATCGACCCTACGGACAGGAAGGCATAACTCCTATAATACATAGAGCAATGTACCGGGTGGAAGCCGGAGAGCCCATGTGGGAAAACGGTCCTGCTGCCCCTTACTCCGGATATATTACCAAAGGGGACAACCCTGTTACCAACAAGCACTACGACCAGGAAGGACAGATAAGTTACTATGTGCCTGTGAAAGATGAATGGATAATAGGGGTTGCACGGTACAGGATTCCTTACCTTGGATATGTCAGGCTGCTCTTTTCATGAGCCCATTGAGTTGTGTGCCCGCCAGCAGGTAATTGCCTCACAAATATAAAAGTGGCTATTATCCTCTCATGGTCATATAACCACATCACCTGTATAGCCACATCACCTGTATAGCCACATCATCTGCGCATTTAATTTCAAGTAAACTCCGTAATTAACTTCGATCAAATATCAAACTTCAATCAACTTTTACGCTCTTCGTGGAAAACCCGAACCAGAGTTTCAATCCCTGGTTCAAGTATCTTGCTTTTATCCTCTTTTCGCCGTAGAAAAAGCTGGAAAATCATAAGAGACGTGAGACTTAAAAATCACCAGAATACGAGACTTAAAAACATAAGAAACATGAAACTTAAAAAACTAAAAATTGGAAGAACCGAACTTCCCGGAAATCTTCTTCTTGCGCCTATGGCAGATGTAACAAATCTGGCTTTCAGACTGCTTTGCAGGCAGGATGGAGCTGACCTGACCTACACAGAGATGATCAGTGCAGATGCCCTGCTCAATGAAAGCAGAAAATCTTTTATTAAAGGGCTGAGTTCTTCCGAAGACAGGCCTTTTGGGGTTCAGCTCGTGGGGAACTGTCCCGAGAAACTTAGAAAAGCTGCATTTTTTGTTGAAGAAGAATACAGGCCTGAGGTCATAGACATTAACATGGGCTGCCCTGCAAGATGCATCACAGGGGCTGGCTGCGGCTCGGCTCTCCTCAATTCCCCGGAACTTGTCCGTGAAATAATCTCTGAGCTTACGGATGCCCTGAATACTCCGGTCAGCGCAAAGATCCGCCTCCTCGGAAGGGAGGAAAAAACCCTTGAAATTGCCCGTCTGATAGAAAAGGCAGGGGTATCGGCTTTGACCGTGCACGGCAGGACAGCTGCGCAGATGTACTCGGGCAATGCGAACCTTATGGGAATAAAAGCAGTCAAAAATGAGCTTTCAATTCCTGTAATTGCAAACGGGGACATCAGGGACGAGGAATCGGCAGAAAGGACTCTGGAGCTGACATGTTGCGACGGACTTATGATAGGGCGCGCATCAATGGGAAACCCTTTTATTTTTAGAAGGATCAGGCACTACTTAAAAACCGGTGAGAAACTCGAGGTTGAGAGACAGGCCAGACAACTTGAGGATTTTGAAAAATATATTTCCCTCCTTGAGGAACACAACCTTCTTTCATCCATAAACCTCAGGATGCACGCACACTGGTTTACTAAAGGACTGCACGGCTCGCGGCACGTCAGGGAAAAAATTAATGGTCTGAAAGACGGGAAGTCCATAACTGAACTGATGAGGAGTTCCTGCCAGGAAAAATATTAAGAATATTCAATTTTTAGAGTTAAGCTTTGTTTACAATAGAACAGAGAGATAACATGGTAAGAAGACAGGTTAACCTGGAAACCATAATTATAAAACGTCTAAAAAATAATTTAAAATTAGAAGTATTTATAAAGAATTTCTCGACGTTCACCGAAAAACTAATAATAATCTACACTATTATCCATGAACTATCAGGCACCAAACGGCGTGAATATATAATTGAAAATATAGTACCGTCAAGATAATTATGATCCATCAATTATGAATACTATGAGGTTAACAATTTTGCCGTCCAAAGTTTTGAACCATTACCAATCAGCCTTTGGATATTAATTGGTGTCTGGAGAAAATGCCGGATGAAAAACCGTACAGGGTAGAGGTACGGATTCCTGATCTGGCAAGAATTAATAAGAGATTAACTTCAGGTTAACTCGATTAATAGCAGTGTGCTGACAGCCAAACTACAAATAATCATGCCATACAGACTGCCGAAAACAGCAAAAAATGCTTGAAAAACATTAAAAAACTAAATTAAAACCGCGTTTAACAAGGAGAATCCAGATGAAGGAAATCAGAATACACGGTCGAGGAGGCCAGGGTTCTGTTACTGCAGCTGAAATGCTTTCCGTTGCAGCTTTTGAAGACGGAAAGTTCAGCCAGGCCTTCCCTGCTTTTGGGGTAGAGCGCAGAGGTGCTCCTGTGCAGGCATTCACCAGGCTCAGTGAGAATCCGATCAGGCTCCGAAGCCAGATATACACACCAGATTACGTGATCGTCCAGGATGCCACCCTGCTCGAAACTGTCGACGTTGCAAGCGGGATAAAAGACGATGGCATTATCATCATCAACACAAAAGAAAAACCCGAAGACCTAAAACTTGATACAAAAGCAAGGGTCATGACCGTTGACGCCACAAAGGTGGCAATGGACATTATTGGCCTTCCTATTGTGAACACTGTCCTTCTGGGAGCTTTTGCAGGTGCAACCGGAGAGATCAATGTGGAATCCATTAAAAAAGCCGTAAGGGACCGCTTTTCCGGCAAAGTAGCCGAAAAGAACGCTCAGGCTATCCAGAAAGCCTATGAACTTATCAGGGGGAAAGAAGCATGAAGATCCCAATTGGAGGAATTTGCGAACCGGGTTCAACCCTTGTAAACAAAACCGGAGGCTGGAGAAACTTCCGACCTGTTTACAATTACGAAAAATGCACCAAATGCGGAATCTGCGAGATTGTGTGCCCTGATATGTCAATTCTTCCCAGAGAAGATGGTTTTTTCGAATACAACTACGATTACTGCAAAGGATGCGGTATCTGTGCGAATGAATGCCCTGCAGACGCAATTGATATGATTCTGGAGGAGAAATAATGCCGCTCAATTCAGCTGACAAGGCCAAAATGGTAGTCGTGGAGGGTTCCTACGCAGTTGCCCATGCAGCAAAAACTTGCCGTCCAAATGTGATTTCCGCTTATCCTATCACCCCTCAGACCCATATCGTTGAAGACTTATCCCAGTTTATGGCAGACGGGGAAATCCCGAACTGTGAATACATCAACGTGGAATCCGAATTCTCGGCGATCTCGGCCCTTGTGGGAGCTTCGGCTGTCGGGGCAAGGACCTATTCCGCAACCACCTCCCAGGGGCTTGAACTCATGCACGAAGTGCTCTTCAACGCTTCCGGCATGAGGTTCCCAATCATCATGACCGTAGCAAACAGGGCGGTCAGCGCTCCGATCAATATCTGGAATGATCATCAGGACTCGATTGCCCAGAGGGATACAGGCTGGCTCCAGATCTATGCAGAAGACGTCCAGGAAGCAGCAGACCTGATCCCCCAGCTCTACAAAGTCGCAGAGAACAAAGATGTGCTCCTGCCGGGAATGGTCTGCATGGACGGATTTATCCTCTCCCACGTCTACGAACCCGTAGTGCTCCTTGAGCAGGACCTTACCGACGAGTTCCTGCCCAAGTATGAGCCTGAGTACGTACTTGACCCTAAAAACCCGCTGACCTTCGGAGCCTTTGCAGACCCATCGACTTACACCGAATTCAGATACCTGCAGGAAAAGGCAATGCAGGCAGCTCTTCCGAAGATCGAGGCCGTATCCAAAGAATTCGCAGAGATCTTCGGCAGGGACCACGGAGGCCTTATCGACGGTTACCAGCTTGAAGATGCTGAAGTCGTAATCATGGCCATGGGCTCCCTTGTGGGCACTCTCAAGGAGGTAGTTGACAAGTACAGGGCAAAAGGCGAGAAGATCGGTATCCTGAAAGTCAGGTCCTTCAGGCCTTTCCCGAAGATGCAGATCAGAAAGGCCCTGGCAAATGCCAATGTTGTGGTCGTACTTGACAAGAACATTTCAATCGGAACAAACGAGGGTGCTCTCTTTACCGAGACTAAGTCTTGCATGTACAACAGCAGGTGTGACATTCCGATTATTGGTTATACCTTAAACCATGGGGGCCGCGATGTGCCCATAGAGCTCGTAGAGAAGATAATCGAAGAGGCCAAGAAGGTCGCAAAATCCGGTATTACGGTTGAGAGCCAGTTTGCTGACGTCAAGGAGGAGTTGCTATGAGTAAACCCGCACCAAAAACTTACCTTGCTCCGGGACACAGGGGCTGTGCAGGCTGTTGTGACGCCCTTGCCGCAAAGTTCATGCTCATGGGTGCAGGCCCGGACTGCATTGTGATCAATCCGACAGGCTGCCTGGAAGTTATGACCACACCCTTCCCGGAATCTGCCTGGCAGGTCCCCTGGATCCACTCTCTCTTTGAAAACGGAGGTGCAGTGGCATCAGGTGTCGAGGCTGCCTTAAAAGCTCTCGGCAAGAAAGGAAACACCAAAGTCATCGGAGTGAGCGGTGACGGCTCGACAATGGACATAGGGATCAGATCCCTTTCAGGCGCTTTTGAAAGGGGCCACGACATTACTTACGTCTGCGTGGACAACGAAGCCTACATGAACACAGGGATCCAGAGAAGCTCCGGAACCCCCTTCGATGCTTCCACAACAACAAGCCCCGCAGGCAAAGTCTCCTTCGGAAACCCACGCCCTAAAAAGGACATGCCCACCATCATGGCAGCCCACGGCTCCCCGTACGTAGCCACAACATCAATCGGCTTCCCGCGGGACATGATGAGAAAGGTCAAGAAAGCTACCGAAATTGTGGGCCCCACCTATATCCACTCCCATGCACCCTGCCCAACCGGCTGGGGTTTCGACGGCTCCAAGACCATCGAACTTGCAAAACTCGCAGTCGAGACCTGCCTCTGGCCCATGTACGAAATGGAAAACGGTGAGATCACCCAGGTAAGAAAAGTCAAGAACCCAAGGCCAGTCGAGGAATACCTCAGAGCCCAGAAGCGGTTCAAACACCTCTTCACCATGGAAGGCGGCGAAGAAGAAATCGCAAAGATCCAGGCTGCTGCAGACTGGAACATAAAACACTACGGACTTCAGTAAAAACTGAAGTTCTACTTTTTTTATTCTTTTCTTATTGAGTTTTGATTATTGGATTTTTAATTTTAATTTTTTTGACGGATTTTTAATTTTCAGATCTGTTTTCAAGCTTTGGAAGGATTTTCCGAGATCCAGGAGTTGAGGAGGAATCTGACTGAATTTTGTTTTCTGCCATCAAGAAGGATGTTTGGGTATAACCGGATGTAAAAAATAAACATCAAATTGTTTTAATCCGATGTGTATGGGCATCCTATTAAGATTACCTGTAATCTGACATACAACCGCAATTATTTAACTCATGTTTTCTAATAATTAATGAAGATCTTTTCCAGAAAACTTTTCCAGAGATCTTTTTCAGGATCTTTTCTAGAGATGATTCTATGACTTCAACCAGTTCAATCTCCAACAAGCTCCCTTCCCGTTACGACACCCTCCAGAAACAATGTCTTCCAAACTGGCAGGCATTCTTCTCCACAGTAATCGAATTTATCCCTGAGCCAGTGCCGGATCCAAATCCGGAGTCAATTTCCGAAGAAACAGAAAGGACGTCCAGGGAAATCGAGATACTCGAACTTGGGAGCGGGACCGGATTTCTCACCAGCTTGATAAGGAAAGAAAAACCTGATGCTAAAATAACCTGCATCGACAGAAACCCTGAAATGCTGGCTGTGGCGAAGGAGAAGCCAGAACTGCAGAAGAACGTCACATTCATTGAGGGGGATATTCAGGAAGAGTGCGCAAAGTGGAAAAATCTCGGAGGGCATGAAGGGCCCGGGTGGAAAGAACATTCAGAGGGAAAAGGAAAGTTTGATGCTGTGGTTTCCACACAATGCCTTTGCTTCCTTGCTCCGGGTACAAAATCCCGAGTTTTCAGGCGAATTTACGAGGCTCTCAAACCGGATGGAAGGTTTATTGAAGGAGATATCTTTAGGCCCGAGAGTGAGTGGGAAGAAAAGATTTACATAGATCACTGGAAGCGGTACATGGTTGACCAGAAACTCACCGTTCAAGAAGCGGAAGAAATGCTGGAAACTTTTGAAGATGTGAGGGAGAGCATCGATACCCCAGAAAAGTTCAGGGAGAGACTTGAAGAAGCAGGATTTAAGTGGATTTTCTGTCCTTACTGGTACGAGATGTACGCTATTTTTATATGTGCACATAAAGGATGAACAAAGAACTCACAAAAATAAACATTAAGTTTTGTTTTGAAAGTTAGAGTTACTGAATCTGTTTTCAACTGGAAAGAAGGATAGAAGAATACCCCAAAATCCGGAAACGACTCAAACACTCTAGAAACGGTTCAATACCTTTTATATGGAAGTCGGCGAAGAAGAAATCTAAAAGACCCAAGCTGCTACCGGTAGGAACATGAAACACTAAGGACTTCAGTAAAAACTGAAGTTCTACTTTTTTATTCTTTTTTCAATCAAGTATGATTATTTGAAAAAAAGATTTCATTTTTTAATAATTATTTGTTTTTTAAAAGTAATGGAATTGTTGAGTTGTGTCAAAATTTTAAAAACTAAAGTCTTGAAACATCATTTGAAATAATATTTGTTTTTTTCCCTATGACACTGTGAATAAAATTGGGATTATATTCAGAATATTTAAACTGGAAAAAAAGAAACATTTGAAAAAAATAAAATTAAAAAAATGCTTAATCAATCTTTAAAAATGATATAAAGGCTTTAAAATCCTAATAAACAATCCAAATTTTATCAAATATTTTTGATCCAAAATTATATATTCGAAGGTATCTTATTATGAATATTATCAGGAGTATGGTACTAGAAAATATAATAAGTCTGACGATAAAAGATTCAACGGAAGGAGAAAAAGGATTGAAAAATTAACTTCTGTTTAACTTTGATTTTATTGTTTGAGGATTAACTGTCTAGATTTATTTGTTGTCAACATTATTTCCAAAATTTATTCAATAGGGTGTGAGGTATTAAAAATTGGTATTTGTCCATCTTAGATTACCTTTTCGATAAATGTTAATTTTTTGAGTTTAATTATAAATATAGATTTAAATTTTTAAGAAAAAAAATCTGGAAGTGAATAAATGAGAAAGAATATCGCAAACCTTGTGGGTATGACCATGTTATCCCCCACCAATGGGACGAGAAAAAACCAGTTACATTCACTACTTTTGATTATATTTTCAATGATGTTGATCATGTCCGGGGTGACACAATTTGTGCAAACCGCATCTTCAACCGCATCCGATCAGCTGGAGACCGAAGCTGACTGTGAAGTAGCACCTGTACAGGTAAGCTCGGCTTGTGAATCCTTTCCGGCATATGAAATAGAAAAGTGCGTCAAAAGTGTAAATTGCATGGGGTCACAAGCCAGTGTAAAAGAAGCCGGAGATGTTATCACCTACCTGATAGTCGTGACCAACACCGGAGATGTCGACCTGACAAATGTAACTGTTACGGACTCCCTGATTGCTCTGTCAGGTCCGACAGAATCAAAGAATAGGGACTGCATCCTGGAAGTTGGGGAAACCTGGACCTATAACGGCTGCTACGAGGTGACACAGGAAGATATAGACACCAACGGCGACTGTGATGGATACATCGATAACGTAGCAATGGTAGATTGTGATCAGTTGGGGGCAAAATGTGATAGTGTCAGGGTACCTATAGAAGAAGCGTCTTCAGGAGATGATTCAACAGGAGACGATTCAACAGGAGACGATTCAACAGGGGATGATTCAACAGGAGATGATTCAACAGGAGATGATTCAACAGGAGATGATTCAACAGGAGATGATTCAACAGGGGATAATTCAACAGGAGAAAACCCTGATTATTCAATATATAAATCAATAATCGGAGCCGATAAAGCCGGAGATAATATAATCAACGAAGCTGGGGACATAATAGAATATCAGATAATTGTGAAGAATGAAGGCAGCGCGAACCTGACAGGAGTTTTGGTAAACGACTCGATGATTACATTGACAGAACCTGCTGGAGACGATCTTGACTCAGGAGTGTTGAATCCGGGAGAGACGTGGAAATTCTTCGGGAACTATACGGTAACCCAAGAGGACATTGACAGTAACGGTGGAGGGGACGGATTCATCGAAAATACGGCAATAGTAAGTTGCAACGAACTTCCTGATGAGAACAGTAGTGTACGACAATTGATCGTCCTTAACTTAACCGAAAACGATGACAGTAATGACACCAGTATAGTCCACTACCACACTGATGGCGGTACTGGGGAAGCCCGTATCATCCCCAAACCTACAAAAAACGTTGAAGTGAACGAAACTGGCAATGAAACGCAGCTTGGACCTGAAGTTAGAAATGTTGCCCAGAACACCAAGAGCGCCGAAGCAGATATTGAGGAGGAGCCTGAACAGGAAAAAGCAGGCTTACCTGGATTTGAAATCGTTTATGGCGCAGTCGGACTGCTTGCTGCAACATTCCTGTATAAAAGGAAGTAAAAACAAAGAAAATCAGGTAAAAAAGCATTAAACAAGCTCGGTTCAGAAACAATTAGATGAGGGAATTAAGCCTTCATCTAATTTGCTAATTTTTATTCTCAATCCAAAAGAGATAAAGTATTTTTCCAGAAAAAACCATTGGATGAACAAAACTTAAAAATATACTTCTCTAATTGGGGGGTAGGCATCTGTTTTGTAATGCCGTTTTTCAAGAATTACGTTTTTTAGGCTACCGTTTTTTAATATATCGTTTTTTAGGCTACCTTTTTTTAATATATCGTTTTTTAGGCTACCGTTTTTTAATATATCGTTTTTTAGGCTACCTTTTTTTAATATATCGTTTTTTAGGCTACCGTTTTTTAATATATCGTTTTTTAAGCTACCGTTTTTCAAGACACCGTTTTTTATTTTCCGTTTTTTTCACAGATGCCTTGGACGCCAGATATCTTTCCCTAAATATAAGACTACGTATGTACTGAAAATTGAATATAACTATTCAGAAGTACTGTAAATTTTACATAGAGTTTGGGACCAAAATCAAAGTCGGAAAAGCTTTTTCATATTTATGAGAGACTTTTATGAGGTCCAGGTTACTTAAAAAACTTTACATCTAGATCGACTTTAAATTTACAAAAATCGGATTTCACAAAACTCAGGTATGTAAACATATGTTTTGTGAAATTTTAGATGTTGAAAAAAATAAGAGGGTTGTAGAAATGAAACAAAATAAACATAAGAAAAAGATAAGCATAAGAAAAAGATAAGCATAAGAAAAAGATAAGCATAAGAAAAAGATAAGCATAAGAAAAAGAATGAAAAAAAGTGGCTGCTTGAGAGTTAAATGTCAACAAGGGGCAGCTGTCTTCTGAGGTCCGGCAAGTAACCTTCCCTGTGAAGGGCGATCTTATAATCACTAATTGACCTGCATACCTTATGTGTGTATTTTATGCAGTCGGTACCAACCACCCCTTTAAACAACAGCCTTTCTGTCTTTTCTATGAATTCAGGATAGGTAAATACCAGTTCTTCTTTGGTATGCAGGAAAAGGGCTGTAAAGTCCCTGTGAATGCCCATGCTTCTTTTAAGGAGCTCAACGTTGAGATGGTCCTCAGAGAGATAGTTGTTGAACTTCACAAACGTGTAAAAGTCTGCGATGTTCTGATTCAAAGAGTTCAGGATTGAATGTAGCACATTGTCTGTTTCCGGAAGAGGGATATCCGGAAGGTTGAGGTTTTCGCCATCAAACATTTCGTTTTCTTCAATATTTTGATCCCGGGTTGTCTCGCGGTCCATTTTATCACCCTGGTATGACGTTTTATATATTAAGTTTCATATTTCAATAGACGAATCTGGCGGTTTCTGATTTATGGGAACCGAACCAAACGTTAACCTCTTTGAGGTGGCTTACGGACACACCTGCTGGCTTGAGATGGTGGCAGCGCAGGTGTATCAATTGTGCGCCCGGGTGAGATTTGACTGTGCATACCCTAACCTGTCGCAAATGCATCGCTTCCCCACTAGAAGCGGCTTTGTAGTATCTCACACGGTGCTGTGTACTCCGTTTTTGAATTCCATTTTTGAATCCCATTTTTGAATTCCATTTTTGGATTTCGTTTTTGGATTTCGTTTTCGGATTTCGTTTTCGGATTTCGTTTTCGGATTTCGTTTTCGGATTTCGTTTTTGGATTTTGTTTTTAATTACTAATTTACTCCAGGAATGTTAACTTGCAAACCTGGTAGTATAAAAAATCTGATTTAACAATTAGGCTTCTTACATTTTACCATATATAAAATTATGTCTTAATAAAACAATTCAAATATAATTTTGTAGAGGGTAAAATTTAGTTCTGCCAAAAAATTTACTTAAATAAATTATATACTGAAGAGTACTAGAATATATACCTGATCCTTCAGATCTGAGCCTTAGATCCGAGTTCTGTACATTACCTAAATTCTATACAAATACACTTATATTAGAAATGACGGCTGGTTCAAAAAAATTTTAAAAAATAATGGCATGTTTTCAACTCTTTGAAACATGCCTGCCTTCTAGCATATCCATGCCGATAGCTACAAGCCCGTATACAAAGCTCAGTACAAGAATAATAGTGGCTCCAGAAGGAACATCCAAAGCATAGGAAAAGCCTATTCCTGTAACACTGATCAAGGTCCCGAAGGCAGTTGATATAAGCATCATTCGTTTCAGGTTATGAGTGAATTTTCTGCTCAGGGTGGCAGGAATGGTTAGAAGGGCGATCACAAGGATAATCCCCACGACTTTGATAAGGACAACAATTGTAAGGGCAATAATACAGAGCAGTAAAAGATAGAGCTTTTCGGTAGGAATCCCCTGCACAGTTGTGAACTCTTCATCAAAGCATAAAGCGAGAAATTCCTTATAGAACAGATAGACCGCACTCACTATGACAGCGTCAAGAACCAGCATCAGGTACAGGTCAAAACGGGGAACCGTAAGAATATTTCCAAAAAGGTAGGTCATCAGGTCAGGGGCATATCCTGGAGTTAGATATACAAAAATAACGCCAAGAGCCATTCCAAGAGACCAGAGAATGCCTATTGCACTATCTTCCGGAATTTTAGATCTCTTGCTTACGGTACCCATGACAAGAGCAGAGAACAGGCTGAAAGGAAGGACTCCGAGCATAGGGTTGATCCCTAAATAATAACCAAGCCCTACACCTCCGAAAGAAGCATGGGCAATCCCACCGCTGATGAAGACGATTTTTTTGACAACAACAAAAGCACCTATGATTCCGCAGGCAACACTTGCAAGGATTGCGGCTATAAGGGCATTCTGGATAAAAGTATATTGCAGAAGCTCAAACATTTATTATTTCTCCTCAAGAAACTGTTTTTCAAACCCAATCCTTGACTTCATGAATTCCCTTTGTGCTGCTCCAGCACTCTATGGGGTACTCCGTGAGCAATCAGTTCGACAGGGCACTGATAAGTGGCTTCCAGGTCCTCAGCCGGGATTTCCTTAGAGTTGTGGTAGTGGAACGTGCGGTTAAGGCAGGCTATCCTGTCCACATAGACAGAAACTGCGCTGAGGTCATGTGTAACCATAATGATTGCCATTTCATGTTTGAGCCTGTCCAGGAGCCTGTAAAGTTCGTCCTGCATGTGAGGGTCAAGCCCGGAGTTGGGTTCGTCCAGAAGCAGGAGTTTAGGTTTCGTTGCAAGAGCCCTGGCAATAAAAACCCTCTGCCGCTGCCCGCCCGAGAGCTGGCCTATCTGCCGGCCCTTAAGGCCGAACATCTCTACTGTTTTCAGAGCCTCCTCAGCAGCCTTTTTGTCTTCTTCACTGTACTTTTTCAGAAAACCCGTATGGCTCATCCTGCCTGTCAGGACCACTTCCCAGACACTGATAGGAAAATCAAAGTCAAAACCTTTGTACTGGGGGACATACCCTACAAGGTCTCTGCTTTTTTCCGGAGGCTTTCCAAATATTTTCACACTGCCTTTATAGGGCTTCAAGAGCCCTATAAGCACTTTGAGAAATGTGGTCTTTCCTCCACCATTGGGTCCTATAATCCCGAGAAGCCCATTAGGATCTTTTAATTCGAAATTTACTGCTTCAAGGATTGTCTGGTTTCCGTAGCGGACCCAGACATCCTTTAACTCTATAACCTTCTCCATTACCTTTCCTTCACCATCGTTTTTATCTTACCCCAAATTAGGTTCTTTTTATATTTAGATATAGAACCTTCATAAGGATCTGAATAAGAACCCAAACAGGAACCTGAATGAGAACTCAAACAGGCACTTGAACAGGACCTGATGAGAACTCAAACAGGTACTTGAACAGGAACCTGAAAACGATATTACACAAGGTTTCTGGCAAAGACATCGGATACATTGTCCATGTTTGCAATGTAATCCTTCGCAAGAGGATCAACAGCCACAACTTCGCCGCCAATCTCCTGAGCTAAAACCTCCGCACTCCGGGTACTGAACTGAGCCTGGACAAAGACAACCGTGACATTCTTTTCCTTTGCAAGGTCCACAAGCTTTGCAAGATCCTGTGCACTCGGTTCTTTTCCTTCAATCTCAACAGGAATCATAGTAAGCCCGTAGTCTGCGGCAAAATACCCCCAGGATGGATGATAAACCATGAAGCTTTTTTCCTCTTTTCCCTCAAGCTTTTCCCGAATCCTTGTATCCAGAGCATCCAGCTCTTCAAGGTAAGCATCTCTATTCTGAGCATAGTAAGCTTCGTTTTCAGGATCGATTTCTACAAGCCCTTCATATGTTTCTTCAACCATTATCTTTGCGTTTGCAGGGGATGTCCAGATGTGGGGGTCCAGTTCTCCATGATCTTCCTCACTCTCGTTTTCATGTCCTTCTTCAAGCTCTTCATCATGTTCTCCTTCTTCTCCTGCATGATTATGTTCTTCAAGCTTTCTCAATTCAATCCCTTGAGAAGAATTTACAATAAGAGTGCCACTGTCCATGGACTCGAAATAGTCAATCCAGCTATCCTCAAAAGGCATGCCAACTCCGACTGTTACTAACATTCTGGCTTTGCTGATTTCCTGGACTTCCTTTGGGGAAGGTTCATAGGTATGAGGATCTGCCCCGGATGGGACTATAACAACAGTTTCTACTTTATCCCCTCCTACCTTTTCTACAAATTCAGCTTGGGGAACAATACTTACGGCAACGATTATAGGTTCATCCGTTTCCGATACTTCAGCTCCCTGTCCCGCAGTCTCGTTATCGGAGTTGCCGGAATCCGTGCAACCGCTGACAAAAATGCTCAGACCAACAATCAAAAGTACTAATGTAGTTATGATTTTTGTTTTCATAATTGAACTCCTGTTTTTCACTTTCGTTTCCGCTTCATTGCTTCAATCGATTTCATTTCTGGAAAGAGTTGAAATGATGTTGATATAAGTAAGATAAACCGGGAAATTAGATAAACTTGGCATATACCCAAAAATATGAAATATGCTGATTGTTTTTTGGGCATATACCAAATTTGATTCAAAGCCGGATCAAAGACATGGATCAAAAACATACCATAACCAGAGACCGGGACCAAAAACTTGAATCAAAGATCTGGATTGAAGAATTTGTCCAACCCTTCAGTCATACCAGAAATTAAGGATAATGCTCCTTTAATGACGATTCTCCTTTAATGACGATTCTCCTTTAATGATTATGTCCCAAATGAAGGCTTTGCTCCAAATGAAGGCACTTCTCGTGGCTGATTTCTCCGCATACACCGACCATCGGATGGCCCATCGAGTTACATATTTTGTTTACGGCGTCCCTTGAAACAAAAGCTTCAAAACGAGAAACTTCAGCGCATGCTTCCTCCGTTGAGAGCCCGTAATGAGTTAACAGAAGACTCAAAATTCTGTGCCTCCGGACAAGGAATTCCGCATATTCCTTCCCCATTTCGGTCAGATCCACTCCCCTATACGGAATGTGGTTCAGATAACCGGCTGCCGCAAGTTCGTTTAAAGTCTTTGTTGTTGTTGAAGGGTCAACCTGCAGACAGGAGGAAATTTCAGTAGTCTTTACGGTGCCATTTTTTTCAAGAATGAACTTGAGGTAATCCACCTTTCTCGGAGAGAGTTCGAGGCCTGTAAACTCGGGATAATTCTGCTCATTCATATAGAGAAATATAAAAAACTGATATTTATTATTTGTCATAGACCAAATACCAAGTTAAAATTTGTAGTATATCCAAATTGGAAAGGAAATGAAAAAAAATTCAATAGAAGAAAACATACACTCCGGCAACCAGCAGGAAGCTTACCACACCCATCAGAGCATTCCCAAGCGTATTTGACCTGAAAACCTCGGAGGGTTCAAGTTCTGCCAGTTCCCCGAAAATCCAGAAGAATGGATCATTGACGTGTGAAAACAAGAATGTACCTGAAGCCATTGCAAGGATCAGGATTTCCACAGGAAGCCCGAGTTCCGGAACAAGAGGAAGCAAAAGGGACGGTGCAACAAGCATTGTTACAACCCGTGACCCCTGTACGGTTTGAAGGGCTGCTGCAACAAGAAAAGGAACAAGGATATGAGGCAGGTTAATCTGCAGGAAAAACCTGCCAAGGGCTTCTCCTGCCCCGGTCATGGCAAGAGTCGCTCCAAGGGCACCTCCCCCGCACAGGTCGAGCAGGACAACACCACTTCTCCTTACAGCTTTTTCGACCAGAGCCCTGACCATTTCAAACCCCAGTGTCCTGCCGGAAAAAATTGAGAGCAGAACTCCTATAAGGAGTGCAACATTCGGGTTCCCCAGAAAAGCAAACAGTGGAGAGGGATGCTCAAAACCAGCCTGGAAAAGAATCAGAAGCAGAGGAAGAAAGATTGGGGCATATGCTTCAAGCCTGCCTGGCTTTTTAGTTTCTTTTCCCTGCACTCCCTCTTTTCTTTGCAATCCGTTTTCTTTTTGTACCCCATCCTTCTGCACTTCGATACCTTTTTCCTGTATTATTCCTGCCTTCTCCCTTGTGCCTTCTTTTTCCTGTATTATTCCTGCCTTCTCCTTTTGTGCTGTTATCGTAATTTCAGTAAATCCTGGCTGAACATGTCCCTGATTGCCATATTCAGAAGCTCCATAGGACTCAGCCTTCCCCAATTTTCTGGCATAGAGGTAACCTGCAATAGAAGTCGGGACAGCAATAAAAAATCCCATAAGAATGAGTGTATCCGTGTTTGCCGAAAGTTCTTCTGCTGCCGAAATAATTACGGGAGAAGGATACACCAGATTAAATGATGCAACAGCCCCGAGTGCAAGTGATGTTGCAGTGGAAATGGAGGGGTAATTGAGCTTGGTCGCCAACTCTTTTGCTATCGGAATAAAGATGACATAAGCCAGGATATAGCACATCATTGGCACGGAAAAAAGAAAACCAAGAATGCTCAGGGCAAGCAGAGGGTTTCTGGAAAAGCGCATAATGTCAGAAGCTATTAAAGACATTCCGCCGGTCTTCCGGAGCAAAATCCCGATGATACTCCCGCAGGTGATAATTATAGCAAAACGGGAAAAAACACTGCCAAGTCCCCTAGTTATAGCTTCGATTGCACCCATAGGCTCACCCGCAAGCACTCCTGTGAGCAGAGATACGAGAACAAGGCTAAGGAACGGATGAAGCCTGAATTTTGCTGTAAGCAGCAGTATGGAGATAAGGGCGAAAAGGAAAATAAGAGCAGGGTGCATAATATCCAGACTCCACTGGAGGAGTTTATCACTGGAGGATTATAGATTTTCGATATTCTCCTCAGGAAGCTGCTCAGAAGAAGGAGATGAAGCGGAAGAAGAAAGCTGGCTGAGTTCGTCAATTTCTTCTTCTCCGAGTACCCTTGCAAGGTTCAGCAGGATAAGGAGCCTATCCCCCATTTTCCCTACTCCGGTAAGATATTCGACATTAATCTTTGATTTAATCATATCCGGGGTCGGTTCAACAGAAGAAACAGGTAGTTTCAACACCCCGGTTACGGAGTTTACAAGCATGCCTATAATTGTGTCCTTGACTTCAACTATGATAATTCGGGACAGGCTGTCGTTTTCTTTCGGACTGAATCCAAGACGCCGGTTAAGATCTATTACTACGATAATTTTTCCCCGCAGGTTAATTAGGCCCTTTACGCATTCCGGAGCCTGAGGAACACGGGTGATTTTCGAAACCGGTATGATCTCGGAAGCCTGCATGATATCGACTCCAAACTCCTCACCTGACAGTTCAAAAACTACTAAATGAAGCAACTCCTCAGAAGGAGTCGAATCTTCCTTTTCTGCTTTTTCCTCAAACATTTTAATTCCTCAGGGCCAATTTAAGGATTTTAACCGGCTATTGCCCTATCATAGTTATCCAGAACGATTTTCTTTCTCGCCGGTTGAATTTCCAAGCCTGAATTTTTCAGTTGCTTTTTTCATCTTTTCTCCAAGCAAAGAGAGATCATTCGCCATGCTGGCAAGTTCGGACATAGAGGCGCTCTGTTCTTCAAGAGCTGCGGCAGTTTCCTGGGTTCCTGCAGCGGACTGCTCCGATATTGAGGATATATCTTCCAGGGTAGAGGTAATTTCTTCAATGGATGCTGACTGTTCTTCCGTAGCAGCTGCAACATCCTCGATCATATTCGTGATCTCATTGATTGTGGAGACGATCCCGGTAACCATCTCAACCTCTTCATTAACCGAAATCGAGCCGTTCTTCACGTTCTTTTTACTTGCTTCTATGCCTTCCACCGTATCGCTTATACTTTCCCTGATCTCATCAATCAGCCTGGAGATATTCTGCGCTGCGCTTCCGGATTCCTCAGCAAGTTTTCGGACTTCATCGGCCACAACAGAGAATCCTTTTCCATGTTCGCCTGCTCTTGCAGCTTCGATTGCTGCATTCAGGGCAAGCATATTGGTCTGGTCTGCAATTCTGGTTATTAACGCTATGATCTCATCGATCTGCTGAGACTTGGAATCAAGCTCCTTGATAACAACTTCAGTGTCATCAACAGAAGAACTGATAAGGTCCATCTTTGACAGGACGCCTCGGGAAACATTCCCTATATTGTTGACGGTCTCATTCACCAGATTTGTGCTCTTAGAAACCTTATGAGTATTATCCGCAACTTCCTGGATATTGTGGGTCATATCCTGCATTGCATGAGTTATATCAACAATTTTTGTGCTCTGCATCTCTGCCCCGTTAGAGATCTCAGATGCCGTCTCTGAAATTCTCCTTGATGCAGATGCCACTTCTTCGGAAGAAGAAGACATTTCCTCCGAAAGGGTGGCAAGGTGCGATGAACCCTCCTGAATTTCTTTAATCAGGTTCCGCAGGTTTTCAACCATTGCCTTAAAAGCCTCTGAAAGCTGGTAGATCTCACTTCTTGAGGAGCCTTTAATATCAACATCAAGGTCTCCTTCAGAGATCCTGTCGGCAGCTTCAAGCAGTTCGTAGATAGGCTTTCTGTAGATATTCAAAATCACAAAAACAAGTAAAGTACCAATAAGAATTGAAAGAAAAGTTACCAGAAAGATCTTATTTATAGAGTTTACAATCAGCGAGTCCAGTTTTTCTTTCTGGTCAGCACTTGCAGATGTAGCTACTTCTTCAACCTGCGCAGCTATAGCCGCCATATTTGCTGCTTCGAGTGTTTTTCTCTCTTCCAGAACCTTAAACTGCTCGAAATCAGCCTGGAAATTTTCCGCACTTGTAAGGATTTCCTCTCCCAGAGCAATATTTTCGGGTCTTTCCATTCGCCCGTTCAAATCTGTAGAAAGTTCAATAAGATCTTCCATATAAGCATCAAAGTTATCCGCATACTGCTGATCCGGGTTCATGGCATAATTCTGATACTCGTTTCTGGCCTTCATTGTCAATACAATGATGCTCCGGGCGCTCTCGGCGTTGGAGAATTTTCCTTCGAGAGTTTCATTTGAATATCCGCTCTCGAATTCCTCCCTGTACTGGATCATCTGGTTTTTAGAAAGCTCATCTGCGTTTGTTATCAGAGTGTCACTATCGACAACCAGTTTGTCTCTTGTGACTGCCTGTTCATCATCTGCTTCGACATACATGTCAAAAGCTTCACTAAAATTGCTCGAAGCTGCAAGAACAAAATCCATCCTGTCGCGGTTCACAGGATCCAGATAGCCGATGTATATTTCTTTGGATATAGCCGCCTGGGTGGGCACAAGGCCAAGATAATAATAAACTTCTTCTTTGTAAGCCGGATCTCGGTGAATAATGTAACTTTCCTCTGCCTGCACGGCTTCCTGCATGTTATTCATAATAAAAGTCATATTCTGGATAGCCCGGCTCTTCTCCTCGACTTCGGTCATGCCCTGATAACCTGTATAACCTACAAAAAAGATCAAAATGAGGAGAAGGGCAAATCCTATCACCACATGCCCTATCTTTGTGCTTTTGTACATCTTTTTCACCCGTGATTCCAGCTTCTTTGCCTTTCTGCCCTTTTTATCCTGCAACCGCATTACAACCCACAGCGGCTCATGTTGAAAAGAACAGAAGGATATACACCTGTAAAGGAAAAACCTGTAAGGTCTTATCCAGATTTCCCAACTAGTACTCAATATAGATTATTTAAGAATTCATAAATTTTCTGATTCTTAAAAGGGATAAGAATCTAAAATAATAGGGGAACCCGAGATCAGGCACTTTTCAAGGACTCCTTTTAAAGATACTCCTCAGGAAAAAATCCAGTGAAGAGAATCATCAGGCAAGAGAATTATTCAACCAGGAGAATTCATTGCTGTAAGAAATTCCTTGACCTGCTCTCCGAAAAGATCAAAATTTATGGGTTTGGAAAGGACAGCATGACATCCGGCTTTAAGGAATTTCTGTTCACTTTCGGGATCACAATGTCCTGTAACGGCAACAACCCTTATGCCTTGTGTTTCAGGGTCGCATTTTATCCTTTGAAGTAATTCAAGACCATGCATTTTTGGAAGTTCCATATCCATCAGTACAAGATCAACTTTAACCTTACTGAGAACTTCAAGTGCTTCAAAGCCGTTTTTTGCCTTCTTCGGATCATATCCGCAGGATTTCAGAAGGTCAGCTTCAATAACAAGGTTAAGCAGGTTATCCTCAACGATCAGGATTTCAGGCATTTGATCACTCCTGTGTTTGCTTGAAGAAGTCTCGGGATGAGATCTTTATGTAGAGGTCTCGGAAAGATATCCTATAGATATTCGTAATGAGGCTCTTCTTCTGGAGGTGCTTTTCTTACTGAATTATTATTCTTACAGGGGGTTATTTTGGAGAAATAATTTTTACTGTAGGAACAGATAAACCGATTAATTATGCGATATATACTATCCTATTCCTTATATACTCCTCAGAAAAAGTTCCATTAAATAACCACAGTAATTTTTATTGCAAGTATTACTCCTTTGTTTAAAATTCCTGATATACTCGGAAAATTTTGAGTATATTGATTGGTCGGCAGTTAGTTGGTCAGTATAGTTAGTTGGTCAGTATAGTTAGTTGGTTAGTATAGTTAGTTGGTCAGTATAGTTAGTTGGAATTTACAATCGGCACTCAAACACTTAAAACTAAATTTTAACACCAGATAGATTAAATTCCAGTGACAAAAAGAAGACATCCAGTTCGCAGTGTTTATCCTTTGTATAACGATATAGCAGATAGCGGTAAATTCCCCGACTTGATAAAGATATATAAATTCCCCGTAGAATATAAAGTTATTTATGAATATATGTCTGTATTAATATATCTAAATAGTGCAGGCCGCCTTCTTCGTATATTCCCCATTTTGTAAGAGTTAATTTGATTGAAAGTAAAAATAAATCTGCTGATCAAGCCACCAGTTTTTGCTCTATATCTGGAAGACTCGGTCAAAGTTAAATGCGCTTTTAGATTCACATAACTTTTAGATTCACATAACTTTTGAAAACTGTTTGTTAACATGCAAATATTCCAAAATTGAGACGAGTTTAAAGCTATATAATTTGATAAAGATAATTAAAAAAGTTTAATATAGCAGGTTTCGCATATATTTTTTCACATTAATAGAAAAGCCTTCTGTTAGCAAAAAAACTTGCGTCAACCATTATGTTAACCTTGTGAGTATTCTGATAAAAGTTATCTGGAAAATAGCTTCAACAGGAATTCTTCGGTTTAAAGTATAAAAGACTCAAACAGGCCGGAATAGGCCGAAAAAAAAGGGAAAAAGTTAGGAACAGAGCTACAGGGTTAGCATGATTATTCTAAAACTCAGAGTATTTCCAAAAAAATAAAATTTTGAAGTTAGATAATTTCAGAACGGTCTCAATATAAAGAGGACACATACTGTCACAATATAAAGTAGGATCAATACCCTTCAATATAAAACAGAACACAATACTTTTACATGAGGTATTATCACTTGCTTATAAAAATAAAGAAGGTAGATCAATGGCAAGAGTAATGATCGTGGACGATGCCGAATTTATGCGAATGGTAATCAGAGACATTCTTTTGAAGCACGGACACGAGGTTGTTGCTGAAGTAGGTGATGGAGAAGAAGCGATTCAGACATATCTGGAGGTAAAACCTGACCTTGTGCTGATGGACATAATAATGCCAGATATGGACGGAAAAGAGGCATTACAAAAACTTCTTTTAATAGACCCTGATGCGAAAGTAGTAATGTGCTCTTCTCTTGGGCAGCAGGCTCTGATAACGGAATCCATGAAAATAGGTGCCATGGGTTTCATAGTAAAACCTTTCGAGCCCGACGGCATGCTGGATGTAATTAAAAAAATTGCTGAGCCAAATTAAACAAATTGAGTTAACTGAGTTAAGTCAGACACCCGTTTCTGAAGAGAAGCATCCAGATGGTGAATAAATAGCCTATTTCTGGATCAAATCTCGGACTACTGAATTAAACAATTTTTCTGAACCATAAAATGCTGTCTGGATTGGATAGACCTAATCAAAACACCAGAACTAAATAAAAGGGGTTTTAAAAACGATTTTTAAATCAAACAATTCAACAAAAAGTGCTTGAAATGACTATTCGCGCACTCATAGTAGACGATTCTGCTTTAATCCGCAAAGTTCTTTCTGATATCCTCAACGAAGATCCGAATATCATGGTTGTAGGGACTGCGATCAACGGAAAGAACGGCCTTGAAAAAGTCATGAAACTCAGGCCCGATGTAGTACTTCTGGACAATGTAATGCCCGTTCTTGACGGCCTCAAGACCCTTGCCTGTATCATGAAAGAACAGCCGACTCCCATAGTTATAGTGTCATCTCTGGGAGAAAGAGCCGAAGAAATCACCCTTACGGCTTTTGAGTACGGAGCAGTGGATGTAATTGAAAAGCCCTCAGGTATTCTCAGCCAGAGCATGCCTGAGATGGCGGAGGAAATTTGCAGGAAAGTCAGGATAGCTTCCAAAGCCAACCTTAAAAACCTGGAGTGCATGCGAGATTCTGAACCTTTGAATCCGGAAAAAGGGGAAACAAAAGAAAACCGGGTTCTGAAGAAAGCAGCTCCCGTAAGAAATATACTGGCGATAGGCGCATCCACTGGAGGGCCACGAGCGCTGGAAAAACTTATATGCTCACTTCCAGGTGAGCTTCCGGCTGCAGTTCTTGTAGTACAGCATATGCCTCCGGGATTTACAGCATCGCTATCCAAAAGGCTTGATGCAAAGTCAGCTCTCAGGGTAAAAGAAGCACAGGAAGGAGATAGGGTCGAGGAAGGAACTGTGCTTATAGCCCCCGGGAATTATCATATGGAAATTGTGCGAAATAAGGTAAACAGCCTTGAAAAAGAAACAGTACACCTGTCTTGCGGTCCTAAAGAACTGGGATCCCGGCCTTCGGTAAATGTCCTTTTCAGGTCAATTGCCCCTGTTTACGGTTCCAGGGTTATTTCCCTTGTCCTTACAGGAATGAACTGCGATGGAGCTGATGGAGCTGAAGAAATTAAAAAAATGGGAGGCAAAGTAATCGCAGAAGCCCGGATTTCATGTGTAGTATACGGGATGCCCGGAGAGATTATAAAGCGAAACCTGGCGGATCTTGTGCTCCCCCTGGACAAAATGGCGGAAGAAATTATCAGAATAATTGGATGAACTTTAAAGTAGAATTGAATGAACTTTAAAGTAGAATAATTTAATAACTTCTTACTTACCAGAAATTTACTGAAAATTTATCAGAATTTATTGAAAATTCAGATAGCTCTCAGGATTATAAAAGGCAGGCAAAATCATGGACATGTCAAAGTATATGGCCATTTTCAGGTCCGAATCTGAAAAATACATTAAAGAAATGAGTGATTCCCTGCTAGCACTCGAACTGGATCCTGAAAATATTGAGCAGATGAATGTAATTTTCCGTGCAGCCCACACCTTCAAAGGCATGGCTGCAACCATGGGGTTCAGGCAAATTGTCGAACTGACACATGAGATGGAAAGCCTGATTGACAGGTTCCGTACGAGACAGCTGATCCTGGATTCTTCATTAATAGATATTCTCTTCGAATGCCTGGACGCTCTGGAAGGACTCGTTGAAAATGTCTGCAAGAGTGCGGAAAGTAAAAACGGGGAAGGAAAAAACGATAGAAGTGAAAGTCATAAGTCTTATCCTGATGCGGGGGAAGTTCTGAAAACTCTCAGGAATTTAAATAACTCCCCAGAAGAAGTTATCCTTCAAAAAATTGAATCCGATTCCGTTTCTGCAGGCAGGAAAATAGAGGAAAAAGAAGAGAAAAAAGAAGCAGTAGTGGAAGTAGAAAAAGAAGTAAAAGGGGGAGAAGAAAAGAAAACAGAAGGGAAAAGAGAAGTAAAAAGGGAAGAAGAAAAAGAAGCAAACGAAATAAAAGAAGATAAAAAAGAGACAGAAGAAGGAAAAGAAGAAAAGGGCGGAGAGAAAGAAAGAGATAATAAGAGAGAGAAAAAAGAAGAAGAAGGAAGGGAAGAGAAAAAAGAGGAGACAGAAAAAGAAGAAAAGAGATTCGAAAGTACAGTAGACAAGGAACTCGAAAGCATAAATAAAGAGTTAAAAGAAAAGAAAAGCCGTACTGACTCTGGACCAAATTTTAAAGTAAAGAACGTACAAAGCTCAAGAATGCAGGATTCAAAGCTCCAGAGTCCAAAAATACAGAGTTCAAGGATCAGTACGGAACAGTTAGATAAGTTGATGAATCTTGTGGGTGAGCTCGTAATTAACAGGAGCAGGATAAAAGAGCTCACAGGGGAGTCAAAATCAAAGGATCTGGAGTTTGCGCTTTCCGAATTCCGGAAACTGACCCGAGAACTTCAGGAAGAAGTGTTAGAGATAAGGATGGTTCCTCTGGACCATGTAACCAATATTTTTCCCAGGATGATAAGGGATCTTGCAAGGGCGCAAAATAAAAAAATTAATTTTGTGATAAGGGGAAAAGAAATAAAGCTCGATAGAGCCGTTATGGAAGAAATCGGAGATCCTCTGGTGCACCTGTTAAGAAATGCGGTGGATCATGGAATAGAACTTCCCGAACAGCGTGTGGAACTCGGGAAAGAGGAAACCGGCACTATAATGATTACGGCTTCAAAGCAGCAGAACTACGTTCTTGTCAAAATAGAAGATGACGGAAGAGGGATAAATGCAAAAGAAATTCTGAAAGCTGCCCTGGAAAAAGGATTTATTTCAAGAGACGAAGCCGAACAGCTTTCGGAAAGAGAAACCATACAGCTGATTTTTGCCCCGGGACTTACTACTGCCAGCACGGTAACGGACCTTTCAGGCAGAGGGGTTGGAATGGATGTTGTAAAGAACCGGATTGAACGGTTAGGAGGCTCTGTTAAAGTGGAATCGAAGCTCGGATTTGGCTCAAGGTTTGAACTGAGGCTTCCTATAACGATTGCTCTCTATCAGGCTATGCTCGTGAAAGTCGGAATGGAAAGATACGCGATTCCTTTCACAAGCATAGTAAAAAGTATTTCGGTCAGGAAGGAGGAAGTCCGACATATCAGTGGTGAAGAGGTTATTGTGATAAACGAAAAAATGCTTCCCCTTCTCAGATTGCGTAAGTTGTTCCAGTTGCCAGCTGTACAGAAAGAAGAAAGTCTTGTTGTTGTTATAGTGGAAAAAGCCGGACAATATATAGGACTTGTTGTTGATTCCCTGCTTGGAAAGCAGGAAGTTATCATAAAAAATTTTAAAAGCAGGCTGCTGGAAAAAACCCGGGGATTTGCAGGAGCGACAATTCTGGGAGACGGGTGTGTCATTTTAATTCTTGATGTTAACTCCATAATTTGAAATCCAATCAGGGACTGACAATACCCAGGGACTGACAATAACAGTAAATACTGGCAAGAAAGCAAATATTTCATACTGGCAAGAAAGCCAATACTTCAGATCCAATGCTTCAGACGAAAAGAAAGTGAATGAAGATAAATAAAGGTGGAATAAAGATAAATGAAGAAGGAGTTAAGGAAAGTAAAAACGGAATCAAAGTAAGTGATAAAAGAAATAAGGAAGGCAAGAATTTCGAGGAAGACCCGGAATTTGAACTGCTAAAAAGAGTGGTTACGGAAAGTACTGGTTTTAACTGTGAGTATTATAAGGAAGCTCATTTCAGGCGTAGAATTAATGTCCGGGTCAGAGCTACCAACTCAGAGAATTATGAAAAATACCTCAGAGTGCTGAAAAAGGACTCGACAGAATATGAAAATCTCGTTAAAGCCCTTACAATAAACGTCAGTGAATTTTTCCGAAACCCGGAAACTTTCGGAGTAATTGAAAAAGAAGTTATTCCGCATCTTATAAAATCCAGATCTGGCTCCCTGGTAAAATCGATCCGTATCTGGAGTGCAGGCTGTGCAACAGGAGAAGAGGCATATTCTCTTGCCATTTTGTTGCACAGAATTCTCGAGAAAGATTTCGGCAGGTATAGAATAAGTATTTTAGGAACTGATATTGATGATTTAAGCCTTGAGAATGCCCGAAAAGGAATTTACCGAGAAAATGTACTTAAAAATGTGGATGCCAGTATAAAAAAAAATTATTTCGTAAAGCAGGGTGAGACATACCAGGTTTCCGAGCAACTAAGAAGTATGATACGTTTTAAACGGCATGATATGTTATCGGAATCAATATCAAAATCCTGTGTAAACCGTTTTGACCTCATAATCTGTCGAAACGTCATGATATACTTTAAAAAGGAAATTCAGGAACAACTGCAGCTTAATTTTCATCAGGCATTGAATAGAGGAGGGTTCTTTGTTATAGGAAAAGCAGAAACACTACTGGGAACCGCCTCAAATCTTTTTAAGCCTTACAATGCAAGAGAGCGCCTGTATATAAAAGAAACTTAGAATGCTTGAAGAGGTTTGAAGATCTGAAAAACCTGAAAGATCTGAAAAACCTGAAAGATCTGAAAAACCTGAAGAGAATTAAAGGGGAAGTTCATGGAAAAAATCAGAAGCTTGAGTAAATTTGAATATGGAGCGCTGAAAGAGATTGGGAACATAGGGGTAGGGAACTCAGCAGCCTCTCTTTCCAGGCTCGTAAACAGCATTGTCTATACCAGAGTTCTCGATACAAAGTTTGGGTTAATCGAAGATATACCGAAAACAGCAGGTTTTTCAGAATTCCCGGTGCTAGGTACATTAATGCGTATCAAAGAGGACCTCACTGGCTATATCCTTGTCTTTTTCCCTGAAAATAGTGCAAAAAACCTCTGCATGAGCCTCTCTGGTGAAAAGGGAAAAGAAGATCTGACAGATCCTATAAATTTGTCCTTAATTGAAGAAGTTAGCCATATACTGGCAGGAACCTACGTAACTTCCCTTGAAAAATTCCTGAAACTTAATCTTTCGATATCTGTTCCCTTTGCAACATATGATATGTCCGGCGCCATTTTCAATTCAGCAGTTACAGAGATGGGGTGCACAACAGACTTTGCACTTATGCTTGATACGGAGTTTTTAATAAAAGAAAAGAAAATTAATGGAAACATACTGACTTTATTTGACCCGGAATCTCTGGACTGCCTATTAAAAAGAATTAATTCGATGATTAATCAAGACCCCTGATTTACTTTCCGGATCAAAGCCCCTGGTTTACCGAACATAACAGCAGTTTGTGAAGATGATAAACAAACAATAAGGAGGTTTTCACATATTGGCAGATTCAGGCATAGTTATTGTTGGTATTGGAGACTGTGCAATAACCAGAAGCCCTGTAAAAATTAAAACCTCCGGC
Source organism: Methanosarcina siciliae T4/M (assembly GCF_000970085.1). Lineage (NCBI taxonomy): Archaea > Methanobacteriati > Methanobacteriota > Methanomicrobia > Methanosarcinales > Methanosarcinaceae > Methanosarcina > Methanosarcina siciliae. The sequence goes on along the minus strand of NZ_CP009506.1, from coordinate 4,930,569 downwards.
TTGGGGTCCTGCGTGGGGGTAACCATCTATGACAGGCATGAAAAAATAGGAGGGCTTCTCCATACCATGCTCCCGAACAGAAAAAAAGCAGGGATAAAGGATAAGCCCGCCAAATTTACAGACGCAGGAATAGAGTACCTTGTGGCCGAAATAATAAAAAATGGAGGTTCCAAAAGAAAACTCGAAGCAAAACTTGTCGGGGGTGCAAGCATGTTCGAAAACTCACACATGAGTATAGGCGAGAGAAACATAAAGAGCGCAAGAGAAACCCTGAAAAAACTGAGAGTGGAAATCATAGCTGAGGATACGGGGAAAAACTACGGGCGCACAATAATATTCGATACCTTTACTGGCGATCTTCTCATAAAGACAATGCTCAGAGGGGATAAAGTAATCTGAAATTTCCTATTTTCCTGATTTATTTTAATCGGTTCCCAAAATTTGTCTACCCTGTATTTTCCGATTCATTCTAAAATACCATCCGACTTTTTTTAATTTCTTTTCCTTGAAAAATTATATATTTGATATAAATATTATAATAGACATTCATTAGCTAATCGATTAAACCGATTAATTAAACCCCGGAGAATTAAAAGTACCAAACCCCGGAGAATTAAAAGTACCACAAAACTTTAAGTGTATGCCTGAGATTAAGTAACTCTGCGATTATGTAACTTTTTCTGTAAGGCATAAATAAGCCAGCCAGGCACGAGCAACCGGCATAGCACAAATATTTCAAACCAGTGTAAATAGTTAAAACTACCTAAATAAAAAATATCTAAAGCAGGCTAAAGATAAATAATGTATTATGTCTGACTATGCTGGATAATATTGGTATGGATTACGTCGGTACCGGATGTACTGAATATACTAAAATATGCTAATTTATAGTAGGATATCAATCCTGGATATCAGAATAATTGAAAAAGTAAATAGGGGATTTTCATGGAAATCAACGGAGTAGAAATTGAAGATACGTATGCAGAAGCGTTTCCGATCAAGATTGCAAGAGTACTCATCACAGCAGCCACCAAGCGCTGGGCACAGGTAGCAGCCACTGAAGCCACCGGCTTTGGGACCTCAGTTATAATGTGTCCTGCAGAGGCTGGAATTGAAAGGCTCGCAAGTCCCAGCGAGACCCCTGACGGAAGGCCTGGAGTGTACGTCCAGATCTGTACTTTCAAATACGAAGCCCTCGAAGAACAACTGCTTGAGAGAATAGGGCAGTGTGTACTTACAGCTCCCACAACTGCAGTTTTTAACGGCCTGCCTGAAGCTGAGAAACAATTTAATATCGGCTTTAAACTCAAATTCTTCGGAGACGGCATGGAGTCCGAAGCCCAGGTTGCAGGCCGCAAAGTATACAAAGTCCCAATCATGGAAGGAGACTTTGTGACCGAAGACAACATAGGAGCTATAGCCGGAATTGCAGGCGGAAATTTCTTTATCTTCGGTGATTCCCAGATGAGCGCCCTGACTGCAGCCGAGGTTGCCGTAGACGCAATTGCAGAGCTTGAAGGCACAATCACTCCCTTCCCCGGCGGCATTGTCGCAAGCGGGTCCAAATCCGGAGCAAACAAGTACAAATTCCTGAAAGCTACTGCAAATGAAAAGTTCTGCCCCTCCATAAAGGACAAAGTAGAAAACACCGAAATTCCTGCCGACGTCAACGCTGTATATGAAATTGTCATCAACGGACTTGATGAAGCAAGCATAAAATCAGCCATGAAAGCCGGAATAGAAGCTGCAGTTACTGTCCCAGGGATCAAGAAGATTTCCGCAGGGAACTACGGTGGCAAACTGGGCAAATACCAGTTCAAACTTCACGAGCTCTTCTGAGATCAAAAATTTTCTTTTTTATCAATTCCTTTCCTTTTTTTCAGATTTTACCGATTCTTTTGAATTCAAAAATTCCTTTTATCAGTTCAGCTTTTTTTCCGTCTGTCTTTCTCATAGAACTTTTTATCACATACCTTTTTATTTTCTGGATTTAATTACTTTCAAGGAAAATATTTACTGAATACACTTAAAGTAAGTATAAAATAAGGCTCGAAATACGCGTAAAGTAGGCTTGAAGCAAACTTTAAAGTCCATTCTTTGGAAGCTTATCTTTAAAGGGTCAATTTTCAGATTATTAAAGTTACTTTCAAGATTTCAAGGAAAAAAATGAGAGTGGAAACATGAACAGACAAAAAACCAATTATTCAGTAGATCTTGTCCTGACAACGCTGTTTTTTATAGTCGCATTTACAGGTCTTTACATGCATTATTTTATACCTTCGGGAATCCAGAGGGGTAGATACGTTGTGTATATGGGGCTAACAAAAGCTACCTGGATATGGATACACAGCAAAGCCGGAATCCTGATGACAATTCTGGTGATCATTCACTTTATCCTGCATTGGAAATGGATTGTATGCACTACAAAAAATTTCTTCAGGAAAGAACAGTGTGAGCTTGAAAAAGCGGATTAATAAAAAGGAAACTCATGAAAGTAGACCGGAAAAGAAAAATCGGCAGGAAAAATGGAAAATAGATTGAAAGAAGTATGAAATAGCTCTGGAAAGCACATATATCGTCCCGTTACTAGAGAAATTTCAAACAACTGTTTCAAACAAATATTAAGAGAACCATCGTTACTCTATCAGAGTCCGAGAGCACTAAACCCGGAGTGAAGAAGTTCCTGCGGGTCAAGACCTGTAACCTGCATCATTACATATGCCCCAAGGAATGTGCCTATCACACTTCCGATATTGGCAAAGCTGGCCACCAGAAGGACACGCATGAACCTGTTTTTGAACATTTCTTTGAAAGTTTCTATCCCTGCAAGGGCTTTAATATCGTCAGTGGTAGGATTGCGCTGTTTTGCTTCTACCAGACCTGCAAACCAGCCTGCAGCCATCATAGGATTCAGTGAGGTTAACCAGGCAACCGAAAAAGCAGTAAGGATAGAGTAGGGATGTCCTCCCGCCAGCAGGGCGCCGGCTGCACTCAGAACTCCGTTAATGATGAACCACCATACGAAAGCTATTAAAAGGAGTTTTAGGGGAGTACCTGATGCTATAAGCAATAAAAAAACCAGAATCGCAAGCCCAACAATTCCAAAACCTACAATTTTGCCAATTCCAATGCGCTTCTTTGGAAGTTCCATGAGAGTGCTGAAAGGGGGAATGCTCTTTGGATTTTTCAGGTAGTTAGTTACTCCTGGCTTATGTCCTGCTCCGATCACTGCAACAATCGTTTTATTTCCGCCTGCGGCCACTCTGAGGATGCTCCCTGCAAGGTATGCGTCCCGTTCATCTATGAGGGTTTCAGCTGCAGTTGGAGCAAATTCTCTGAGCTCGCTGACAAGGGCTGTGACTACATCCTGTTGAGTAATCTGATCGATATCGATTTCTGATCCACCTATTCCTATCAGGCCGCCTATAAGAGAACCGAGCATCTTTATTTTCTCCGTGAATTTCATGCGGCCCCAGAAACGCTGGAGTGTCACCTGAATATCCCTGTCGATTAAAGCTACTCTGGCTCCTGATGCTTCTGCCTCCGCAATTGCGGAAAGCATCTCAGCACCGGGTTTTACACCCATGTCATTCCCGATCTTTTTCTGCACATAAGCGAGTAGCCAGTGTACCAGGTAATAGTACACCTTTCCTTCGCTGAGAATTTCCTTTATAGGAAGTTGATTCGTCTCCGGGATGTTTCCTTTCAGAGAATCGTAACGTGCCCGGCAAAGCTCGACGGCTACAATATCTGGTTTAAGGTTCCGAATAGCATTTCTGACTTCAGCAACACTCTTTTCCGAAACATGAGCCGTACCTATGAGCACAACCTTTGAAGGCTGAAACGGGACGGCAGGATTGCTCCCGTCCAGAGCCGGAGGCTGGATAGAAGAGGGAACAAAAAGTTCCGCAGCTGAATCAGGAAGAGGTTCCGCTATAAGCTCGGAACTTATGTCGAGCTTCACTTCGGGATCTCCGGATTCTGCTACAGAAGATGGTATAGAAATCCCGGTATCCTCTGGTTTGTTGATTGAAGAATCGGAAAGCTTAGACTTTCCGACAGAAACATTGTCTTCCGTGGATTCGGTTATAAGTTTGTCCATAGAGTATATTGACTCCTGAGATGAACTATGAAAATTGTATTCAGGATCCTTGTCCTGAGAATCTGTAATTTTAGACCTGTCCATTATCAGTCTCTCTATTGCGGCAGATTAGAAATACGCTTACTGCTGCCATTAGAAGATATTAAGTGAACGGTTCAGTACACAGTTAATTTAATGCATGCTATTATTAACCTATACACATCAAATAAGTTACACATGTTATATAACTGATCTGTAAAAGGTCGGTTATGGCTGATCTGTAAAGGTCAGTTTATACATAACCAATCTGCTTCGTAGCCAATCTTACACAGCCAAACTACTTCGTAGTCAGTCTTTAAATAGTCGATTAATACTAACCTGAATTTTAAATAAGTTATATCATACAATGAAACAACTAAATTATAATTCCGAATACCAAACTATACTTCAAAGATATAAAACTATATTGTAGACTAAACTATACTTCAAAGATATAAAACTATATTGTAGACTAAACTATACTTCAAAGGTATTAAATTACATGTTCCAACCATATTCTAAACCATATACCAAAGTTCTAAACCATATTCTAATTGGAGATAGGTTCATATGACATTTTAGCTCCTCTGTTATTGTTTTTCAATATCCATTTTTCCATTCTTTTCTTTTTCGTATGACTTTATTATGTCTACGTATTCATTAACTACATATATTGGTAGTCCTGTAAAAAAATGCCATATCCCATTCATTATCTCATAACTTGTAACATGATTAGAAATCATAGTTCCTGTCAATCTTAACAATTTGAGTTCTCCATTTATGATTCGAATATATTTTGATGTTGTTTTGACTATTGTAGCCGATACACTTTACAGGTTGCTTCCCGATGATCTGAAGAGATTTGAGGATTGCACTCCAAAAAAAATTTTTCCGATTTTATTAACTGCAGATGTAACGGTGAGGTTGTTGACGAGGAGATAATAATCAAAATGAAAAAGGTAACAACACCTGTTTTCAAATCAAATGGAATTTTTCAGAAAGCGTATCCAATACCATGGTTAGGTAACAAGAGACTTCGATTTGATTGGATGCCTTGAACATGGTTTCCTGAATTGTTTTTTCCGAAAACCCTGTTACGATCCTGAGTTTTTCATCTTCGTAATCCTTCTTCCGTCAGCACCATAATTCTTGTAAAATCTTTTCCATAACGCATTATGGCTTCGCCACTATGTTGGGTCTTTTCTCAATCCTGTATTCACACCCTTTAAGATATGGCTTCAGAATCAGTTGTTGCGTCTGTAATTGGCGATTAAAAGTTGAGAGATATTCCTTTGGGGTTTTCACGACCATTGGTGCCACCAACAATACTTTGGTGACAAGAGTAGATAAACAATCGGTTAGAAGGGAGTATTACTATTTTCCTCCCTTTCCGTCCCCATTTTACCTCCGAGATTCTTATGAGGTCAGCTTCGAGAAGAGAATTAAGGTGATACTGTAGGGTGTTAGTACTTCCTCACAGTATGCACACGCATTCTTTCCTCAGCTATTTACAACCCTTTCTCTTTCATGCCAGGAATATAGATCCTCACCTTCATCTTCCGCAGGGGGTTCTTCCGAACAGGCAGCACCTCGTACTGCGGAATTTTTCTCATTCGTATCAGCCTGATCTTTTCCAGAGGGCTCCACAGCCTCATCCAGAGTCTCTAACACAGAGGTTTCTTTTTTAGAATTTGCAGAAAAGACTTCATCACTTTCAGAAGACTCGTCCTTTTCGCAACCTGCTCGTCCTCTTTTGATAAGGAACAAGAGCCCGGATGCTGACGAAAAAAGGAGCAGCAGGAGCAGAATAATCAGATGTTTTAGCATAAGTGGAACACTGTCGAAGACGCTGTTGAAGGCAGGGTCAAGATTGCTGTATTCCGATGCAAAAACCGCATTTACGTTCAGTAGTACGAATACCGCAATCAAAATAAGGAGTATTGAGGCTGTAATTGTGGAATTAAGAACTCGCTTGAGCAGGGATTTTCGCCCGTAGGCCAGGATCCCTCCGAGCAGCAGCAGAACCAGAGAAAGACTAAGACCCGAAAGTACAGAATCCTTTACAAGCCTGACCCTTGCAAACTCCCTGGCCTCGTTCCAGGCTTCGATTTTCTGAGCAGAAAGCGGAAACCCCACAGTATCTTCAAAGTACATAGCATCATACATTAACGAATCATAATTTCCCTGGAAATTTTGCTGATCGGGAAGCATCTCCTTTTCATAGAGATCATTTGCAAGACTGATCTCTCCAGGAGTCAGCTCCTTAAGTCCTATACTGGCCGCAGAGTCAAGAGTTGAGTCAAATGCCGGGTGTGCAAGGGAAAATACGGCCGGGATGAAAAGAAGGAGCCCAAATATCAAAAAGAAGTAGCAAAAAATTGGGTTTAAGGACTTCCAGCCGGTTTTAAGAACTGAAATCCCATGGGTTCGAATGGCTGAAAGCAAGCTGCCTATTTTTGACTTTATGCTGCTGAATCCTACCTTTTCCCCCTTCCCGGAAACCTGAATTCTGGAGCTTGCCTTTATAAGGCGTGTTTTAGCAAAACCGGAGATTTCACTCCCTTTATCAAATAACTTCAGAGTCCCTGTTTTGAGGCTGCCCAGGACATACAGGGATCCATGTTTTACAGCAGCCAGGAAACTGAAAATAAGCAAACCAAGAGAGTCCCAGAACTGCTTAAAGGCGCAGCCCAGCTGTACCCCGTCTTCCTCACCAGAAAAATTATCCCAGGAACTTCCCTTTTCTTTCTCTCCGTTTCCAAGCATGGGAAGTATCGCTTCCACGTCCTCTTTACCCTTTTCGGAAAGCCCGTAGCGTTTCAGTTCGTCCTGTTCCACAAGATAATCGAGTTTCTTAAGGTGAAAGCTAAGCTGACCTGTTTTACAGCCTGTGATCTGCATGAGGTGCGTGAATGTGAGACTGTCATCATAGAGCTTTTTTACAATTGTCGCCCTGATAGGATTTGAAAGGATCTTTAATAACTGTTCTTCAGAATCATTATCCATATTTTCACTATCCCTGCTTACTGAAATTTTTCACCACTATAACTGTACAAGTTTCTGAGGTCTATGCCTCTGTCAGAATCTGAGGTCTGAAATTGTATCCGGCACTGAGATCTGGGTTTGGACCTCATTTTGATTAAATAAATATCTGGTCAAGGATCTCTCCAATCCAGGATTTATCCTGTATTTTCCTCAAGCGGATCTTATTGTTGTAGATGCGGTTTTCGGTCGAGTCTTTACTCACAAGAAGCCCTTTTTCACATTCAAAGAGTTGATTGTCATGCACGGAATTTTCGTTGCTGGCATCTTCAAGGGAAATTCCATGCATATTAGCCCACAATTCATTATGGACAAGAGTGTTTCCGGGAGAGGTTTCCAGGCTTATCCCACACTGGAAATTATTATTGGCACTGTTATTACCAAGTTGATTTCCCGCCGCTTTTAGCAGATAAAAGCCTGCCTGGATGTTGCAGGCCGCAATATTGGACTCGATGGTGTTTCCCATGCTTTCTTCTATTCTGAACCCTGAGGAAAAGTCCTCTGCACGGTTTTCAAAGAGCCGGTTCTCATCCGAATCTTTAAGGTAAATTCCATTGTTTCCCCTTTCCACAATATTGGCCCTGAAAAGGCTTCTGTTAGAGTTTTCTATTACGAGAGCTTCATTGTTCGAGTCAAGGTGATTACTTTCCAGAACGCAGTCCGTGCAGTTCCGGAGAAAAATCCCGTGTTTCGTACCCGAAACTCTATTTTTTAAAAGTGTGCAATTTCCGGCCCCTAGAAGGAGAAGACCTGTCTCAGGTCTCTCTCCCCGATCGGATTTGATCACAAAACCCTGAGCAGTTACATTATCAGCATTGATTTCAAGAGCCGGAAAATCAGGATCGATAGGAATAATGATTACATTATCAAGCGGCCTGGACTGGAAAATTACGAATTCTCCGGAATCGTCACCCGGCACAGAATTTCCGTATTCAATAACCTCCTCATCAACTTCGTATTGCCCGAAATCCGTATCCTTTAAATCCACCTCCCTTATTCTCCGAAAAAGGTCCCTGTATGCCATACTTACTCCCTGAATTCTGTCTAGGGTTCTATTTTCGTCCTCCGTCAGGTACAATTTGACCGAAGGGGCAAAGCTTCTGTTTTCAATTATGTTTTCTGAGATATTAGTAGAAACGTTTTCAGTCATGTTTTCAAGCTCTGCTCTTTCAGTAATATTTCCCTCGTTATCGTCATCAAGCTCTCTTTCGGATGAAATAAGATAAGCGTAAACAACCCGATCCCTTCTGACAAAACCGACAGGATATTTTCTTCGGATTTCCCGAACCGATTCTTCGAGTAAGAGCTTTTCTGATTCCGAAAAGGGTCCATTTTTGATTTCTTCGAGCAGGTCTATCTGCCCGGAAGCATCAAGAATCAACGGCAGATAATCAGAACTTGCTTTTTTAATTGAGGGAGAGATGTACATTAAGGTTTCATACATGGGGTCAAGGCCAAATTCTTCTGTGATTTTATCAGCTTCTACCACTATTTTACCGAACTCAGAACTATCAGAATCATCACTCTTCCGGAGGGTGGAGGAAGCATCCCTGTCCTCTGCAATCAATGTTAGATATTTGTCCACAACCACATTTTCATTGTATTCCCCTGCATATACAAAAACCGTGTCTCCATCTTCTGCCATGTCCACAGCGGCCTGGATGCTGCGGGAATCTCCCCACCCCTGTGCATCCACAGTAACTGTTTTGGCAGAGGTAGAGCCTGTGAATACGAGCAGTAAGAAGCAGAAGGCCAGCACGCAACAGATAAAAATGCGGGGCCTGACCTTCAATCCCTTTCGTATGTAGTCTAAAGTCCTTTTCATGACGGTTCATCTCTCAAGCAGTTTTTTTCATGCTGATTCTTTTTTCATGCTGATTCATCTACCTGCAGACTTTGAGATAGAAGGAGACTGAGGGAGCCAACCTATAGGGCAGTTTCCTCTTTGACTGGCATCGATAAATAGATTTTTGACAAAAAATCCGAAAAAAAGACTTGCGTTTATTGGAAATTGTTTTCCAATTTTACATGGAAACACTTGCCTGTACACTTTTCTCAAAATCAGCAAAGAAATTCATATTTTCTATGAAGTTAGTGGGTGCAAATACAATTCCGGAACTCAGGTTTTCAACTCTGTCCGCAACAACGATATCTCCCTGTATTCCGAGCTTTTTCCCCTGTACCATTTACCCCTAATACTAAGTTTGTCGTCTTTTGAAACAATACAGAGTCCATGATATAGAACCAATGTTGTTCCACTCTCATATGCTATGGAAAATATACTCTCGTACTTAGAAAACAAGCCTCCAAACGCAATCATAATTAAAGGCACACCGATGAAGAAAAATGGCCTTTCATAAACTCTGGAATCGCCCAGGCATGTAGATTCAACGCCAAAAGATTCGGATTTCTCATTTCCCCTGTAATGGGATAAGCTCAAAGGATCTGCGATAACCGGCAAAAAAAGTAGCATACCTGCAATCAGAATAACCATCCCCGCAGCTATAATGCCCCAGAGGAGCTGGCCCATGAAATAGGAATAAAAAAGTACTGACGCCACAATAATTATTACAACTACCAATATATACAACTACCAAGATAATTAGATTTTGAGTTTTTAGTCACTAGTCAACCTCTTTATACTCATTTTTTTTACTTTTATTTCATATGTTAATAATATAAAAGGAAGTTAATCTCAAAAATTCAGATTTTATCAAAACCATATCTTGAACAGATTGAGAACTACCGCATTTAGTTACTTCTGCAGTCTAAGATGATAATATCAGTTTTCAACAAATTCTAAAAAATATTAGTCTCCGTCGATGCAGAAGTTTCCTTGCGTATTCTTTAAGAATATGCCAAGGATTTCTTCCTTACAGCTATTCCTGCAGCCCGGCACAAGAACTATTATTTTTTCAACCGGCTCGTAAATCTTTATTTTTCTTCCCCTCTGGCTCCATTTAACCTCTGAAACTCTTATCATATCTGCATCTAAAAGGGAATCAAGATTGTATTTGAGAGTGCTTAAGCCCAAACTGAGTTTTTCTGCAAGCTCACCTGCTGACATATCCTTAGTTTCCAGAAGCTTCAGGATTTTTAGAGAATTTGTATTAGAAAGAGTCTGTACCAGTTTTCGAGAATCTTCCGAAAGGAATAGAATTTCTAAATTTTTATCTGAACAATCCTCTTCTGGCATAGATACTCAACTCATCCTCAGCTTCCAACTTATATTAGCATAAGATCCAATTGGAAATTATATACTATTCAATAAATATTCATATTTGTACACAAATTCTAACCTTGTTCCATATATTCTTTATGGCCATATCATCTAACTATTCCAAACAAAAATCCAGGATTTTCCATCAGACAAAGATTTTCAGAAAGGTGACTCAAAAAAGTTAAGGAGATCGAAAACTATATATAGTCAACATTCACATGTTTACTTATGTTCCTTCCGGCAGGTGAGAAACAGTTTGAATTCTGGGTTCTACGCCGAAACGGGCTCCCAAACATCAATATTGCAAAGCATTTCGGGGTCTCCAGGCAGGCAGTCTCGCGAGCCCTCCTCAGTATGGATAAACGTATAGAAGAGACTCTGCTTGAGATGGCCGGGGCAAACAGGATAGAAGTAGAGAAACTGGACTCAAAGAAAGGAATCCTCTTCGGAAGATCAATTCCTTTCAAAGCCAACGCAATAATCTTTGTCTCGGCAAAACACGGAATGCAGGTCTGGTACGAACATGAAGGAGAATGCGGGTCCTGCGAGAGATACAGGGAATGTATCGAACTTCTCTGGGACTTTGCAGAAGAGATGCAGCTTAAACTTCAGAGTACGGAAGACCCCACAAAGATTGCGGATGAATTGTTTGGTAAATTGAAAGAACTGGTGGAAGAGGCCTGATTTAAGGCAGGTGAAATTGAAGGAAGGGTAAACAATGGATGTATTCACAGAGAGTATAAAGAAACTTATTGGATGGTGTCCTAACGCTAAAGCACTTGAAGTTAGACATTCCATCTGCCCCAAATATTTGGAAGCTGATAACCAATCCAGAGGAAAAGATGCCGGAAATACCCCGATTTCATCTCCAAGTTGGTGGAACAAACGCCATAATAGGGCATTAGTAATATCCTCCGGGCTGACTGTTTTTTCTGTATTGGGGATTGGATTTATGGAAGTGCATCCCATGAATAAAGATTTCGTGTTTGGGTTAATTATCGGAACCGTTTTTAACCTGCTCCTGTGCATCTGGAACTGGAATTTCTTAAATAAAATGAAAAACTCCAGCAAAAGAATTCAGACGAAAAATAACTTGATAGTTATAGCTGGAATATTAGGTCTGACAACACTGCTTATACAGTCTTCATTGCTTGGATTGGGAGTTATTTTAACGTTTATTTCCGGCTTTTGTTTGACAGCTTTTCTGTATTACCTTTCGGATGTATACTGGGAAAAGAAAAACAAAAAAATTGTGCTTCTGGAAGGGTTTTACGCGCCAGAGATCTATGTTATGAATAGGGATGCGGAGCGATGACAATGACCCTTGAATATATTAAAAAACTGAGTGGGTGGTGTCCCTATGCAAAAGCCTCTGAAATCAGACCTCAAATTATCCCTGCTAATTTTGAAGAATATGATCAATCCAGAGGGGAAAAAGCCAGGAGCCCAAGGATTTGGGGTAGATTTTCCAGTCTATTTTCCAGACTTGATGTAAGAATCCTTCTACCAACACTTTTCATAACCCCTGTTTACCTGAATTTACTCTTTCGAAAGGGTATAAATGCAGAAGCCTTCTTTTTAGGATTTTCACTTTCTCTGCTTATCTATTTGCTCTGCTGGAAAAAGCAGATGCGACATTATGATGCTCTGGCAAAAAAAACTATTGTTGGTTCTTCCTTTAAAAAAACATTCTTCCGGGTTTTTTTAGCCCTAATTTTAGTTTTGATTTTGCCCATGTTTTTCTTGTCTTATATTCCCTCTTTTCTTAACGCTCGGTCACTGTATTCTTTTTTTGCAGGGGCTTGGATCTTTATGTGGGGAAGTTATCTGCAGTTAATTTACTGGGAAAGGAAAAATCATATGAGAATTTATATAAAAAGTGAAAAGGGATTCCAAAAGGTATGCGCCTTTAGAGAGAAGAAAGGAGAATTATGAACTGGAAAGTCGAATACATAAAAAAGCTGATGGGATGGTGCCCAAACGAAAGCCTCTGAAATCAGACCTCAAATTAGCCCTGCTAACTTTGAAGTATCTGATCTATCCGGGGGAGAAAAAAGTGATCGATCAGGAGAAGAAAAGACCAGAAGCAATTTTGGCCACATGAAAAGAATTGGATTGCTGTTTACAAGTATAGGTTCTTTAGTTGCGGTATCGTCACTTGCTCTGAATTTAAAGGGTAACATATCATCACTTATGGTAGGAATAGGGTCGGTATTATTTTTAATTGGAGTTTACCTTCAGTTCTTTTCAAAGCCAGCGAAATAATTTTGTTTTGGCAAAATATAGAATGCAGGTCCGGTACGAACACGAAGGAGAACGTGGGTCCTGCAACCGGTAAAGAGAATATATCGAACCGCTCCATGACCTTGCAGAAAAAATGCAACTCAAGCTTTAGAGTATCGAAGATTTCACAAAAATTGCAGATGAATTGTTCAGAAAATTGAAAGAACTGGTGGAACAGACCGGTTCAGTCAGGCAAAATTGAAGGAAGGGTAAACGATGGATGTATTCATAAAAAGTATCAAAAAACTGATGGGATGGTGTCCTAATGCCAGAGCATTTGAAACCAAACATTCCACCTGCCCTGAATATCTGGAAGTTGATAACCAATCCGGGAGAAAAGATGCCGGGAATTCTCCGGTTCCATCTCCCGGCTGGTGGAACAAACGTCATAACAGGTCATTAATAGATTCCTCCGTGTTTACTCTCTTTTCCATATATCTGATCGGATTCCGGGGAGTTAGCCCCGTGGATGAACGTTTCATATCCGGGGTAATTTTAGGAATTATTTTTAACCTGAGCCTCTGTATCCGGACCTGGAGTTATCTGGATGACATAAAGAACTCAAGCAGACAAAGAAAAATTATAACTGTATCGTCAAAAGAGAAAATAATAAAGTTAATAAATATAATAATAGCATTGGTAATACTGTATCTCTTATTTTCACAATTTAACTGGGGATTCGTTTTGTATTTAATCTCTGCTTTTTGTTTGATAGCTTTGTTGTACTACTTTAAGTTTGATTTCTCTCCCATGGTGTTTCTTTTTTACTTAGGTTCGCCCAACACGGTATTTTCATCTGGCATAGCTGGCATTTGTTTGACAGCTTTTCTGTATTACCTTACGGATGTATACTGGGAAAAGAGGAGTGGAAAAATAGTGCTTGTATATGACCGTAAAATGTCAGAGATCTGTATCGTAAATGCGGGAGCGGAGTAACGACCATGACTTTGAAATATATCAAAAAAATCATGGGCTGGTGCCCCTATGCAAAAAAACTTGAAACCGGACCCCGAATCAGCTCTGCTGATTTTGAAGCATATGGTCGATCGGGAGAAGAAAAAGCAAGAAGTCCGGAGGTTTCAGGCCCCCATTCCAGGCTTTATACCCAGCTCCTCCTGCTACCAATGTTCTTTGCTCCTGTTTATATAAACCTATTTCAAAAAGGTATAAACACAGAAGCTTTCCTTCTTGGCCTTTTACTTTCTTTACCGATCTATTTGCTCGGCTGGAAAAAGCAGATGTATCAATACGACGCTGCAAAAGAAAAAACTGTTATTTCTCCTTCCTTCAGAAAAATATTCTTCTATGTTTTCTTATTCCCATTTTTAAGTTTGGGTTTACTCATAGCTTTCTTACCTTATATCTCGTCTCATGCAGCTTATCTTTTTAACGATCAGATACTGTATTCTTTCTTTTCAGGAACTATGATTCTGATGTGGGGCTTCTATTTCCAGCTAATTTACTGGGAGAGGAAAAACCATGTAAAAATGTATATGAAAAGAGAGAAGGGACAGCAAAAACTGTATGTCCTTGGAGAAAGGGGGGGAGAACCATAAGCCGGGAATCCAGATACATAAAAAAACTGATGGGATGGTGCCCGAATGCAAAAAAGCCCGGGACTGAATACCAAATTGCTCATGAAAATTTTGGAGTATACAGCCAGTCAGGAAATGAGAAATCCCGAGTCCTCCCTACACCTTTGAGCAAATTTTCCAGGCTTTGCACTTATGTCCTTTTGATAGACACGGGATTTACCTTTGCTTATGGTTTGCTTCTGGCCAGGATTGGAGTAAATACAGGAGCATTCCTTGCCGGACTGATCGTTTGCCTTACAATCAGCATCTATGATTGGAAGAGACAGATGCGGAGGTATGATACCCTTGAGAAAAATCCCGTGGTTGATAATTCCGATAAACAAAAACTTACCTGGATTTTTACCGCCATAATTTCCCTCATAGTCTTTCTCTCGTATACGAACCGTGTTCTTAACATGCAATTGACATTTTCCGTTGGAGCAGGAGCTGTTGCATCAATGTGGTTGAGTTATTTCCAGATACTATACTGGGAAAGTGAAAACCATAAAAAAATCTACATCAACAGGAGATGCGGGAAGTGGAAAACCTCGTATTTGATCAGGGAGAAATGAGAAATGCCCGTGAAACTCGTCGCTTTTGAGCAGATCAAAAAATTGATGGGATGGTGCCCGAATGTCAGAGCATCTGAAGCCAGACAGCAGTCTAACCTTGAAAATTTTGCTTCTGATATTCCTGAAAGAGCAGGGAAAGAAAACGGAGATCCGAAAAATTTGGGATGGTTCCGGAAAGCAAGTACGCGACCCCTTCTCATTTACACTTTTTTCACTATTATCTACCTCCTAGTATTTTATCAAACGGGGATAAAACTGACCTTTTTACTTGCCGGGTCTTTTATTTCCCTGTCAGTTACAGTACTTTACTGGAAGAATCAAATGCAAAAATATGACGAATTGATAAAAAAACCAGTTACTGACTGTTCAAATAAAAGAAAAATAAGTCTACTCGCAACCATATTTGCAGTTTATTTTGTAATGTCTTGCCTTTATGCTAATGCTGGGGAACTTGCCGTTCAAGCAATGATTTCATTCGGTGGGGGTTTCTTGGTCAGCATGTGGCTTGAATATTTTCAGATACTTTACTGGGAGAGGAAAAATCATAAAATAATTTATATCGACAAAGGCTACGGATGGAAGAAATCATACATTATTCGGGAGAGAAAGTAAATGCCTGCTAAGATCCTTGTTTTTGACCAGATCAAGAAGTTTATGGGCTGGTGTCCGAATGCCAGAGCATCTGAAGCCAGACAGCATTCTAACCTTGAAAATTTTGCTTCTGAGCTCCCAGATAGAGCAAGGGGAGAAAATGAAGATCTGAAAAATCCGGGATGGCTCCGGAAAACAAGTACTTATACTCTCCTGATTAACGCTTTTCTTTCACTTACATATTTTCTGGTAATCGATCAGTTGGGTATAAATCTAACTCTGAGTGCAAATCTAATCCTTTTACTTTCCGGATTTTTCATTGCCCTGTTTTTCGTTATATTTGACTGGAAGAAACAAATGCAGAGATATGACGCTCTCGTAAAACATCCGGTAATCGACTATTCAGATAAAAAATTGTATTACATACTTGCAGCTGTACTTTTCATTTTGATATATAATTTTTATATCGAAAACCAGGGACTTGATCTGCAAGCGATGTTTTCATTTGTGGGAGGTCTCGTGGTCGGAATATGGTCTTTCTATTTCCAGCTAATATATTGGGAGAAAAAGAACCACAAAACGATTTATTTCGACAAAAGCTACGGGACATGGAAGAAATCATACATTATTCGGGAGAGAAAATAAATGCCTGCCAAAGCTGCTGCATTTGAGCAGATAAAAAAACTGATGGGATGGTGCCCGGTTTGCGGAAAAATGGCACCGCAAAGAAGACAATTATGTTCCTTTGTAAATACGACCCCGGTTTCCGGAAAAACAGGAAATCTCCCCGAGTTACGAACTTCAAATGTACTTTTTCCTGCAAACACAACTCTGTTCCTGATATATTTCATGATAAGTTTCAGGCTGCTCCTTTCCCTTAAGTATCCGGAGGAAATTCTTTTTTTCCTGACAGGTATCTTTTTGTTTAACATTTCTTTTTACTTCCTAATTCTCAAAACCTTCGACACAGCAGTTCTTGTAAATAAATTAGGGGTACATCTGCAGGCTTTCAGACTGAAGAAATTTGAAATTCCTTACGAAGAAGTTGAAAGCATAACATTATACAGGCTTGAAAAACGTTCAAAGAAAGCATCTCTTCTCCTGGGAATTGGAGGAATTGCTATTTGCGGGTTCGTGGCATACATAGCCGTAGGAAAAGGAGACTGGAATGTACCCATACTACTGATCTCCCTTCTCCCCCTCCTACTTTTTGCAGAGCGGAAACAAAGAACTCAGTTCCGGGACCTGAATACGCAGCTGTACATCAAGACCAGACACAAAAAATGGTATGAATGGACTCCTTACTATTCCTTAGTCACGGATGAAGCCTCGGCTGAAGAGCTGAAATCGTCCATAGAAAGGCACTGCGAGGGCATATGAAATGGCTTTTATCGAATCTATCCGAAAAATGATGGGCTGGTGCCCTAATGCAAAGGCACCCCGGTACATGAGTACTAAAGCAGAGTATGAGAATGCACGGAAGGTGGCCCGGGCTCCCGGGCCGGAAACTTCCCCGGATCCTGCCGGTATTGCAGGAAGAGATCAACCCGGCTACAGGGAGAATATACTCTTGATTCTCCTTGCTCTGGTCTGGCTGCTCCCAATAGCGTATCGACATGAGTTACTTCCGATCTTCATTATCCTGAGCGCCGCTGCCATGTATTATGATGCACAGAATATTCGTGCCGGGAACTACTTCGAAAAGGAGACGTTCCTGGGAAACATCGTCACCTGGAGGCCGATATCCTGGGGAGTGGTGACGGCTGTAGGGGGGGTTATTATCATGGCAATCTACCTGTTTCATCGGAAAGAGATTTTCAATGCAAATAACTGAAGGAGAAAAATAATGGCTGTGAACATGGAGTATATCAAAAAACTAATGGGATGGTGCCCGATTTGCAAGAACACAGCACAGCAAACAAAACAATCCTGTTCTTTTGCAAACTTGATTCCGGTTTCCGGAAAAACAGGAAATTCACCGGAGTTCCGAACTTCAAACGTAGTTTTTCGTGCAAATGCAACTCTTATTTTTTTCTTATTTTATACAGGTATCAGCCTGCTTCTGAGGTATCCGGGGGACATTTCTTTCTTCCTGGCCGGCCTCTTACTGATTAACAGTTGTTACTACTTTCTATTTCTCAAAACCCTCGATGCAGCAGTTCTTGTAGATAGATTCGGGGTACATCTGCAGGCCTTCAAGCTGAAGAGATTGGAAATTCCTTATGAAGAGATTGAAAGAGTGGGTTCGTACAGGATTGAAAAGCGTTCAAAGGAAATGAACCTTCTTCTGATTCTCGGTGTAATTTTTTGTGCATTTGTGGTCTACCACATGACTGTAGTAAAAGGAGAATGGAAAATACCCTTGCTATTGATCTCCATGCTTCCCTTCATACTATTTGGAGATCGGAAACAAAAGACTCGGTTCCGGGACCTGAATACACAGCTGTACATCAAGACCAGACACAAAAGATGGTATGAATTGACTCCCTACTATTCCCTGATCACAGATGAAGCCTCGGCTGCAGAGATTAAGTCGTCTATTGAAAGGCATCTTGAGGGCGTATGAAATGACTGTGATCGAAGCTTTCCGAAAATTAATGGGCTGGTGCCCGATGAAAAATTCCCTCGGGAACGGGTGGCAGGAAGGCAACTACCCGTTCTCTAAAATGGGAAATGGAAGTATTCAATTGGACCCCTCTCCTGTAAACCTGAGGAGAAACAAAATTCTTAAGGTGCGATATAGTCTCTTTGACAGGTGGACTGTAATAGTTGCTATTTTCACATTAATAATCTCCCTGCTTCTATGGATATATATTCCTGAAGACTCCTTTTTGATCATATTTTCAGGTCTTATTATGTTCCTTATACCTCTCATATTATTTCTTAACAGACCCAATATTGCTGAAGTAACATCCGGAAAAATCATAATCAAGAGACCTATGCGTAAACCACTTGTAATCGAAAAAGAAGACGTCATGCAAATCTCGGTAACAAGGACAGAAAATCATTACCTGCGCTGGCTGGTCCGCTCAATTTACGTTGTTTTTATACCACTTTACTTTGTAAAAGAGATAATGCCAACTTTGCAGGAAATGGAGAGGTCATTTCCGGAATACATTGATCTCAGCCTATTTCTGTTGAATCTTACAGTATTAGTAATGTTTCTTGTGATATTTTATAACTTCGAACTCATGGCGCCTTATCAGCGGATTCTTAAAGTTACTGCACGTTCAAACCTGGAACTAAGTTTCTTTACCGATGATCCTGAAAAACTCACAGGAATTCTCAAAAAAGAAGAGGAGTAAGAGATAAAGGAAAAAACCTACATCGGAATCTGAATACGCAGCTGATATTGAAACCAATCCCTGTTGTTGAGGGACCCTTATCATTCCACAGATGAAACCTTAGCTGAAGAGACTAAATCGCTTATTGCAAGGCAATATGAGGGTATATGAAATGGCTTTTATCGAATCTATCCGAAAATTGATGGGCTGGTGCCCGATGAAAAAATCCCTCTGGAAAAGAAAGCAGGAAGACAACTATCCTGATTTTAAATTAGAAAATAGGATTGTTGAGTTGGGTTCCTCTCCCGTAAACCTTCAGGAAAGTAGAATTTTTAAGGCGCAGGTAAACTTATTTCCAGATTGGTGGGCCTTGATAATCCTCGTCTTCGCATTAATAATCTCCTTACTTCTATGGACATATAGTCCCGAAAGCTCTTTTTTAATTATCCTTTCAAAGCTTGTTCTGTATTTATCCCTCATAGTGCTATTACTTTCCCATCATCCCAGTACTGTTGCGGTGATGCCTGAAAAAATCATAGTCAAAAGGCCTATACGTAAGCCAGTTGTGATTGAAAAGAAGGATATCATACAAATATCGGTGACAAGAAACGAAAACCGTTCCCTGCGCTGGCCGACGCGCTTAGTTTTTCTTGTTACCCTTCCCATTATACTGCTTCGCACCGTAGAAAGGATTGTAAGGGATTTGCAACTGGAAGCAGCAGCCTCAGCCTCCGCAAAACTCAGCTTATTTCTTTCACAGTCCTTGACAGTGACATATCTTCTTGTGTTTTTTTATTACTTTGAGCTACGAGCGCCTTATCAGCAGACTCTTAAAGTGACCACATACTCAAACCTGAAACTTTGGATATATACCGAAAAACCGGAAGAGCTTACAAAACTGCTCAACTTTGGAATTTGAATACGAAACTGTGCATCAAAATCAAAAAAGTAATTACGTACGAAGCCTTGGCTGAAGAGATTAGATCATCTATTGAAAGGCACTTGTGAAGGCGTATGAAATGATTTTTGTGAGATATTTCAGAAAATTAATGAGCTGGTGCCCGATGAAAAATTCCCTCCAAGAAGAAAGGAAAAAAGACTGGTTCTGCAGTTTTAAACCGGAAAACGGGAGCCAGATAGTACCCCCTGCCGCAGGTCTGGAGGAGGGTAAAGTTCTGAAAGCACAGGTCAGTCTTTCCAGAGATATAGGAATTATAAGAATAGTTATTCCAGCAATGATAGTTTTTATCATTTCGGAAATATGTTTTTATGGAAATTTCTTTCTAGATATCTTTCCCTTCTTTATCATGCATCTGGCTTTTTTGGCTTTAATCTTTATAACCGTAATACTGTGATGTTAACTCCTGAAAAGGTAATCATTCGCAGACACCTGTTCAAGCCTCTCGTGCTGCTAAAAGATGACATCCTGCAGATCTCGGTATCAAAGAACAAAAAACAAACTCGTTACTTCAAACTTTTAATAAGCTCCTGAAAACGCTTTTCGTCCACTACCTTCTGGGTATTGAGCATCCGCTTAAATTCATCAACGCTTTTTTCCCCGCTTTTCCCCTCAAGCTTATCCTTTAGCTCCATTGCCCCCCTTAAAAGTCCGACTGCTTCTTCATAGAGGGCTTCTGCCTCGTCCCTTGTGAGTTCCTTGGTTTCGAGCAGTTCTTCGTCTGCTTTTACCCTTTCCTTCAGTTTTGGGATAAGAGCCCTGATCTCGGCAGCTTCATCCGTCCCAGGAAATCCTTTTTCTCCAAGGTCCCTGACCATGTCCCCGAGCCTGTACTCCTCTCCATCTATCTCCACGCATTCGGGGATTTTCTTCCCGGCCCAGGCAAACTCGCTCCTGAGGCTCCAGAGGAGTTTGTTGCGTTCCTGATAACTGATATATTCAGCATCTGTCTCGTTTGTCCTGTTTTCATCTTTCAGCATAAACTATTTCCTCAAATCCAGATCTACTTTTATGATTTACCCTCCAGATCTCATATTCTTTTCCATTCCGACCCCTAAAAAAACATATTCGGAAGCTGTACTTGAAGCTGTACTTATTTCCACAAAAAACCTGAAGGAAAAAAACCTGAAAGCAAAATTTACACTAAGAACCTCTACAGTAAATTTTCCGCAATTTCTTCGGAGATTACGTGATCGCAGTACAGGCAGTGAAGGGAAACTCCTTCTTCTTCGGACTGAAGAACTAAAAATTTGGATTTTATGGGCTCGTTGCTGTTGGAGATGCAGTTTGAATTCATACAGCGGACAACGCCTTCCACATAAGACGGGAGCACGACTTTATTTTTCTGAACCACTTCAAAGTCCCTTATGATATTAATTGTGGCTTTGGGAGAGATAAGGGCTATCCGGTTAAGTTCCTCAACACTGAGTTCCTTGCCCTCGATCTTAACAACGTCTTTTTTACCTCTCGCTCCGGGCGCGTTCATAACAAAGCTGACGGTTGTCCGAAAAGCACTGGAAATTCCCAGAATACGTAGGACATTCAGAGCCTGTCCGGCAGTTATGTGATCAATTACAGTCCCATTCTCAATTGCCTGGATTTTCAGGTCCCTTTTTTCCTTCACTCAATCACCCCCATTGCCAGAGCAAGCAGAGCCATCCTTATCGGGACTCCGTAGAAAGCCTGCTCGAAATAACATGCGTGAGGAGTTGAATCCACTTCGGGAGCGATCTCATTTACCCTTGGGAGAGGATGAAGTATCTTGAGGTTGGGATCTGCAGCTTTTAAAAGGTCGCCTGTAACTTTCAGCCTGTTTTTAACCTTTTCGTATTCTTCGGGATCCGGGAAGCGTTCCCTCTGAACTCTTGTCATATACAGGACTTCGACGTCTCCTATTATCTCCTCAAGAGAATCGGTTTCCCTTACGCGGATCTTTTGCTTCTTGAGATCCCGGACAATTTCAGGGGGCATCCGGAGTTCCGGAGGCGAAACAAAGGTCATTTCTGCTCCGTAAAGGGACAGGGCATGGCAAAGGGAATGGACGGTTCTTCCGTATTTAAGATCCCCTGCCATGGCGATTTTCAGGCCTTCAAGATGGCTTTCCCTGCGGATTGTATAGAGGTCAAGAAAAGTCTGGGTCGGGTGATGGACAGAGCCGTCTCCCCCGTTGATCACAGGGACACTTGCAAATTCCGCAGCCATACGTGCCGATCCGTCCAGGGGGTGGCGTAGCACGATAAGGTCAGCATATTTACTGATTACACGGATAGTATCGGCAAGGTTTTCCCCTTTCATGACAGAACTTGCCTCAACCGAGCCCAGGTTCAGCGCCTGCCCTCCAAGCCTCTGGGTAGCAGCCTCAAAAGACAGCCTTGTTCTTGTGCTTGGTTCAAAAAAAAGAAGAGAAACAATTTTTCCGTCCAGCAGCCTGGACCTTTCCTCACCCCTGGCTACAGGTTCAAGTTTTTCTGCAGTGTCCAGAACATGGTCAATTTCTTCCCGCGAAAAATCTTTCATTGAGATGACGTGCCGGTTCTTAAATGACATCCAATTTTGATAAATGATTCCCAGAGATATAACTTTTGCTCCGAAAGTTTTCCATGTTAGTGCTGCAGCAGTTAAACATTGACTTCCATCCCTGTCATACCACTTTACTTTGAGACTTTCTTTATGAAATCAAGCCAGAGCCTGGCGTCTCTTACTCTCTGGCCGACAAACTGCTCCTGAAAACGTTTTGTACTCTGTTTAAGAGCCCCGCTTTCTATTTCTTTAAGATCCGTTATCGCACGCATAAGGCCTGCAGTCTCGCGGTAAAGAGCTTCTGCCTGTCCCTCTGTAAGGGGTTTCTCTTCAAGCTCCTTTTCGTCCTTTTTTTCTATTTTCGAAATAAAATCGATGCATTTATCTATCTGAGACTTTTCGTCTTCAGTCAGGTTTTCTTTCTGGATCAGTTCCCATACATAGTCGTGAAGAGGATATGTTTTCCCTTCAATTTCTACATTATGCGGAATATACTGCCCGACCCAGAAGAGGCGGGAATGTAGAGCCGATAATAGCTGTTTGCGTTCTTCTTCAGTGATATATTTTTGGGAAAAGTTTTCTTCATCATCTGTTTTAATGTCCATAATCTATCCCCGACAACTAAATTGTTCTCCCGGATAAAAAATTTTCGTAACAGCTATTAAAATGCAGAATTTTCGGTTGAGAAGGCGAAACAACAAAAACACTAAAAACAGAAACATTCAAAGGAAAAAATATCCAGAAAAGAGCAACATAGATAATGAAGAACTAATATACTGAAAACGGGTACTAAGAAATGCACAGGGGGAACAGGCAAGTAAAAAAAGTAATAAAAGTAGTACTTATAATTTAAGATTATAATGAAAATTTAAAACGTATAACAAAAGTTAAAACATATAATAAAATTTAAAGTATACAATAATATTTACACAAAATAAAACCAGGAGGAAACCGATGCAAAAACTCAATTTTTCACATTTCTCGGTTTCCCGATAGAGGTGATATTATCGTTCCCATAATTCAAGTTGCACTTGATCTTCTGGAACTTGACCGTGCAGTTGAGATTGCAAAGGAAGCAGTCACAGGAGGGGCTGACTGGATCGAGATAGGGACCCCCCTGATCAAAAGTGAGGGCATGGACGCAATTCGTACCATGAGGAAAGCTTTTCCGGACAGGACAATTCTTGCCGACATGAAAACCGTAGATACCGGAGCCATGGAAGTTGAGATGGCTGCAAAAGCCGGTGCGGACGTAGCTATCATCCTCGGAAGTGCGGATGATTCTACAATTCTCGACGCACTCCGTTCAGCCCACAAATATGGAATCCGGGTGATGGCAGACCTTATCTCGGCCCCGGAACCCATAAAAAGGGCAGTGGATCTTGAAGCTCTGGGTGTGGACTATATAAATGTCCATGTAGGCATCGACCAGCAGATGGTTGGAAAAGATCCGATATCCATTTTAATGGAAATCTCAGAAAAAGTAAGTATACAGCTCGCAGTAGCCGGAGGGCTTGACGCTGAAGGCGCAGCCAAAGCAGTCAAAGCCGGGGCCAGGATTGTGATAGTTGGAGGGAACATAACCCGCTCTGACAATGTGACCGAAGCTGCGAAAAAAATAAGGCAAAGTGTGGACTCTCCCGACTCTGTAGATATTCGGGACAGGGGAACCGTAGACCAGGAAATAAGGGAGATATTTAAAGAAGTCTCTACCTCGAATATCTCGGATGCGATGCACAGAAAAGGCGCAATGAAAGGCATTCACCCTCTTGTAAGAGGAAAAATGGTGGGAACTGCAGTTACGGTCCAGTGTTTTGCCGGGGACTGGGCAAAAACGGTTGAAGCCATTGATATTGCAAAAGAAGGAGATGTAATAGTAATTTATAATGAAAATAAGGACATTGCCTGCTGGGGAGGGCTTGCAACCCTGAGCAGCCTGAATAAGGGAATTGCAGGTGTGGTAATAGAAGGGGCTGTAAGGGATATCGACGAGGTCGAAACTCTGGGACTCCCTATTTATACAAGCAATACAGTCCCCAATGCCGGAGACCCGAAAGGTTTTGGAGAAATCAATGCCGAAATCACCTGCGGAAGCCAGAATGTAAAACCAGGAGACTATATAATCGGCGATGAAAGCGGAGTTGTAGTTGTCCCGAAGGAACAGGCCTACGAACTTGCAAGAAGGGCAAAAGAAGTCAATAAAACCGAAAAGAGAATCTTCGATGAGATCCGGAGGGGGGGAACCCTTTCAGAAATCATGGAGCTCAAAAAATGGGAAAAACTTTGAAAATACAGAAAATAATAAAAACCAGTACGAAAAAAGATTGTAACTGGAGAAACAAAAAAGCAAAAGAGCAGAAAAATACACA
Source organism: Methanosarcina siciliae T4/M (assembly GCF_000970085.1). Lineage (NCBI taxonomy): Archaea > Methanobacteriati > Methanobacteriota > Methanomicrobia > Methanosarcinales > Methanosarcinaceae > Methanosarcina > Methanosarcina siciliae. The sequence goes on along the minus strand of NZ_CP009506.1, from coordinate 4,906,036 downwards.
TGATAGAAGTTTTGAAGTTGGCAGCCTGTCTGCCTTTTCTCCTTTACTCTTCTTACCTGGACCTGAAAACCCGCAGGGTCCCAAATCGTATATGGGAGCTTATGCTTCTTTCCCTTTCAGGCTTCTTAATCTATGAAATTGTGGAGGGGGGAATTTTATTTCTGCTCAAGTTAGTTTTTTCTTTTTTTTCCAGTTTTTTTCTTGCTTATTTGCTTTTCAGGCTAAGGTTTTTCGGAGGTGCAGACGCAAAAGCCCTGATCGCAATCGGGACTCTTGTTCCTGTTTACCCTGTACTGGAATTCTACGGCTACACTTTTCCTCTGCTCGGACTTCCCCCCGCAGGGCTCTTTTCACTTACGGTTCTTGAGAATTCCGTCCTTCTTACAGCCATCGTTCCTTTGGGGATTTTCTGTTACAACACTCTTCACTTTACTCCTGATATGCTCAGAAAGCCATTTTATATGCTTTTTGCATACAGGATAAACATTAGGGACATGCGAAAACTTTTGGAGAAGGGCAGGCATATCCGGCTAGCTGAACGTTTTGAGCTGAATAACGGGAAATTAAACCCTTTTTTTGCAGGCAGAGGAATTAATGTAAACAAGAATATGGTCTCCAGACTTGAAGCCCATGAAGAGCACGGACTCCTTGACGGCACTGTTTGGATAACTCCAGGGCTCCCATTCATGATCCCTCTAACAGCAAGTTTCGTTCTGGCAGTGATATTGGGAGATCTCATTCACTATTTCTTAACGGAAGTTCTTACCTGATTTTATTTTCTGATAGGTAGATAATGAAAGGAGCCACATTTTCCGCATTCTCCGGAAATTTCTTCCCCGAAAGACTCAAGGATGTCTGTAACTTGTGTTTATGACAAACAAAACCGAGAGATATAATAAAAGAATCTTGAAAAACCTTTCTCAGGCAAGGGCGTTTTCCTCCCCGGAATCCAGGGCAAAAAGGCATGAAGAACCAGCCTTTTCCATCAGGTTTCTGGCCAGATCCAGGTCCGGAGTGGGGTCGAGGCTGAAGATGTGCAGGGATGCGAAAGGGAGTTTGGAGCTTTTTACAGGATTTTCACGCAATATCTGCATCTTTACGTTTGGGACCCGGGCCAGTTCAGCCAGGGACTGCAGGAAGTTTTCGGCAGCCTGGGCCTGGATAGTAGTGGGTGCGAAGGTCATAAAGCTAAGGGAAGCTTTCCAGTTACTCTTGAGCTTATATGCTATGAGCAGGGCGAGGTCCATATTTCCGAGTTCCATGCTGATGTTCCAATCAAGACCCCTATTCTCAATCCAGAGATTAATTAAATTTTGTCTTCCGAGCCCGGCTTGAGGATGCTTTGAGAAAAGAAGAACTCCCATCCTGTACATGGAAGCTTTCCTTATGATTTCCCGGATCTCCTCGTCCCTGTCCCTGCTTTCGGGGAGGCTTAAAAAGAGAATACTGGGACGGAAAAAAGAACCTGTAAGTGCTTCCATGCCTACAACCAGGTTCTCTTCGAATTCTGCAGTGTCAATAATGGTCCAGGAAGAAAAAACCCCTTCTTCCTGAAAGCCTTCACTCATTGAAGACAGATGGGAGAGAAGATTTTCTTCATCTGTTTTGCCTGATAGGCCCAGGAGTTTGACTGAACCTTTGGGGTAGGTGATATCTCTGAGAAAATAAAAAGTTCCCCTCAGCTCCCGGGGATCTTCCACAGGTACCAGAAGATTGGCTTTCCAGATCCGCTCGCTGGAAGACGTCATAGAGTTTGTTTTCTTTGCCGCCCACTCGGCAACTGCCACAAAGAGCCCGCTTCGGACATCCCCGAAAGGAGCTTTCAGGTGCTTGCGGAGGAGATAGTTATGGATCAGAAGGACCACAACCACTGCCAGAAGGCTGAAACCCGGGTTAATGATGAACATTGCAAAAAGACTGCCTGCCGCTCCCAGAAAGGACACTAAAAGGGGGATTTTGAACAGGGGCCTGAAACTCACCAGTTTCAGGTTCTGCTCGATAAAGACCACCACATTGATCATGGAATAGGTGATCAGGAAAAACATGGTAATCAGAGGCGCTACGGAATTAAGGTTCCGAAGCATAAGGGCTCCGAGTACAATTGTCCCTGTAAACAGAATGGCATTTCTGGGTTCTCCTCGTTCGGTTTTTTGGGAAAACCACTCACTTTTCGGCAAAATCCCATGATCTCCCAGGGCCTGCAGAATTCTCGGGGCCCCCACAATGGAGTTAAGGGCTGAAGAAAAAGTAGCCCCAAGCAGCCCTGCAACCACAATGGGTCCGAAAGCCGCTTTTTCAAATATAATCGTATAGTTGCTTACCAGTTCCTCGGGAGTTGCAGAGCGGGCAAACCAGTAAGCCAGAGCCAGGTAGATGCAGAGGCTGATACCTATGACACTCAGGGTGCCTAAGGGAATGCTTTTCCGCGGGTTTTTGAGTTCTCCGGACATGTTGGCTCCTGCCATGATCCCGGTTGCGGCAGGGAAGTAAACCGCAAAAACTTCCCAGAACCCTATCCCCACAAATCCGGTTTCAGGTGAGCCCGGAAAACTCCCCCATAACTGCACAGACCCCTGCATTGAATCTCCGAACCCGGTCCAGAAAACGGAAATCAGCGAAGCCACAATCACGACAAGGATAAAGTACTGGATCCGGAACGCGAGCCTGGCACTGATGTAGGCGATAACGAAGAGCAGGATAAAGGCTGCAAGGTCAATATAAAGGGCAGGATGCTCGGGAAAAAACCACCTCCAGCCAGTTCTGATCCCGAAAATGTACATGGAAACTGCCAGCGCCTGGGAAAGATAGAGAGGGATCCCTATACTGCCCCCAACTTCAAGCCCAAGAGACTGGGAAATGATGGAAAAAGCTCCTCCGGCCCCTATGCGGATGTTTGTGGTGATCGAGGAGAGAGAAAGCCCTGTACAGGTTGTGATGGCAAAAGAGATCAGGATGATCAGCCAGGCCCCGAACAGCCCCGCATTTCCCACGACCCAGCCCTCCCGCAGGTACATGATTACCCCGAGGATGGTAAGCAAGTTAGGAACAAAGACGCCCTCAAAGGTCCCGAACAAAACAGGTTTTGCTTTTTGCTCCTCTACCTGTTCCTGTAAGCTCTTCGTACCTTCCCCGGTTTCGAGCATTTCACCTTCGTCTGCTGCGAAAGGTTCATTCTCCAAATTATTTTGACCCCCCATCGGACTGATAAGCTCGATTGTGCTATTTTTCTCCTCTGGGCTTCCCCATAAAAGTATGGGTCGCTATTTAAAAAACGATTCGGTACCGAAAAAGATTAAAATCGTTCCAGAAGAAAAATCATGGAAAATCAATTTCAGGACAGTTTATCAGCGAAGACTACCAGAAACAGCCATCGGAGTAAATATTCAAAACTCAATGACCCAGAAAATCCGAATTTAAAAAACGGAATGAAAGTATCCTCTTACCCGCAAGAGCGGGTATCCCCATCAACCACAAATCGAAATCATGAAAAAAATCGACCCCCTCGGACTGAAAAAAGCATTTTTGAGAGGAGAAAAGCCCTTATAAGCTTCATTTCCTCTTCCTGGCAGTTCTCTCCAAGTCTCGCCCTAAGCAGGGATTCAAATTCAATTTCTATTACTTCAACTGCCTTTTTTATTTGCTGCTGTCTTTCCGACGGCACAAGCCCTTCAATTTTTCGGACCTTCCCGGCAAGTATCAGCTTTTCAAACTGCCTGTAAGCATTTTTTATACTCAAACCTTCTATTTCTGCAATTTCACCGATATCGAGACCCTGCAAATAGAGAGAATAAGTCTTTTCAAGCGAGGCCTGTTCAAACAGATCTATTTCAAGGGAATCGATTTCAGAAGAATCAATTTCAGAGGAATCAATTTCAGAAGAATCTACTTCCGACCAATCCTGGATACTCATATCCAGATACCTTACTCTCTTTGCAGGCAAGCTACGAGCTTCAGAAGAGTTTTCGGGGAGGATGGCGGAGGATGATATCCCTGATGCGCTTCCGTTACCGATTTCTGAAACAGGATTTGAAAAATCAAGCCCTTTGGCTTCAATTTCGAGTTTTGAAGATGCACTTTTGAGGGTTCGGCCCTTTGAGGTTTCTCTCTGTTTATCGGGAACAGGTTCGCTATCTCCGGAGTCTTCATCGTTCTCACCAGAAATTAAGCCGTAGTCCCTGCAGTAATCCCCTATTTCCGTGAGGAAATCGTCCCCGTATTTCCGGAGTTTATGGTCTCCTACCCCTGTGATAGAATGGAACTCTTCAGGGCTTTGCGGGAACTTTGAAGCCATTTCTTTCAGGCTGGTATCGGAAAAAATGATGTATGGGGGTAGGTTTCTCTTTAAAGCGATCTTTTTTCTCAGGGCTTTTAGCCTCTCAAAAAGAATAGGGTCATACTCTGTCCCCGATCTGGGAAGTCCTCCTAACTTCGCTTTTTTAAGGATATCGGTAGCATTTGAGTATCCGGTGGCAGAAGGCTGTATATTATCTTCAGTTTTTGCTTTGACCTTACCTGCAGGGGCCGGAGGGATAAAACTCTCTTCGGATCCGGGAATAAAACCCTCAGGACAGACAAGCTCAACACTCTCCGAGCCCTTCAAAATCTTCCTGCTCATAGAGTTCAGTTTCAGGACAGGGTACTGTGCCCCACTTACTTCAAGAAGCCCGGTGTTCAGCATTTCGGAAGCAATCGACCTCCACTGGTCCTTTGTAAACTCCCTGCCGCTCCCATGAGATTTCAGCTTTTCATGGCGGTTTTGTCTGACCTTTTTATTCTTTGAGCCTGTGAGCACATCAATAACATAGTTCGTTCCAAACCGCTGGTTCAATTCCTGAATACAGGTGATCATTTTTCTGGCAGCTTCGGTCCCGTCAAAAGTGTCTTTAGGCTTGAGGCAGGTATCACAGTTTCCGCATGGAGCTGGAAGCTCTTCTCCGAAGTACTCAAGGAGTGACTGGCGTCTGCATTTATTTCCTTCGCAGTAGGCTACCATCTGCCTTAACTGCACAAGGGAGATGTCCTTTTCTTTCTCATTTGTTTTCTGTGCAATAAAGTACTCAATTTTAAAGCGGTCCCCCCTGCTGAAAAAAAGGATACATTCGCATGGGCTGCCGTCCCTGCCTCCTCTTCCTGTTTCCTGGTAATAGCTTTCAAGGTTCCGGGGGAGATCATAGTGGATTACAAAACGGACATTGGACTTGTCGATCCCCATGCCGAAAGCGATTGTCGCCACTATTATGTCCACATCATCTTTTATGAACATCTCCTGGTTTCGGGCACGTTCGGAATCGGAAAGTCCGGCATGATAGGGAAGAGCCCTGAACCCTGCAAGATTAAGCTTTTTTGTAAGGGTTTCCACGTTGTTCCGGCTCTGGCAATAAATGATCCCGGCTTCATTTCTGTGCCTGAGCAGGTAGTCGGTAATCTCGGAAAAGGTATCTTTCTTCGGTCTGACCTCATAGTAAAGGTTGCTCCGGTTAAAGCTGGCAACGTAAGGACCTTTTTCCGGGTCGAGATCAAGTCCGAGCTGAGTTATGATATCTTTTCTGACCCTGCCGGTAGCCGTAGCCGTGAGTGCAATGGCCGGAACATCAGGAAACCCTGTCTTCGGATCCCTCAGAAGTTTCAGTTTTCGATACTCAGGCCGGAAATCATGGCCCCATTCAGAAATGCAGTGGGCTTCATCGATTGCAAAAAGGCTAATTTTGCCCTTCTTCAGGAAGGCAATGGTCCCGGGCATCATGAGCCTCTCGGGTGCAATATAGAGTATCTTTAACCTGTTATCCAGAAAAGCTGTTTTAACATCCCGGATTTCTCTGGCACTCTGGGCACTGTTCATACAGGCTGCAGCAATCCCGTTTGCTTCAAGCCCGTCAACCTGGTCTTTCATAAGGGAAATCAGGGGAGAAACAACAACAGTGACCCCTTCCAGAAGAAGGGCAGGCAGCTGATAGCAGATTGACTTACCCCCTCCCGTAGGCATGAGCACGAAGACATCTTTTCGGTCCAGAACATCCCTGATAATTTCCTCCTGCAGGGGACGAAAATTCGTATATCCGAAGTACTGACGGAGTACGGAGTGCATTCTGGCAGACATTAATACCCTGGACTCAAGTTCATTTTTACTATCTCTCAATGCTCTGTAATCAGTGCCCATTATCTCATCCCTGAATTTGCAGAACTCGTACCATGCCAGAATATAAAGTTTCGGGGAACTCTTAAAAAGTCAAAGCCTTTATCAAAGCAGACGTCAACGCATAAGTCAGCTATAGATGGTCCCACGTAAATAGATTTTCAACACTTACACAATAGCTATACTTATTTATGAATCCGCAGTGCTGTGATGTTTCTGACTCATCTTATTTAAGTTACGGGTATACGGGGTGAAAGTATTTTTTTATGTCCAGAAGGGCATCCATACGTTCAAAAAAACGGGAGGAAAAATTCTTTATTAAAGAAAGATAAGTAAAAAATGTGGAGTGTTTTACCGGGATATTTGAGAGCTGGACTCTCGAAAGAAATTTATGCGATGATCGCGTTTAACTTTAGTGGGAAATCTATCATGTTAAGAGAATACCTGTTATTTAAAACCGGTGAATTTTGGAACTGTAGTCCGGAAGGCGACAAGAAGGACTGCAGGTCAGGCGACTCATTCATCCCGAATGTTGCAGAGTTATTCCCTGAACATGAAGAGTGCTCTCATCCCCCACTCCCGTCCCCCGGTATTATAACACCTGAATACCCTGATAAGGGGGCAAAAACTTACATAAACGTAACGATGATGGTGCCTTTTCTTCCTGAGATGATAGGACTTAAGAAGAAAAGGTGAGGCCGCCAAGGCGGAAAAGCAAATGTGGAAGTAAAGTACGGGGGGAATGGAGCGGCTGCCAGTCCTCTAAAGTCAGGCATCCTCAGCGCCTGGGAATACGCCTGATTAAGAGGTAAGATAAGGAGGGGGATAAATATTGCCGCACATATCAAGCTTTACTTCCCATTTGCAAAAATCCTTTCTCAACTACTGAATTTTATATTGGGCTGTCACTTCACATCAAGCCGTTTTTGTATTCACTGAGTCTATGTTCAGCCATATTTATATTCACCGAATTTAGACACAAACTAGCTAATTTCCAGCCACTTTTAGCTCCACTCATTTTAGCGCAAAAGATTTTAACTTGACCGGACCCGGATCAACCATCAAAAACGGGATAATCCCGCTAAATAGTGTCTTTTAAGGCAAATGGATATCTTCTACAATATCTTCTACAATATCTTCTACAATACCTTCTACAATACCTTCTACAATATCTTCTACATATACTGTTTATTCTTAACTTGCAATGACCATAAGCAGAATAAACAGCAGTCCAAGCATCAGTACAAACATCAGAGCCATCCACAACTTTAACGCTTTTTCTGCATCCAAAGTTCCAAATCCCCGTTCTTAATTTGAGATGTACTGATATATAAGTGCAAGAACAAATATTAAGAAACATGATTGATTAATATTTATTTGCTATATTTTTGATTTTTATACTAACCTGACGTTTTTTTGGCATCATCTTTAAGTTTTCAGATTAAACTTGAATTTTGCTTACAACCCTTTGTCACATATAAAAAAGAACACAGCCCACGGTCACGTACAAAAAAGAACAGATTTGACAAAGCCATTAGATAACATTTCAGAATTAGTAGAAGAAACTTTATACTGGACAATATACAGAGCGAATATACGAAGTGAAATCAAGCTTTTAAAACAAGAAACAAAAATAAATGCTTCAGAGGAAACTATCCGGAAAAAGTCTGAGAATCTCAAGCAAGACTCCGGAAAAACAAATGCAGAATTTATTTTCCTTTTTCAAAATATCCGGTATCCCTTCGACCCTGGAAATAAATCTGGCACTTACAACACATTTTTCCCGGAAAAGTCCCCTTAAACTGTCGAAAGCAAAAACCTCCGGTTAAATTAAAATCAGCATCTGTGTTCTGATCCTGTGCCCTGATATTTATTTGCTTAATTTTTCCTTTTTTATATTAGACGGCGCCTCACTACTTCAAATCTATAAGTTCTTTTTCCTGTGCCAGTAACTCCAGAATATCAGCCATTCTCTTCTGAGATTCTGCCATGATTTGTAGGGATTTTGCAATACTCTCAAGCTTATCGATCATCTCATAGTCTTCATTAGCCATTCCTATCACCAATTCCTCATTTCTTCGTGATAGCAATGTTTTTGGAAAAGCTTCGTATATAAGGATAATTTTTTGTTTTTTGAACGAAGTTTTTGAATTAAAAAATAATTAAAAAGTAGTTGGGGGGAAATTTAAAGAAAAGTCTTTCTGTTTTTGGATCATTTAAAAAAAGCCTGTTCCATATCCTCCAGATCAAAAGCTGGAAATCCGAGCTCCTTTTTGCCTTCTATACTTTTTGCAACCAGGCAATAGTGAGACTTCCATTTGCCTTTCACCCTAACAGCCTTTTCTTTCAACTTTTCCGTTATTTGCTCTGTCCCCCGCTGGCGCAGGTCTTTCCATTTGACCTCGCAGAACAAAGCCTCGCCGGTAGCTTTATTGAAAGCTATAAGATCGATTTCTTCTCCTTTATCCCACCATCTGCCGATTTCCGTGAACTTGAACGGTAGCATACCTTTTTTGTTGAGATTTATAAGGAACTCCTCTGCTACATTCTCAAAAGTCTTCCCAAAATAAGTGTTCAGATCCTTCAAAATCAGTTCTGTTCCCATCTCGGGATCTATTTCAATAGCCCCGTAATTCCGATATATAAAAGCAAACCAGAACCTGAAGAAATTATCCTGCAAAAGTATCTCCTGCTTCTTTCCTTCGCTCCAATCACAGGCTCCTCCCGAGTTATAATTTCATATTCATAGAAGAGCTCGTGAAGGTATTTGGACACAGTGTTGGGAGCAACTCCCGTATAAGCTGCAATTTCGACAGGAGTTGCCTTTCCAATAGCTATTGCCTCAAGGATTGAGAAATAAGCCTTATGCTCAGACCCGAACTCCAGAACCGGAATATTTTTCCCTTCTTCAAGAAGCATCCCGGGTTCAAGGAAAAGTCTCTCAAAAGTCCTGAAAGCATCAGCTCTTCCGAATTCCCCTGCAAGGAGCAAATACTTGGGCACGCCCCCGAGCATGAAGTAAACTTTCAGAGCTTCCTCGATATTGATCTCCGAATAATCCCGTAATAGCTCAAAACTATTTTCGAATGTAAAATATTTTATATTAAATAGCATCGTAGCCCGCCCGAATAGCGGCTCTTTGCTTCCCTGAAAAAGCTTCTTCATCAGCCCCACGTAAGAACCGATTACCAGAAACATATGCTTTGAATCCCTGTGCCCCTCATCCCAGTACCTCTGAAACTTCGAAAACAGTTCGGGGTTTACCCTGGAAAAGTTCTGGAACTCATCAAAAACAAACACAAGCTTTTCCTGAATTTTAAAGATCAGCAAAAAAAGTCATCCCAGGAATCCAACCTCGGCCTGATCCCCAGAACTCTCTCCATCGAATCCTCAAGATCCCGTAGAAGAAGCTTTTCTGTCTTTGCCTCAACAAGAAGGTAAATACTTTTCTTACACCGGATAAATTCCCTTACAAGTTCCGTTTTTCCCACGCGTCGCCTCCCGTACAACACCACAAGAGAAGAGGTTTGGAAATCATACAGATCATCAAGGATTGAAAGTTCCCGTTCCCGGTTGAAGAACCTTACCACACAGTAAGTTACTGACAAGTAAGTATACAAGATTAAGGGAAGTTTTTGAAAAAAGACATTTTAAAAGCCCGACTTTAAAAGAAGAATGAGATGCGATAGAGGAAATTAGCTCCATAGTCAAGAATGAAATGTTTGTAACTGAATCCACTGAAGATACCTCAGGAAATGTAACTTTTTGATTTAGGGTCAGTTAAGATAGCTAGGCGCTTAACAGTACTCAATCAACCGGAAAAATTAATTTTAAAACATCTCATTTATCATTAGACAAATAAAGTTTTTCGATAAGTATATAAAGTCTCAAATATACACAAAAAATACAACAAGGTTGGATATTATTATTCAAAAATTCAAGATAAAAGGACATGCCAATCACAAAAAATTACAGAAAATAATTATCCAATTGGTGAAATAATGGCAGCTACCGAAACACATAACGATATTGCTACAGAAGAAACAAATGAAAATTCGTACTTTACTGGAGGAGCTCAATACTTAAAAGCAGATTTTCATTTACACACCAAATCAGACAAAGAATTCAAAACTGATATCATCGACGAGCAAGAATTTGTTGAAAAATACATTCACGAGTTGAAGAAAAAAGACATAAAATTGGGAGCAATAACTAACCATAATAAATTTAATAGAGAAGAATTCAACTTACTCAGAGAAGCCGCCATTAAGGAAGATATCTTTTTATTACCTGGAATCGAGCTCTCAATGAAAGATGGGAAAAGGGGATTACACGCACTAATAATTTTTTCACCTGAGGATTGTGAAAACACTGAACCTAATTCTTCAAAGATTGATGTATTTCTCAGTATAGCTTTTAGAGCTAAACCTCGCTTTGACAGTGAGGGAGATCCAGAACGATGCGAATTAGATTTAGATGAAACAATTGAAAACTTACAAGAATTGAAATGCCGTTATTTTATTGTCCTTGCTCATGTAGACAACAATTGTGGATTCTTCCAAGAGTTGAGAGGGGGAAGAATCATGGATTATCTAAAAAAAGGTTATTTCAGGAACCAAATATTAGCTTGTCAAGACGCAAAAGAAAACACAAAAAATACTTTTTTGAATAATTGGGTAAAAAATGTTGCAAAAGATGTGGGGAAAGCTGAGAAAAACTATATTCCAGCATTCATTTCAGCATCTGACCCAAAGAAGCTCGATCAAGTTGGAAATAAATATACTTACCTAAAAATAGGTGATTACAGTTTTGATGCCATCAGGTTTTCTTTGGTTAATCACGAAATAAGAGTAAAAGACAAAACTCCAGAATTTAACCACCCTTGCATCACCAGACTTTTTATTGAAACTGGGAAACTCATGTCTAACATTGATATCCAGCTAAACAGTGATATGACAAACTTAATAGGAATACGGGGCTCCGGGAAATCTGCATTTATAGAAGCAATAAGGTATGCGTTGGAAATCGATGCGAAGGAAGACTCAGAATATAAAGAAAACCTTTTAAAGCACGCTATTGGCCCAGGTGGGAAAATTACACTTGAAGTACAAAATTCGACACAGAAATACAGGATTGAAAGAATAGTTAACGAAAGACCTAAGGTATACCGAGATGAAGAATATAAACCAGATTTGCTACCTTCCTCGATATTCCGTGTCGTGTATTATGGACAGAAGGACATCCAAAAACAATCTATGGAGAGGGGAACCCAAATAGAGTTAATAGACCAGTTTATTGGAGAAGAGTTACGAGCTATAAAAGAAAAAATACACGAAAAGGAAACAGAGATTAAGAAAATATTGAAAAATTCCGGGGAACTTAATGAACAAATAAGCAAGGAGGAGAATTACAAAACACAAAAAGCCGCTTTAGAAGATAAAATAAACACTTTTGAAAAAATGAAGATTGCAGAAAAACTTAAAAAAGAAGCGAACTTCAGGAGAGACGAAGTTATTTTCAATCAGATAAGTTCATCACTGGAGAATTCGAAAAAACATATCTTAGAGTTCAAAAACAAAATCACAAATGAGTTTTCTTTTATAAATTCAATGGACTCAGAAGAAAATCCAAAATTATTCGAATCAGTAAAAAATAGCGTAGAAGAATTGAAAACAACATGGTTAAAGGAAATACAAAACATAGAGAAAGCCGAAGAATTTTCGTCTGTAAAAATAAAGCAACTAAAAAATGAATTTACTAAAGAAAAAAACAAAGTAGAAGACGAAATCGCGAAAATCAAACGTGAAATTGATATTACCGAAGTGTCCCCAGACGATTTTGGGGAACATATTCAAGAAATTGAAGAAATAAAATTAAAGCTTTCTAAAATCGGAAAACAAAAAGAGGAAATTATAAGGGTAGAAAAACAGAAAAAAATTTTGTATTCTGATTTGCAAAATTTATGGCATAAGGAATGGTCTATAAGGGAACAAAAAAAAGAGGAAATCAACTCTTCGCAAGAACTAGTTCATATTGAGATTAAATACAAACAATCAAAACAAAGCTACGATGATTTCATGATATCTTTTTTCAAAGGAACTAGATTCAAAGCCGAAAAACTTCAAAAACTGACCCAAATTTTCACAGATAACATAGAATTATTTTATTCACTGGATGACAGAGAAAGATTTCATCATGTGGGTTTTACTGACAATGAATGGACAAAATTCAAAGAGAGAATTTTTGAAAATGAAGTTGATTTTTGTCTATTCCGAGTTCCCGACTTAATCGAAATTAAATATAAAGAAAAATCGATACAACACCTTTCGTTGGGTCAAAGAGCTTCCGCATTATTAATGCTACTTCTTGCTCAAGAAAACATACCTGTAATAATGGACCAACCAGAAGATGATCTTGACAACCAAACAGTGTACGAAGGCTTAATTAAAAAAATCATTGAATTAAAGGGTCAACGGCAAATAATTTTTGCAACCCACAATCCAAATATTCCAGTTTTAGGGGATTGTGAAAAAATTGTTGTTTTCAAGAACGAGTCGGATAAAGCAGAAACCGAATATGGAAGTATAGATAGAATGCAAATACAGAAGAAAATCGTAAATATTATGGAAGGTGGGGAGGAAGCCTTTACAAGACGCAAGAATATCTACAATCAGTGGATTGTTTAACAAATCACAATGGTTAAACGTTAAGTAGATAAGCCCATTAAGAACCCATGTAATATCTAAAAAATCAAAAGTGCGCTGGTACACTCCAATGAGAGCAAAAGGATATGGTCTCACAACAGACCAAAAATAATGCCAGTTTTTAACACCGATTTACTCTGCTAAAATACCACTCGAATTGTGAATTATTATGAAATCTGCCTGATTTACACAGGATGATTTGCCAGACCCTCTTTTAGCAAAGGAACAAAAACTGCTTCAAAATCAAATTGCCTGCTGTCATCTCACTCTAACGATTGGATTTTGATACTCTATGGAAAGAGGATTCAACGAAAAGTTATTTATATATTATTTACAGTAGATACGAAATACTTCATTGATCTTTATTTCAGGAAAAGATCATTTGAGAGAAATACAAAGTGTAGAGGTAGAGCTCCAGCTTACGTTAATTATTGACATAGTTATGACAAAGATGGCAATTCATCTTTCATATGAAAACATTGTTGGAGGGATTGCTATGAGTTCAATATTGGCTATGATTATGGGAGGAGAAAGCGCCTCATGGGCAAGGTGAAAGCTTTCTTTAGTCATAAGTTTAATAATTCGTAAGTTTACCCATGGGGCCAGGGGGTTCAACTCCCTCTCCTTGCACAATAAATGGACCCGTCTTTATTGTATAGTTTTTCTGTTTGTTTTATTCTCCCCAACTTAGCTATTCATATTTCCACTTATATTTTGTGGAAGGATGTTTGTTCATTTACAAATCAACAAACCGGAGTTATTGCTGGCTATAGTGGTCTTCATCTAAACCTGCCCCAAAAAGAATAGCAATGAACTGTCTTTCTCCCTCGGGTATATAGAAGTTACCTCATAGATTTATCCAGAGCGGTGGGGAACAGTAAATTTCCAATCTCAAAGTTCGCAACCTGATACATACCATAAAGAGAGTATCAGTCAATTAGGCAGACCAACAATATAAAGTAAGTATCACCTGTTTCAGTCTAACATTCTGTAATACCAACTATCCATAGTCGTAAATTTAAAATATTAGGATTCCTTCAGAACTTAAACTCTACCATTTTTTTAGATATATGAAGATAAAATTATTTCGTTCTATTTTTTAATTACCATTCGTTAAGTTTCCAGCAATCTACTATTCTGTAAAATAGCTATCTTACTATACCTTTAAATATCAAAAACCCCATGCACTGACTCATATACCACAATAAAATATAATCAAACCTTAATTATTCTCATACAATTCACCAGTCACTATTATTTCTTCAATGGAAAGATTCACTCGAAGGAGCGCTTCAATGGTAAAACCCGAAAAATTCATTCCAAAAGCAATTGAGAAAATTAGCCAGGAAATAAAGGAGGGGAAGGCAATTATTGCACTTTCCGGAGGTGTGGACAGTTCTGTTTGTGCGGAGCTGGCTTACAGGGCAATAGGAGACAGGCTGCAGCCCATCTATATAGACACCGGACTTATGAGGAAAGGGGAAACCGAGAGGATAAAACACATTTTCTCGCACATGAACCTTCACGTCGTGTATGCGAAAGACAGGTTCCTTGAAGCCCTTGCCGGAGTTACGGACCCTGAAGAGAAAAGGAAGGCTGTTGGTGAGACCTTTATCCGAGTTTTCGAAGACGAGGCGAAGAGGATTGCAGCCGATTACCTGATCCAGGGCACGATCTATCCTGATAGGATCGAGTCCGAAGGCGGGATCAAGTCCCACCACAATGTGGGAGGGCTGCCGAGCGTAATGGACTTCAAGAAAATTGTTGAGCCTATCGAAGACCTTTACAAAGACGAGGTAAGGGAAGTCGCCTGGGCTCTTAAGCTGCCTGAAGAGATCTGTGAGAGAATGCCTTTCCCGGGTCCGGGGCTTGCTGTGCGTATCCTCGGGGAAGTTACTGAAGAAAAGCTTGAGGTCGTGCGAGAAGCAAACTTCATCGTGGAAGAGGAACTGCTCGACAGGTTCTGCCCCTGGCAGACTTTTGCTGCCGTACTTGGCAAAGGGACAGGAGTGAAAGGAGACGTCCGGGCTTACGGCTGGATAGTGGCTGTAAGAGCTGTAGGGTCAAGAGACGGAATGACTGCAGAGGCCCTCGAGCTCCCTTGGGACGTGCTCAAACACCTGGAATCCAGGATCACTGGTGAGATTCCTAAGGTAGCTAGAGTGGTCTACGACATCACACCCAAACCGCCTGCAACCATTGAGTTTGAATAAAACCGAAAAGTACAGGACAGGAAAATACTAATCAAAAGTGAAAGACCGGAGATGAAGCCTGTTCGGGGCTTCTGAATTTTTTTTTGCAAATAATGCAGAAATGCAATAAATGCAGTAAATAAATATTCAGTAAATAATAAACTGAATACTGATCCATATAGCGAGTTTTAAGCCCATGTCCCTTAATAAAGCAGTACTGGAGATCCGACAGCGGATAAAAGTAAAACCTTCACCTACGAATGAACCTGCGGCAAGCTGGACCGGAACGGATCTTGTAAACGGGGTTCAAACAAAAACTCTCACTGTAATCTTCAAAAGCGCAGGCTGCCGTTGGGGAAAAGCCGGCGGCTGTACGATGTGCGGTTACGTCTATGACTGCGCAAGCGAGCCCCCGTCCCTCGAAGATTACATGGCACAGCTTGAAAAAGCGATTAGGAAAGCTGAAAAGTTCCCTGAGTTCATGGTCAAGATCTTCACCTCAGGCAGTTTCCTTGACGAACAGGAAGTCGTGCCTGAAGCCAGGGATGCAATCCTCAAAAACCTTGAAGAAGATCCCAGGGTCATCAAAGTGCTTGTTGAGACCCGTCCTAATTACGTGACGAAAGAGAACGTACAGGCCTGTCTCCGCGTCCTGAAAGACAAACCTTTCGAACTCGCATTCGGGCTCGAGACAAGCTCGGATAAGATCCGAAGAGATTCCATTAATAAGGGGTTCACCTTCCAGGACTTTGTCCGTGCAGCAGAAATTGCAAAAAAATACGGAGTAACCGTAAAAGTCTACCTTATGCTCAAGCCCCTCTTCCTCTCAGAAAAGCAGGCAATGGAAGATATCATATGTTCCATAGACGATGCAGCTCCTTATGCGGACACCATATCCATCAACCTCTGCAACGTCCAGAAAGGCACCCTTGTCGAAGCTCTCTGGGAAAAAGGCCAGTACCGCCCTCCCTGGCTCTGGAGCATAATTGAAATCCTCAGGCAGGCAAAAACCGCCCACCCTGATCTTCCCTTGATGTCCGATCCTGTCGGGGCAGGCTCAAAACGCGGCCCTCACAACTGTAAGATCTGCAGCTCGGAAGTTGCCGATTCCCTCCGGACTTTTTCACTCACCCAGAACCCCGAAGACCTCAGTAGAGCAGACTGCGAATGTAAAGAGCTCTGGAAAAAAGTTCTGGAAATCGAAGATTTCACCTATGGGGCACCCATTTTAGATTGAAATAGCGGAAAAATTCCGCTCGAAAAAAAATCGTTTTTAATTAAACTGAGCGGGGATTCTGTACCTGGCCATCATAAGGAGGTCAGCATACTTCCCGTCCTTTATTATCGAATATTTCTTTTTTCCTTCAAGCTCAAACCCGAATGATCTATACAGGTGAATTGCTCTTTCATTGTCAGAAGTGACGTCGAGCTCAACCCTTACAAGCATGAGCCAGTTATCTGCAAGGTCCAGGATATTTTCCAGCAGTTTTTTTCCAATGCCCTGACCCTGATATTCGGTCCTTACCATCATGCCAAGGCAGGCTATATGTCTCTGCCTTGCACTTTTGAAGGGGTGGACCCCCACCATCCCTACGACCTTTCCGTCAAGTTCAGCTACCAGTACATAGTCATCGTTTCCCAGACTCTTCAGGAACCCTTCGGTAAAAGCAATGGTTTCGGTTGCCAGGGCAAGTGTATTCGCCCTGACATTTTCCTGCCTTCTCATTTCATTGATGTCCTCGGAATCGCTCAACCTGACAGGCCTGATAAGTAAATCCATAGTAGTTATCTCCCCGGAATTTTTTTGCTTTTGCCAGTAATTAAAAACTACTGTGAACCTGTTTCACACCGGCGGGTGATCCGGCCCATAGAGCATGGTTCCCACTCCGCCGTCTGTGAAAAGTTCAAGAAGCATGGAATGGGAAACACTTCCGTTTATGATATGGGCTTTCTCTACTCCGCTTTTAACTGCAACAGCAGCGCCTTTGATTTTGGGGATCATGCCCCCGCGGATAATTCCTTCTTCAATAAGGGAATCTATTTGATCCAGATTTACGCGGGAGATGCGGCTGCTCGGGTCTTCAATATTTCTCAGCAGACCGGAAACATCGGTCATAAGGATCAATTTTTTAGCTTTCAGAGCCGCTGCAATGTCTCCTGCAACCGTATCAGCATTAATGTTCAGGGCATTACCTTTCGCATCCACAGCGATTGGAGAGATTACAGGGATATAGCCTTTTTCAAGCATAATGTGGAGAATCTCCGGGTTTATGACTTCGCTGTCCCCAACCCATCCGATATCCACTTCAGTTTCCACACCATCGACTAATACACGTTTTGCAGCCTGTTTGTGGCCAAGGATCATTCTCCCGTCGTAACCTGTAAACCCGACACCTTTCCCGCCGAAGATCCCAATAAGGGATACAATCTTGGTGTTTATGTTCCCTACCAGAACCATCCTGGCGATTTCCATAGTTTCATCGTCCGTAATACGGAGCCCCTGGAAAAATTCGGCCTTTTTACCCATACGTTCCATTTTTTCAGTTATTTCAGGGCCTCCCCCGTGTACAATAACGGGTTTGATTCCCACATAACGCAGGAGAACAATATCCTTTATGATGTCCTCCATGATCTGGGTGCTGACCATTGCATTCCCCCCCACCTTGATAACCATAATTGAAGCATAGAATTCCTGCATATAAGGAAGGGCTTCGATAAGCACATTCTCTCTTTTGAGTTCCATGATTTAGGAAATAAGAAAATATCTTTTTAAACTTATCGTTGAACATCCCGAGTTCAAGCCAGGGGGAATTCTGTAAAAACAAATTAATATAAACACATCAAAATATATTAAGATTTTGAATATATATCGAGCTTTGGAGATCATAGAAATAGATTATAGGAGTTATAGAAGTGAGATATAGGAGTTATGGAAATGAGCATAAAAATAATATAAATAAACCAGCCCGGATAGTATAAAATCAAGGCCTGTCCAGGCTAATTACGCATCTGGATATAAAAAAGAAAATAAAGAACCCCGGTTTACAGGGTATATGAAGGATATGGGTTTACTCGATTTTTTCGATTTTTTCTTTCTTGACAAAGGGCTTGCTGATTTTCTCAGGCATCCAGTCAGGCCTATTTTTGGGGGCTGCGACAAGTTCCTTCCATGCCTTGAAAACGTGCACCTTCTTTGTCCCGCGTTCTCTGAGGCGGATGACATCCGGTTTGGATTTTGTACCGGAACCCCGGTTTGCAGCTTTCAGGGCAGCCTGCCGAGGCTGTTTTCCAGTGAAAACTCCATGTTCATTGCCTTCTTCGTCTCGTAAAACAAAATTTCTTGTGTTGGACATAAAGGTCACCTCGCAAATTGTATTGCTAGACACTGATTAATTTTTAAAGTATATAAAATCTTTCTTCAGGATGTCGCCTTTAGTTAGTGGTTTATCCAAAAAGGAACTTAATTTATATGAGGTACACAAACTAAATTTGCATAGATTGTTAGGAACATGGGAAATATTTAAATATTTATTCGTTGTTAAAAATCCGTCCCAAAATATGCTTCAGGAAAGGGGTTTTCGAAACTCTTACAAAATGCATTTATTGTACTTTTGGAAAAGAACCTGGAAAGCACAAACTTTACATGCTATTACTTCTTATGGTCACTATATTTTTCCAAATGCATATAATAAAAATATGTATTTGTTAAGTATTGATTCTACAAATCAAGCACATACTCATCTTTTCACGGATCTGGTTAATATGGAACACTGTACTTTCAACCTCCCTGATGTCCAGGCCAGCAAACCAAGCATAGCCATCAACCTCACTCGCGTTGGGGTAACAAACATGAAAAAGCTGGTTGAAATCAAACGAAAGGATAAACGTCCGATAGTACTGATTTCAACTTTTGATGTCTTTGTTGATCTGCCTTCAGACCGCAAGGGAGCAAACCTCTCAAGGAACTTCGAAGCTGTAGACGAGGTGCTTGAGAAAGTGCTCAGTACACCGGTATATGAAATAGAACAACTATGCAGCGATATCGCACACAATCTGCTTGGCCGCCACGAATATGCAAATCAGGCTGAAGTAAGAATGAAAAGCGAATATATGATACGGCGCGCCTCTCCTTCAACTGGGATCAAGTGTCAGGAAGTCGTTAATATCTTTGCCGAAGCTTCAGCTGTAAGAGGTGTCGGTGACAAAGACTACTTTGATGTAAAAAAACTCATAGGAGCAGAAGTAGTCGGAATGACCGCCTGCCCCTGTGCTCAGGAGATAATGAGAGATAAGGCTGCAAACGAGCTTGCCGGGCTTGGGGTTGACAGGGATACAATTATAAAATTCCTGGAAAAAGTGCCAATGGCAACCCACAACCAGCGCGGCAGAGGTATTATCTCGATCAAGGTAGCACATGATTTTGACGTTTCCCTTGAGAATATAATCAAGATCATCGAGAGCTCCATGAGTTCAAGCGTCTATGAAGTTCTGAAACGCTCGGACGAAAAGGTTGTCGTGGAAACCGCACACATGAACCCGAAGTTTGTGGAAGATTGTGTAAGGACAATGGCAGACAATATTGTAAAAGAGTTTCCTAACCTTCCCGATAATGCTGTGATCACTATCAAACAGATTAACGAAGAGAGCATACACAGGCACAACGCTTTTGCCGAAAGGGTTGCCCTCATGGGAGAACTAAGGAGCGAAATCAACCAGTAAAAAGATTAACCAGCAAAAGAGGGTAACATTTGCTGAATGATCAGTAAACCTCTAAATTCTTTTTTATTTTTTAAATTCAAGATTCTCTATTAAGGCCTTTATTAAGTCTTTTCGGGCTTTACCAGAGGTTTTGCAGTTAAGGCTGCACAATCTTTATTAAAGAGTCTGAATAACCTATTAGCAGTTATCTTTATGTAAAGAAACGGACTTGCAGGGCCTAAATGCCACCGTCCTGGAAGCCCCCGAGGTGAAAGCATGGCTGATGCCGAGGAAATCACAGCAGTAGGGCGCAACAAAAAACCCATCCGAGTAGGAAATGCTGTAAAATATGTAAATAGCGATACGGTGAGCAGGGTTATCGAGATAAAAAAGGACGAAGAGGGAAATGTTTGGGTCCTGCTCGAAAGTACCGACCTCTGGTACAGAGAAGAAACTCTGGAATATACGGATATCAAACCCACAGAAAAGAGAGAAGAGAGGGAGTTTACTGCCAAAGAACTGGAAGAAAGGTTCAGGAAAGAAAGAGAAACGATGCAGACCTACGATCTTGGAAAAGCCGGAGGAGGAGGAGCAGGAGGATAATTCTTCCTGTCAATTTTCCTGCCTGATTTTCATTCCTCAACTCCAATCTTTTTTAATTGCACTGCACAACTGCCAGTTCACTTTTCCTGCATTTTCATCCGCTGTGCAAGAATGCATTTCCCACCGTGTCTGCCGCCAAGCGGTTGTTGCGGTATTCCAAGGGAATTCATGCAGCGTGCCATTACTGCTGCACCTCTGGCAAGCCCGTCATCCACAAAGACCACTTTCCCATCGATTTTGGGAGCAAGGTTCATCTTCTCAAGGCAGCTCAGGATTAATTTTGGCTTATTCCCGGTAATTCCTGCCCTTCCTGTAATTCCGATAGTCGTATCTTCAAAAATGAGTCCTCCATTCTTTGCGATTTCTATAAGCCTGCAAACCACTCTGGCCATTACCTCGTCAATGACAGCATAAACGATAGGCAGCCCATGACTTTTACATATCTCCAGACCTATTGCGCTTAGTTTTCCCATGTTTGAGCCATTTTCGCCCACATCACAGCCTATAAGGGTTACACCTATCTCGTCGGCCGCATCAGGCCTTACAGGGACACTCCCGTACCGTTTTCTATCCGCAGGAACTTTTTCGATAATTATGAGTTCATCAATGCGCTTTGCATACTCTTCGATCGCTTTAGCCTTCATCTTCAAAGTAAGGAATGAAGGGGGTTTCTGTTTCTCAAAAACTTCCAGAGCAGTGCCTACTCTGGCATCAACAATTTTCGAGCCCCGAATAATAGCATCAGGAATTGCACCCGCATAACCGCAGAAGTTTCCGATTGTTTTTGCATACGGCAGGTCAGGGCTTGTAATCCTGCCGTCAAGGGTCGTTCCGAAGTCAATTGAAATGCAGGGGTTCCTGAAATCGACATCCGTCAGTTTAGCCGCTTCCTTGATCCCTGCTGTTGCAAGCTCCCCTTCCATTTCGTTTGCAACGATTTCAACACCTGTAGAGCCTATAGGAGGCATAACACCGGCTACAGCTCCGTCAAAGATGACTTTTTCCAGTTTACTGTATTTCTGGAGCTTTTTAGAGATATTCGAGATGGACATTGGAGGAGTCATGTTCTTTGGAGGGACTCCGGCCATCAGGCATCCATCCGCCAGGGCTTTGATAAATTCTCCCACTTCCTCCGGGGAATCAAAGCCTGCAACGACACCTGTTGAACGCACCACAAAGTTAAGGTCTGTCTTTATATCCAGGTTGGCCTTTTCCAGAGATTCGTTCAGGGTGCCCTTCACCAGTTCCGCAACGGATTCGCGTGTCAATTCCACTCCAGTAAGTGTTTTTCCGAATATGACTTCTCCGGATTTGGGAGGACGGACGTCCCTTGTCATCCGTACGACCTTGTTTATGATATGAGTCCTGCCCGTATCCATGTTGGTAGCTGTAAGGATACATTTGGTGGTTGTGTTTCCGACTTCTACGGAAGCCACGATAAAGAACGGTTTTGATTTGAGGTCGATCAAACGAACCTGAGGAGATTCTGCAATTCTGGGTTTAAGAGCCATTTTTTGTACCTTCCTGAGGGTCTGTGATTAAATGCAATTTGGAGATTATTATTTTTCAGGCTTTATCTGAAAAGACAATTTAAGCTTATTTGAAGGTTATTCAAGTTTATTCCAGATACATTCAAGTGTATTCCAAGTATAATGGAGTTTAGTTCAAAGATATCCAAGATTATTCCAAATATATTTGAGCTTATTCGAAGGTTAATTAGAGATTGTTCAGAGATTTATTTGAAGATCCCCAAACTTCAATAAAGCCGATGAGACTGGATTGAACATATCACTTTGAAGCCGAAATTTTAGCATCGGGACTTCCAGAGTGCTGCTTCTTCAGAACCCCGTAAAAAGATATAAACAAGACCATAATTTATCTGAAGTTTGAAGAAGGTATTAACCAGAGCCTATAATAACCTTTGCAAAAAGGTTAAAGTTGTCAACTAGCTTCGATTTCAATTCTGTTTTTACATTATATTCACATTTTATTTCTTAACCAGGTTATGTGAATCGGGTAATTCCGGATTCTACATGCCAGTAAGATTAAATTGCAACACATAATTATAAAGAGTATAAATTATAAAGGACATGATTATAAAAATGTATATATACTTATTACATTTTTCGTATCAACCTGAATTGGAGGCCATTAATGCCACTGGATCCTATCTGCAAGAAAATAATACCTGAAAACAGTGAATACATTTCGGACTACGGGGGAAAAACCTATTATTTCTGCAGTCCCGAATGCAAGCAAAAATTCGATGTACTGGAAAAGAGTGTCATTCGGCTCAAGCGAAACCTGAGTGAGAAGGAAAAGATTTCTTTCGGAAAACTGAAAAAAGACATCATAAAACCAGGAATCTGCACTCTTTGCGGATCCTGTGCAGCAAACTGTGAGTACATAACCATTGAAAACGGAGCCCCAAAACTGGTTGGGCCCTGCAAAGCCTGTGGGGTCTGCTATTACCAGTGTCCACGGACAATCACCACCGAAGAGGGACTGATCGGGAGCTTCCGATATGCCTACGCTGCAAAATCTGCCATTCCCGAAATGAAAGGTCAGGATGGTGGAGTTGTGACCTCTCTTCTCCTGTACGCCCTGGATGAAGGCCTGATCGACTGCGCTGTGGTCACAACCCGCTCAAAGGAAGAACCCTGGAAACCCATACCAAAAGTAGCAAAAACCAGGGAGGAGATTCTTGAAAGCGGGGGAAGCATCTACTCCCACTCAATGACCCTTGAAGCCCTGATGAGCGCAATCAAGCAGGGAATGCATAGCATCGCCTTTGTAGGAACCAGCTGCAACATCGACGCCGTCACAAAGATGCAGAAAAGTTCCTACGGCTTACTGCACCTCTTTATGAGGGCAAAAATCCTGAAACTGGGCCTCTTCTGCATGGACACCTTCGCCTATGAAGGAATTAAAGCTGTACTGGAAAGCTATGGGATCACACTCGAAAATGTGGAGGCCATGAAAATCCGGAAAGGAAAATTCGAAATTACGCTGAAAGACGGAAAAGAACATATTCTGGAACTCAGCGACTTCGATGAATACCGCAGTTCATCCTGCCAGTTTTGCACGGATCTTGCCTCTGAAAACGCAGACATTTCCTTCGGCGGCGTGGGCAGCCCCAAAGGCTGGACCACAGTCCTCACCCGCTCAGCCATAGGTTATGAAATCTTCAACGAGGCCGTAGACAACGGTTACATCGAAGCCCGGCACCTAACCGACGAAGAACTCGAAAAAGTCCTCAACCTCGCAAAAATGAAAAAGGTCCAGATGTACGCCCTACACATGAGGCAGAAAGTGGGAAAAAAGTGGGAAAAAAGTGGGACAAAAGCTATTTTTTAAGATAGAGCAAAAAATATAGAAAGAATAGTTCCTTCACTTTTTAATCCTCTTGAAAAGGGGGTCCCCATGTGGGACTCTCAAAAACTACTCCTAAAAGGAAAAGAGCCCGAATAGAGCCCTTCCGGATAGAAACCTGATACACTTCAACAGATCACTAGAGAAAAGACACCTGTTTATGGTTCTGATCTCCTTTTTTGAATACAATTTCGGGGATGATTGCAGCGGTCAAACAGTAATAACACGGACAACGCTGCTTTGCGATCTCATTAAATCTTTCGATTTCTTCCATGCTCATTCCGGAGTCGATTACGATTTCGAATTTAATACGTTCATATATAGGAATTGCAGGCTCCTGGAAAATTCCAAAGCTTGCACTTAAATCCATGTCGGCTCTGACCTTTATCTTTAATTGATTGAGGACTATACCTTCCATTGCAGTCCATTTAGCAAGAGAAGCTGCAAAACAGGACGCTATTCCGTACAGGCCATACTGAACAGGATTGGGGGCAGTTCCGCTGCCTCCGAGAGCTATGGGTTCATCCGATTGAATCAGGAACTCTCCTCCTTTTTCAGTTTTTATCGTTGTGGAAAATTGAGGCCCGGTCTTGCCTATCTCCCAGTTCCCTTCAAACTCAATCACTTTTTTAGTTTTTGAAGGGTCGTTTCTTGCCTTTTGAAGAGTCTCACTAAATTGATCCACTGCTACTCTATTTAGTATCACTTTTTCACATTGTTCCCGATCCACTGCTACTCTATTTAGTATCACTTTCTCACCTCGTTCCCAAATTTTTGAAATCTTTGGAATTTCAGGGTAATTCCATGAGACTTTCTAAGACCGATCTACGTAGACGGAAGAATCAATAAATTTGCAGATCTGAATTTGCAGAATATTGTTGCCGCAGAATAATTCCAGGCGTATTCTAGCCAGTATGAAAATAATTAGCATTGAGTGTAGCAGAAGAACAAGTAAGGAGTAACATTAACTGAATGATTGTCAGTATTTCAATTTGGTCTGAAAAATGAGAACAGTTACGCCAAATTATATTTAAAAAATACTTCCCCGCATACCCTCCGAAATGAGAATAGGAAGAATATATTTATTTCATAAACTGTTTCTATTATGGATAACTAACGGCATTCTATTTCGGATTATTCTATTTTTGAGGAATTTTAATGATCACAAAAGAGGATGTAGAACACATCGGTTGGCTTGCCCGCATTGAGATCAACGAGCAGGAAACAGTTGAGTATATGGAAAAACTTAACTCAGTTCTGGAGTACTTCGGGCAGCTCGACGAGTTGCCGACCGGAGACGTTGCTCCCACATATCATGTAGCTGAGATCTATAATGTATTCAGGGAAGATGTGGTGGAAGAATGCCTTTCGCAGGAAAAGGTTCTTGCAAACACCGAACACAAACAGGATGGGACCTTCAGGGTCCCGAAGATCGGCTGAGGAGATGTTTTGATGGCGAAATGGATGAGTGTTGCACAGGTTAAAGAGAAGATCAGGGAAAGCTCAGCCGAAGAAGTAACAGCCGAATACCTCGAAGCTATCGGAAAAAGCAAAATCAACGGTTATATAAAGGTTTCCCATAAAGCCCTCGAACAGGCAAAAAAGATTGATGTTGAAGGGTACGAAGGCCCCCTTGCAGGTGTGCCAATCGCAATAAAGGACAATATTTCCGTAGTAGGGCTTCCAAACAGCTGTGGCTCGAAAATCCTTGAAGGCTATGTTCCCCCATTCAATGCTCACGTAATCGAAAAACTTCTTGATGCCGGAGCCGTAATCCTTGGAAAAACCAACCTTGATGAGTTTGCAATGGGGTCGTCTACGGAAACCAGCTATTTCGGGCCAACCGCAAACCCCTGGGACATTGAAAGAGTACCTGGCGGATCTTCCGGAGGCAGTGCAGCAGTTGTTGCAGCCGGAGAAGCCCCTTTTGCCCTTGGTTCGGACACAGGTGGGTCTGTGCGCTGTCCTGCAGCTTTCTGTGGAGTTGTGGGACTTAAACCGACCTATGGGGCTGTTTCAAGGTACGGGGTTGTGGCTTACGCAAATTCCCTTGAACAGGTCGGACCTCTTGCAAACAACGTGGAAGATATTGCAGTCCTGATGGATGTCATAGCAGGTTATGACAAAAGAGATTCCACTTCCATTGACAGCAAAACAGAATACAGGAAAGCTCTTGTTGACGACGTAAAAGATCTGAAGATAGGGGTTCCGAAAGAGTTTTTCGGAGAAGGTATCCATTCGGGTGTGGAAAAAGCCGTATGGGACGCAATCCACAAATTTGAAAGCCTCGGAGCGACCTGGCAGGAAGTTTCGATGCCCAACATAAATTACGCTCTTGCTTCATATTATATCATTGCAATGAGTGAAGCGTCCTCAAACCTTGCCCGCTTTGACGGAACACGTTACGGATTCAGAGAAAATGGGGAAAACTGGCACGCAATGGTCTCAAAGACCAGAGCCGAAGGGTTCGGAACCGAAGTTAAGCGAAGAATTCTCCTCGGGACCTATGCGCTTTCTGCAGGTTACCATGACAAGTATTACCTCAAAGCTCTGAAGGTCAGGACCCTTGTCAAGCAGGACTTTGATAAGGCTCTCTCAACAGTTGACCTGCTCATGGCGCCGACCATGCCAAATCCTGCCTTCAAAATAGGGGAGAAGATTGAAGACCCGCTTACCCTCTACCTCTCGGACGTAAACACCTGCCCGATCAACCTCGCAGGCGTACCTTCAGTTTCCGTACCCTGCGGCTTTACTGACGGACTGCCTGTGGGACTCCAGATAATGGGCAAACCCTTTGATGAGCCGACTGTCCTTAGGGCAGCCTATACTTTTGAGAAGAATACCGATTACCACACAAAGAGACCTCCGGAGGTGGCGTAAATGGTCTACGAAAACCCTGACGGTATAAGGATCGGGCTTGAAATTCACGTCCAGCTCAACAAGCTCAAGACCAAAATGTTCTGCGGCTGCTCTACCGATTACCACAATGCAGCCCCAAACACCCATACCTGTCCTATCTGCCTCGGCCTGCCCGGAACACTTCCGGTCCTGAACAAAAAAACCGTGGAAGCAGCAATAAAGGTGGGGCTTGCCCTTGAAGGCGAGATTGCGGAAGAGACCCAGTTCCACAGGAAGAACTACTTCTACCCTGACCTCCCGAAAGGTTTCCAGGTAACCCAATACGACTATCCGATTGTCAGCAATGGAAAGGTCGTAATCGAAGGCGAAGACGGAGAACATGTTGTCGGGATTACAAGAGCCCATATGGAAGAAGACCCCGGGAAGCTTGTGCACATAGGGAGTATCGGAAAATCCAAAGGGGTCCTTATAGACTACAACAGGTCGGGCATGCCCCTGATCGAAACCGTTACCGAGCCGGATATGAGGAGCCCCAAGGAAGCCAGAAGGTTCCTTGACAAGTTCAGAAACATCCTCGAATACCTGGACATCTTTGACGGAAACCTTGAAGGGGCTATGCGTGTCGATGCTAACGTCTCGGTTCACTGGGGGACCAGGGTTGAGGTCAAGAACATCTCCTCCCACAAAGGAGTGGAAAAGGCTCTCCTCTACGAGATCATGCGCCAGAAGAACGTGATCCGCCGTGGAGGAACAATCGTGCAGGAGACCCGCCACTTCGATGAGGGCAGGGGTGTAACGCTCTCAATGAGGACAAAGGAAGAGGCAGAAGACTACCGCTACTTCCGTGAGCCCGACCTTATGCCTATGCGTATCACTGGCTGGATTCCTGCAATCAAAGAAACCCTGCCCGAACTTCCGGACGCTAAACGTGCCCGCTTCATTGAGCAGTACGGCATTACGGATATGCATGCAAGAGCCCTTACGTCCAAGATCATGCTCGCCGACTTCTACGAAGGAGTCTGTGCAAAAGGTGTTGACCCGAAGATTGCCGCCACCTGGACCGCAGACGTCCTCCTCGGAGAGCTGAACTACCGTGACCTTGCGATCTCTTCCTACGACGGCAAGACCATTGGCTTTATCCACGCAAAAGACCCTGAAGTAGAGAATTCTTTCAAGGGCGAGGATATGGTAGAACTGGTCACCCTTTTTGCCGAAGGCAAGATAAGTGACAGGGCTGCAGTTGAAGTCATCCGAGCCATTCTGGACGGCACGGAGGAAAAGGCTCCCTCGCAGATTATCGAAGAAAAGGGTCTTTTCAAAGCCGAAGACGACCTGGTCACAAAAGCTGTTGCCGAAACAATTGCCGAAAACGCAGCTGCAGTGCAGGACTATCTCGGAGGAACAGAAAAGTCCCTGAACTTCCTGGTCGGACAGGTCATGAAAAAGACAAAAGGTACGGCAGACGCAAAAACCGCACGCGAACTGATTGTGAAGGAACTTAAAGGGTAACCCGACGGGGTTAACCTTTTTTAACCACTTTTTGTCATCCGGATTCTTCAATTTTAACATTTAATAAAGGTCAGACCTGCGGTCTTCGAGAATAGAGCCTGTTTGCCTGATTTCTTTTGCTTTTTCCAGATCGATTTCTCCAAGAAGAACACACTCTTTTGTTCCAGCTTCTGCCAGAATGCGGCCCCAGCCGTCGGTAATAAAAGAGCCGCCTGGATAAGTTGAATACCTATCTTTTCCTACTCTGGTGCAGGCTATATGTGGCAGCTGGTTTTCAATAGCCCGGGAAATGGACATAATACGCCAGGGATATATGTAAAAGTCCGGTATATCGGCAGCTGAGACCAGAAAGTCTGCTCCTTCAAGGGCAAGTTTTCGGGCCACTTCAGGATACCTGATTTCATTACAAACTATAAGCCCCATAGAGAGTCCGTGTTTTTGCAGCCTGATAGGAGCTATGCTGTCTCCAGGTGCAAAATATTCCTTTTCAAGACCGTAAAGCTGGACTTTTCTACGGGTCCCGGTTAGCTTTCCGGATTCGATGCAGAAACCGAGATTGTACTGGGAAGGAACTTTTTTTTCCGAACTTCCTATACATGTTTCCTTCTGTTCTCTTTTTTCTATCATTGAGCCTGCAAGAATACAACCATATTCTCTGGAAAAGTCACGGAGAGCTTCAAGCGTGGGGCCGGAGGCAGTTTCAGCAACTTCCTCTATGTGGTCATAGCAAAAGCCGGTTGAGAAAACTTCCGGAAAGACGAGCAGCTCGGCTTCTCTTGAAACTGCTTTTTCTGCCAGGGAGAGGGCACGCTCAAGGTTTTCCTGTTTCGAACAAAGTGAGATATTCATCTGGATACAAGCTGCTTTCATAATCGTCTCCACAATTCATAAAGCACATCATGAATAATTACTTGGATACTTTATGAGGTAATTCTATTTTCCGATTTTAGATTAAGTTTTTGCGCTCCAGTATTTACCTCCGGAATTTGTACTCAGGTATGGCAGTGAAGGTTCAGGGTCTGAATAACTGCTACAGGCAGCGCTTTGATTACGTATGATCATGGATCTCCGTACACAACAAAAAATCATGAAAACTTTTCGTAGGCAAAATATAAGACATGTGAATCTCAAAATAAGTTTGAAGAAAAAAGCTGCTTATAAGAGAAAGATCTTAACCGTTACTGAATAATTGACTGAACATGAAAGGAGGAAAACATCACGGAAGAACCAGATTCTGATTTTCGATTCCATGCAACGACCCTTATCTTCAAGTTCCGGGACTTCTTTTTCCCCCGCAGGAAAATCCTGGAAGAGGCCGGGATAAAGCCCGGTTTCAAAATTCTTGATTACGGCTGCGGGTCAGGTTCCTATATCCGTGATGCCTCCGAAATGGTGGGCCCTTCAGGGAAAGTCTATGCTCTGGATATCAACCCGGTTGCTGTTGAGATGGTCCGGCATCTGGCTTCGATAAAACAGCTGAAAAACATAGAAACAATCCTTTCCGATTACGACACAGGTCTGCCCGGCGGAAGCCTGGATACAGTCCTCTTCTATGATACCTATCATACCCTGAACAAACCGGAACTTGTTATGAAAGAGTTGCACAGGGTCCTGAAACCGGAAGGAACCCTTTCATTTAGCGACCATCAGATGAAAGAAGAAGAAATTATGGAAAGTATAACCCGGAAGAGGTTATTCAAGCTGAAAAGGAAAGGAAAAAGGACATATTCCTTTAAAAAGGACGAAAATTAATTAACGGGCATGCGTGATCCTGAGATCTATGACCCAAAAACAAAAGAATAAAACAAAAGAATAAAACAAAAAAATAAAAAGGGAGAAATGAAAGAATCGGAACGCAGGAAAACACAGAGCTTACGGGTCAGAAGATAATTTTTCTGTAAATTTTCACTTTAACGTGATTCGACTTCCATCACCTTCTTTTGAGCATAAGAAGGAGCTGGTGCAAATCACTGTAATGGGAAGATTGATTTACATTTAGGAGGTTGGTTTGTTGGATTTTTGGAGGTTAGCTTAATAAAATAGCCAGATATTTTGTAGGATGGTTATAGAATGTTTTAATGAATTCCCTGACCTCTTCATAATGCGCTTTTTCCCGGTTCACTTTTCGAGTTTATGCTCTTGTTGCCGGAATGACCCCAAGGCTTTCCATGATTTTCATTTCTGCCGGGGTGACAAACGTACCATTGCCGAACAAAAACCCACGCAAAATAGGTTTTGGAGCTTCTACCTCTACTTTTTCTTTCATATTCTGGATCTCCTTTTCTTGTATTGGGGATTCCTGTTCATCGCAGGATGCCCGGAATCCTATTACCGTGTTTTAATATATATAATTTTCCTATGAAGAAGACGGATAGCCAGATCTGACAAAAAATCCATAAAAAATAGACTGAAACTTTCCGGATTCAGAAAGAAGAAAATAAAATTCCGAATTGCGGGCAGAAATCAGAAAGTTTCGTCTCATAGAGAGTCGATACTCGCCCTGGAAAAAAGACTTAGGACCCTCAAAACTCATCAAAAAAACCATTCAAAAGACAGATTCAACAAATTAACGCTTATTTTACTTGGCGTATCATTCCTTTTATCAATAATAGCTGGAGTATTATCTGACAAACAGAGAAAAACAAGAATTAGGTGAATAGATTTTCATGCGTCATCGGTTAAGTAATTCTCTTGCCTGAAAGCTATCGATTTTGCACCAGAAGCGGTCTTAAATTTTGGCCTTTTTGCATGGAATCGATACTCGGTTCCAACCTCCAATCTGGTAAAATGTCTGATAACTGTTGTGGAAATGGAGGCAATTTGTCATGATTCATCATTTAACCGAAGACGCATAAAGTAATTTAGAATTTACAGAACTTTCTGCACGCTATCCATTTTTAGATTTGATTCCTCTTAAAACAATAAACTATGCTGACCAGCGAGAAAATAGCCAGAAATCCTCCGAAACCTGAACTGGCTGCCGCTTCGCTGCTGGAAGATACAGGTGTTTCTGCTTCAGCCGGGACTTCAGATGAAGCTCCGTAAACCTCTCCACTATTTCCACTGGAGGTTTCGGTTATTGCTTTTGTCTGAGTGCTATTATCTTCCTGCACCTGAACGTTACTGGAAGCAGGGGATGAAGTATCGGTTCCTGCAGTGCCGGTTGCAGTGCCGGTTGCAGTGCCGGTTGCAGTTGCAGGACTTTGTTCTGCGAGAATGACTGTTTTTGCCGGGTAGATCACGTATCCTCCATTGCTTCCTTTTCCTTCATCAGAGGTCTTGAAATACCACTCGTCTGTAATGTTAGTCTTGCTGTCAGCGTCGACATTAATTGTTATTGCGTCGGAATTTGACATTACTATCAGGTTTTCAAGAGCCTGGTCTACTTCGAAATTGCCATATTCGTCCCCGGATTCGATTGAAAGAGGCTTGTCCTTATCTATCAGCCAGGTGTACTTGAACACTGCAAAATCGGTATCCGCACTTGCAAAAACAGAATCCACAAAGGTAACGAAATAAATATGTGTGTCATTGTCTCCGAATTCGGCATCTGCTGTAAATATCCTGTCATCTATCGTGCCGTCCGTGGAGATTACTGCAGTATCAAGTTCCTTACCATTTTGGTAAAGCGAAAAATAGCATTTGTTGCCGTTAACATCAATCCCGTTCAGAATAAGGCTGTACCCACCGGCAATATCCCAGGTTTCTCCTGCTTTGAGGGTTTTCTTGTCGCTGGCACCCTGCTGGTACAGCATCCTGGCAAGATGCGTTGCATCATTGTCGATAGTACAGTAGGGTTTACCAAAGAGATGCATCATGTAAAAGAATGATAGCTTTGTTACATTTTCTTCTTCGGAGAACACCTTATACTTCGAAGGAAACTGTTTGGTAGTATAAAAGAGTTCACCTTCATCGATTGTGCTGGCTGAAGGATTATCTTTACCCAGAGCAGGGCTGTTTCCTTTGTCCTCAAAATAAAGGTGCTCTCCAACCCCACTAACGTAATTACTGTACTTATTTGCATTGAAAGCAAAAGCCGGGAAGGTTCTGAAATCCCACGAGATATTCTGGGACTCCGTGCTCCCGGTATCAAGGGGAGCGCCCCTTATTTCAACCGACGCAGCAGTACACGTTCCTGCCAATGCAAGGATTAACGTTAGCACAAAGATAGCCAGAGCTACAGCTTTAAATCTCTTCAAGTTCATAAAAATTCTCCAATAGACTTTAGTTCTTGTTTTTCTATGTTCGGATTTTTATCGTGAAAGTAAAATTAAGGCGATTGCGCCTCTTTCTGTTATTCAAAAATTTGTCCATTATGTTGGTTTATTCACAATGTCCTGATTTAGTTCGATGCAGGTTCGGTGTATTATTTCCCCCGTAAGGGCAGACACACTTTTCTCTTCATATCTTCGATTTCCCGGACAGCTACCTTTACCCCATAAACCGAGGACATCATCTTGCCGGTTACAACCGTTTCAACCTCTCCCAGTGCAACCAGCCTGCCCCCTTCCAGAGCTGCGGCTCTGCTGCCCACCAGAAAAGCATGGTCAGGCATGTGAGTGTTCATCACAATGGACATTCCGAGGGAGGCAAGCCTCTGCACCGTTTCCAGCACAAGGACCTGGTTCCCAAAATCAAGGTGGGAAGTCGGCTCATCCAGTAAAAGCAGAGAAGGCTGCTGGACAAGAGCCCGGGCGATCAGGACCATCTGGCTCTGCCCGCCGCTAAGACTGGCAACCGGCCTTTCCGCAAGATCGGAAAGTCCAACCACTGCAAGCGACTCCATTGCAAGCTCCATATCTTCAGCACGGGGGGATGAAAACATGGAAAGATGAGGAGCCCGGCCCATTACCACAAAGTCCAGCACGGTGAAAGGAAACACAACCTCGTTCTGCTGGGGTACATAACCTATATGCCGGGCAATTCCCTTTGCCCCGAGAGAAGTCGTATCCTCTCCCAGAATTCGGACAGACCCGGTAGCAGGTTTGAGAATCCCTGCAATGCATTTGATCAGTGTGGATTTTCCCGCCCCGTTAGGACCCAGGATGCACATGACCTCGCCCTTTTTTAGCGAGAAAGAGACGTTTTCAAAGACCGGCCCGTTTCCATAGGAAAAAGCAAGAGAATTCACTTCCAGCATCAATTCCATCCCATGCGCCCCCTTCGGATAAGATATGCAAACAAAGGAGCACCTACAAGAGAAGTGAGGATCCCCAGAGGGATTTCCGTAGCGGCAATAGTCCTTGACAGGTCATCTACAAGCAGCAGAAAAGAGGCCCCGATGACCATGCTCATGGGCAGCAGGCGACTGTAGTTCGGACCAACTATCATCCTTGAGATATGAGGCACGACCAGCCCGACCCAGCCAATAACACCGCTGATGCTGACCGCCGCTGAAGTTAAAAGGGTTGCACAAACAATGATAACCAGGCGCATTTTTTCCACGTTCATCCCGAGAGCTTTAGCTTCCTCGTCTCCGAGGGACATGATATTGATCCTCCACCTGAGAAGGAACAGCACCAGAGCCCCGACAAAAATGGGCAACACTATGTAGAGCAAGTCCCCGTACCGGACAGTAGCAAGGCTTCCCATAAGCCAGAATACTATCGCGGGAAGTTCGTCATAAGGGTCTGCCACATACTTTACCAGGGAGGTAAGCGCCGTAAAAATAGAACTCACGATAATTCCGGAAAGCACAAAGACCAGAGTTCCCGTACCTTTGCTGGCTTTCCCCATACTTATGGCAAGAAACATGGCCAGGAGTCCGAAAGCAAAAGCCATCAACTGTATAAGCAGGTAATTATCCCAGAGCAGTATTGCCAGGCATGCTCCGAAACCCGCACCTGCACCCACTCCCAGAATATATGGAGAGACAAGGGGATTCCTGAAGATCCCCTGAAAAGAGGCGCCGGCTGTGGAAAGTGCAGCCCCTACAAGCAAAGCTGCAAGTATCCTGGGCAGCCTTACATTGAAAAGAACCGTATGTTGAGTGGAAACCGAAGCAGGGGTGCCAAAAATGAGAGATGAAAAAGCTTTCATGCTCTCGTCCACAACCGCCGAGACAGGAGTCTGATATCTCCCCACGAAAAGGGAGCCTATTAGTAAGACCAGGGGAAGCATGTACACTAGAGTAGTACGGGAATACCTGCATTCAGGCATGAGTGCACCTCAAAACATGCCAGGTCCCGGAAGTGGGCCTGTGAAAAGACCTGTTAGGCGTGGCTTTCCCATATGGCATGCCGTAAAACTGCCTGTAGAACTCATCTGCT
Organism: Methanosarcina siciliae T4/M; assembly: GCF_000970085.1. Classification (NCBI taxonomy): domain Archaea; kingdom Methanobacteriati; phylum Methanobacteriota; class Methanomicrobia; order Methanosarcinales; family Methanosarcinaceae; genus Methanosarcina; species Methanosarcina siciliae. Next base: position 4,871,697 of record NZ_CP009506.1, on the reverse strand, counting down.
TCTTTTTCCAGGTCGATTCCTGAGTTTCCTGGATACAGTTTGTCTGCAATATACATGAGCCCCAGGATCCAGCGGGGGTTTCCGAAATCCCAGGAGGGAGGGACTTCATAGACCCGCTGCTGTTTTACAGCATCCGTCTCTATGCCGTACTGCCGGCAGAGAGTATAGAATTCATAAAGTGGGCGGGAAAGGAAACCGGAGATGAAAATAGTATCCGGATTATTTTCATTGATAAAGGAAGGAGAAACATTTACACCCGGTTTGCCTTCCTTTTGGAGCTGCTTATTGATGCTCAAGCCCCCGGAAAATGTCACAAGGTTATTTTCCATTCTCCCGGCGTTCAGGGCAAAGAGAGGAGAGCCCATGCAGTAATACACCTTACGGCCACTGTTTTCTGCTGCAAGGGACTTAACAAGCTCCAGGCGTGTACGGATAAAGGAAATAAGCTCTTCTCCTTTTTCCGGCACATTTGCCTTTTCCGCGATTAGCCTGACAAAATCAAGATAAGCGTAAGGCTGCTGGATCATATGGTGTACCTGCATAAGGGTCCCGGAATCGGAGATTTCTCTCCAGACATCTATTAACCTGGAATCGTCCGGTATTCCCAGACATGTAAGTACTCCATGGACCATCCCGAAAGCCCGGCTTATCCGGTATCCGCCCATGAAGCCTTCCTCATTGAAGCGTTCAACGGCAGTTGTCCCTTTAACAGGCACAGTCTTTCCACAATCACAGGCATAACTTACCCAGGGTCTTACCGGTCTCGAACCCATGGGACCGTAGAACTCCCGCTCTGCAAGGAGACTGCCGCATTCGGGACAGTAAGTATTCAATAGTTCCGTACCCGGAGAATTGAAAAGATAAACATAATCCACATACTTACGCAGATCAGCGCACAGGCTCTCCGCCTCTCCTACGGAGGGCTCAAGCTCAATAGGCGCATCCCCGAAGGGGATGAATCTCATGACCTGGACAGGAATGGTTGGAGAAATATCGGATACAGCTTCTGCAACCTTTATCACATCGGTTTCATTTCCCCTTGAATAAACAACCGAAGTTTCAACATGCACTCCCATGTCAAAAAGCCGGGAAATATTGCGGAAAACGGGAGCTGATGAAGGGACTCCGCAGCTTATGTAACTCCTGTCAGAATAACCTTTGATTCCGACATTCATGAAATCCACAAGCTGCCCGAGCTTGTTCAAAGTCTCTTCTGTGAAATAGCAGTTTGTGGAACAGCCCACAAGCAAACCCTTTTCTTTTGCCTGCACTGCAAGGTCCCTGAAGAGATAATAATTTGCAGCAGGCTCATTTAAAGTGGAAACCACACCCAGGCAATCCTGCTGCAGAGCTTTTTCCACGACCTGGGAGGGAGTTAAAGTGGTACTTGAAAGAGATTTTCCTGAAGCCAGCAGACGAGCCACACACCCGGAACACTGGAAATTACAGCCCGTGCCGAAGACCTGGAGAAACTTACCTGAGGGATAATAATGAAGCAAGGGGATAGTTTCTATGGAGACTGGATATGCACCAAGGTATCCCATATCAGGGTCCTGGATAATGGTATCGCCGGTACAGACATAAGTCCCGCACCTGCCCCTGCTGTATTCATCGATTTCGCACCCGAACTCACACACATTGCACTGCATATTTTAACCTCCTTTCTTAATCTCCATTACTTTTCCTTGCTCAGGACCACCCAAAAGCCGGAATCGTCCTTAACCACATGACAGGGGATTTCAGTCCGTTCCCCGGCTTCCCGTATAGCCCGAATCGTTTCCGGGCTGAGACGCTTTTTTGAAGCAGTATGCCAGTCCGGGTCTATTTCGACCATTTGTTCAGAGATCTGGGCTTTCAACTCTTTTGTGCCAAAACCGCCCCCTATCCACGCCTGTCCACCCGGAGCAAGGACACGGGAAATTTCCCTGAAAGCCACAGGCAGGTCTTTCCAGAAAAATACGGAGCCGCGGCTTACTATGAGGGCTGCGGCGTTATCCCTGAAGGGCAGCAGGTGGACATCAGCCTGCAAAGGAACAACCTTACATGAAAGAAAGTGACGGTTAGCTTTGTCCTTTGAAAGCCTGCACATCTCCGTTGAAAAATCAACCCCATAGACCTGCATATCCGTGAGTTCCGCAACAGCGATCCCCAGGGATGCAATACCGCATCCCAGATCCAGGCATATGCCCTGATTTATCCCGCTTTCTTTGACGATATGAGCCGCTATTACAGGGTAGATAGGAGCAAAGATGTGCTCGGCAATATAGGGAAATCCCGGAGATTTGCCCTTTTCGTCCACGTTCAGGCCTCTGCTGCAGGGTTCAGGAGCGTATTCAGTTGTTCATCCGTAAGCTCGTAGTGGAAGAATTCCGAGTAGAACTCACGGGTCAGCCCGGAGAGATCCATATCTGCAAAAAGGTCCGGATACAGCATTTTTGCAGTCCAGGCAGTCCCGATTATGAGATGAGGACCCTGGGGCCTATCGATCCAGCAGAAAGGATTCTGAGGAGCAAGGTATACCCGTTTGTTCCGGACAGCATCCACGCTTTCCCAGAGAGAGTCAGAATATACGGATGCGTAAAACTGCGGATTGGAAGTGAGAATTACCTCGGGGTTCCACTCCATGACCTGTTCTATTGAAACCTGGGTCATACCGCTTCCCGGAGTTAGCGGACAGTCGGCAACATTGATACCCCCACAAATATCAATAACCTGGGAGTGCTGAGAACCTGAGGGATCGGTCATCAGGCCTTTCGGCCCTTCGGCATAGTAAACCCGTACTTTTTCATCTTCTGGAATATCTTTTACAGTGCTGTTGATCTCATCAAGGATCGAACTGCGAAACTCAATCAGTTTTTCCGCCTGGGCTTCGCAGTCAAGCAGCTTACCCACATATTCGATGGTGGGATCGGATTGTGTCACGAAGATAATGGAGCCATTAATACCAACCACCGGAATGCTGCCGAAACTTTCCTGCCTGCGCTCTATGGCGTCATTGATCTGTCCGTCCGTGGTGTATCCTTCAATTACAATGTCAGGGTCCATGCTGATTATAGTTTCATAGTTTCCGGTCTGGGTCCCGAACCAGCCTCCTATGACTGGCAGACTTGTATAATTTTCATCCATAAAAGGTTGGGTAAAATTATTTTTGAAATTCCAGCCTGCAAGCTTTTCCGGTGCAAGCATATAAACGAGAATAGTCGAAGGAGGAGAAGTAGCTACGATCGAGGAAATCTCACCCGGCACGGTTAGCTGCCTGCCCAGCATATCGGTAATCTGTACGGTATCCGAATTCTGGAGCACAACACTTGAGTTCGGAACAGCCTGCTGGTCTGTATTTTCCGCACACCCACAGGACGCAATAGCCAGAACCAGCAGAGAGAGTATTAACATTGTACCTATTTTTTCACGCATAGAAATCCCTACAGACTTTTGATGTTTTAATCGTTATGTTCGAATAAACATAAAGATATAAAAATATATTCAGTTGTTAAATAGATATACAGTCACTGAGAGTGGAAAACGCTAATGAATCTGTTTTTTGGAGCACTGTTATGTTTTTACGGCTTACGGGGAGTTTTCGGGAAATAACCTCATTATTATTTTCTGGAGTCTTTTCAGCACAGTATACCCGGAGAACGGTAACCTATTTCCTAGTTATAAAATAAATAGATTTCTATTTCAGAACAATTAGAATTTTTAGGATAACATATCAGAATCCAGAAAAAAATAAAAGCTATATAGACTGCTTGCTAGCGAATTTTCGGGACTTTAACCAGAGTGGCGGGAAAAACCGGTCCAATGCTTAAACAATGATGAAAAAGCGATATGAAAACTGAAAAACACGGTACTGCACTGTATATTACCAGTCATTTAAATCGTTCTGGCCTCATTAAACTCGTTTTCCCATTTCAAACTCGTTCCTTTTTTCAAACTCTTTCCTCACATCTACCGGCACCCTGTTAAAAGGGCATCCAAAATAAATACAGCGGGAGCACTCATACCGCCGTATTGTCAGCAAGAAAAGCAAAATGGAAATGCAGTAAGCCCCCAGAAGGAACGGCATTTTCAAAAGCCAGGGAAGCGGAAAGAGAAGCACGACTATGAACCCCATTGTGGTAATAACGAGATCGAATTTTCCCGGCGGATGCGGCCTGGGCCTGAAATGCCTTGGCCAGCCCCAGTTCATCATGCACCTCAAACTTTTTTCTCCCCTGACAAAATAAGGGCAATGAGTACAGAAAAAGCGCTGTTCCAGGATATCGAAATGGAAAAAAACTATGAAAATATATGCAAGAAGCCACCCTGTTGAACTGATACCGATCGCAATCCCTGCCGAAAATAGAATAGTCAGCGTTACGAAGTTCCAGTAAAGAAAGTCCTTAAACTCATGTTTTGTTCGCAAGGAAACGCATAGGTATGAACATGACTTCCGAATCCCTTTTCCGGAAAACTCAAAGTTCCCGGAAAGCCTATCCTCATTCTCAAACTCTTTTTTGACATCTGAAGGCACCCGATTCATAGGACACTCGAAGTTCAGGCACCTTACGCACTCGTACCGCCTGGCTGTCAAAAAGAACAGTACCCAGGAAACACCATAAGCCCCCAGCAGCAGAGGGTCCCTGACCAGCCAGTAGACCGGAAAGAGAAACATGGGGAGAGCTCCGAGAATAGTCATCGCCTTTTCAAAAGAGCTGTGAGGACCGGGACGGGCTTTGAAAATCTTTGGCACTCCCGAAAGCATCATGCATTTTACACATCCCTTGCTTCTGATATAGTAAAGGCAGTGGGTACAGGCAAAGCGAAATTCGATTACCAAGAAGAAAAAAAGAGCTATTCCAATGTAAACGGCAACCCATTTGAGAGAATCCCTGGCAATTGCAATTGAGCCGATGAGGAAGGGGATCATATTGAAAAAATTCCAGTAAAGGCGGTCTCTGATAGAGTGATCTGCTTTAAGGGGAAACATAGTGCCTTCAGATGACATGCAGGAGTTTTTGGGGAGGAAAGGTAAAAAGGTTATGATTTAAAAAGCAAAAAAGAAAAACAAGCTTAACAATCGAATAGGGGCGATCCCTGAGTTCAGATATTCCGGAACATGGCCAATAAACATTTCAAAGAGTTTCGCATTTTGGATTTACTTCCAAAAAGAAGCCATTTTTTTCAAAGCCTTTCCTGTTAGGATTAGCCGGAATCCAAAAGTCATGATGTTTACCCTCGTTTAAAGCTAACTCTTTGAAGGTGATTCTCGCTCTTACATCCAGCTTAACAGGAGCTTTAATTTTCTCCGAACCAGAAGATTTTATGAACATGAGGCAAATTCCACCCATCAATCTGTTACCAATGCTGTGAAAAGCTTTTCTATCAATTGTCCACTCGACCCCGTTCAGGAGATTTCCCTCCTCATCTGTGGTTACAATTGTTTTCAAATACCAGGGGTAAGCATGAGAACTGGGCACTACATCTTTTTCAAGTTCACCAAGCATATCCATTACTTCCCCTACCTGTGAAACCGAAGGGATTTTTGTGGTATCTCCAATGAGTTTTGCAGTTCTTCCCGTTATTTTCATCCAGGAGTCACAAAAGGTATCCCAGAGGTTTTTATTGGTCATAAGAGGAGGTTTTAAAGTTGCGGTCAGTTCCCGGACCGTATAGTTTGTATTTGAAGTGCGGAAAAAAATCTGCACGATAATTGTGTTTGTTTTTTTCAAACATTTGATCCAATCGAGGGTCGGTCTCTCCCTTTCATCCAGATGAGACATGAAACTCAGTGTCCAGATATATTCATAGGCATAAAAATCATACATCTCATTTTTTGGTGTAACAATGGGGAGACAGCTCAAAGATGGTTCAGTTTCACCCATAATTCTCAAGCATCCGCTCCTGATCAAGCCTTTAAAATACTCATCATCCAGGGAATCGGTTTCAATTTTAAACGATTTTTCCATTATTGCCATAGACAAACCCCTTAACCCATTTTCAGCCTGAATTCCATCCGTAACGCCCGCTGATATGTCTACTTTACAAAAGCATACTTTACAAAAGCATACTTTACAAAATACATTATGCAGCCCGATCCCGTAAAGAAAAGATCTAAAACAGATCTAGAAACAGATCCAAAAACAGATCTAAAAAACCGGGCAGGAAATTAATCCCACTTACAAAAAGCATCCAACACACTTAAGTTTTTCAGAAAAATCCTGCCAGGTCGGACCACCAGGAAAAGTCTCAAACAATAGCAAAAATTCATTCCCATGCATTTCATGTTTTTAGCATCCACTTCCACAACGGCATGTACCTTATCCCATTTTCTGTTTTTTCAGTGTCTTTTGTGAGCAGAAGGAGTTCTTTCACCTGAGCTCCGAAGCCTTCCACCCCTGAAAACTCTTCCAGTGCCCGTATTTCTCTTTCCTCAATCCTATCGGTGTAGCAGACGTTTATAGCGGTCAGTGAATTTTCCTCTTCCTTAACTATGAAATCCACCTCACCCCCATTTTTCCAGTAATATATTTCTTTTCCCCGGCGCATGAGCTCAAGGAAAACCAGATTTTCGGCAAGCTTGCCCTCGTCTTTTGAAAAGGTGAAAGATACGGCGTTCCGAAGTCCGTTGTCTATGCAGTATACCTTTCTGGGGTTTATTGCCTGTGCCTTTAAAGAATAACTGAAGAGAGGCAGAAAATAGACAAGGGAGATGTCCTCCAGGTGAGATATGTATTCGAGGAGAGTGCCTTTTGAGGCTTCCTGATCCTGCTTTATCACTTTATAATAGGAAGTCGCGCTGAAAGGATTCCCAATGTTTGTTATCAGGTATTTTGTGAGAGTTTTGAGCAGGGTGGTATTTCGGATAGAGAAGCGTTCTACAAGGTCCCTGTAGATCATCATTTCAAAGTAATCCTGAAGAATCTTCTTCCGGGACTCCGGAGCTTCGAGTACGACTTCGGGAAATCCACCTTCATAGAGGTACTCCTCAAAGGACTTCTTAAGTTCAAAACGCTGCCTGGAGTACTCAAAATCCTTAACAGGCTAAACTCCCCGAAAATCCAGATACTCCAGAAAATCCAGAGGATAGAGGTAAAAAGAAAGAGTTCGACCTCTAAGACTTGTTGCAAGCTCCTTTGAGAGCATTTTCGAACTCGACCCCGTAAGAAAGAGTTTCAAATCTCCCCTGTCGTAGAGCCTGCGCACATAGACTTCCCATCCCGGAACATTCTGCATCTCATCAAAAAAAAGATACAGCTCCCGGTCCACATTTTTAGGGTAGAGTTCATAATACGCCTCAAGGATTGAGTTAAGGTCCTTAACATCCAGCGGCAGGATTCTCTCGTCCTCGAAGTTGATGTAAAGAATTCTTTCTCTTCCCACACTCGCTTCGAGCTGCCCTATAATCTGGAAAAATGTACAAAAGACCACTATGAGAGAGACTGTGTATCCCTACCTAATATGGTAAAGGCGAGAGAAAATCAGAGCAAAAACTTCACCCGAGCTGCGTGAATAGCTTACCCCGTCTGTCCTGTCCCGTTCGCTTGCGAACGGCCCGAACCATAAAACAACTGAAATGAAACAATAAATAAAAAGCAAAATCACATAAAATCAAGTAACAATTACTGAAAGGGGAAGGGATAATGAAAGAAAATAATCCCGTAATAAAACTCTACATCGCCTGCAGCCTTGATGGCTTTATAGCCCGGGAAAACGGCAATATCGATTGGTTAACTGAATACGAAAACAGTTCCGAAACCGACTACGGATATTCCGAATTCTACTCCTCGATCGGCACAGTCCTTATGGGCAGGAAAACCTATGAACAGGTACTGGGCTTCGGAGTATGGCCTTACGGAGAGAAGAAAACGTATGTTTTTACAAGACAAAACGAACCCCTGCGCCGCGAAAGAAATATAGAATTTGTTTCCGGGGACGTAGGGAAATTTGTGCGCCGGCTGAAAGAAAATACTGATGAAGATATCTGGCTCGTGGGCGGTTCGCAGCTTATCAGGGCATTTCTCGAAGAAGACCTTGTGCAGGATTTGATTATTTTCGTTGTTCCGGTAATTCTTGGGGGTGGGATTCCGCTGTTTAACCGGATTGGGAAGGAAGTCAGGCTCAGGATGATTGATACGAAGAGGTATGAGAATGGGCTGGTGAGGTTGGAATATAAAATTGAAGGATGACATAAGAAAAATAGCAAACCATAAAAGGAAAGACATTAAAAAATTTGGATAAGAAAATGGTTTTTGAGTGGTTTGATGGTAATTCCAGATTATCAGTCCTTAATGCTCCCTCTGTTAAAGTATGCAGAAAACGGCAAAGAACATCGAATACGTGATGCGATTGAACAGTTAGCCGAAGAATTCAGGCTGAGTGAAGAAGAAAGAAAAGAGCTACTGCCAAGCGGCCAGCAAGTTATTTTTAAAAACAGAGTCGGATGGGCTAATACTTATCTGAAAAAGGCCGGACTTCTGAACTCCGGAAAAAAGGGATATTTTTCCATTACACGGAGAGGGTTGGATGTTCTTAAAGAAAAACCTCCTTCCATTGATGTTAATTTTTTAAAGCGGTATAAAGAATTTAATGAGTTTTACAATAAAGACAAAACGATTTTAATTGATAAGCCAGATGTTCCTGAAATAGAAGGAAAAAAAGCTCTCGATCCCGAAGAGTCCCTCGAAATTGCTTACCAGAAACTTCACAACGAACTTGTTTCCGAAATTCTCTCTACCACTAAAAAATGCTCTCCTACTTTCTTTGAATCACTGGTTGTCGATGTCCTGACAAAAATGGGTTATGGAGGTTCAAGAGCCGATGCCGGGAAAGCTGTTGGCAAAAGTCACGACGGTGGTATTGATGGCATTATAAAAGAAGATAGGCTTGGGCTTGATGTTATTTATATACAGGCTAAGCGCTGGGAAGGTACAGTCACAAGACCTGAAATTCAGAAATTCGCCGGAGCCCTGATAGGAAAGAAGGCAAAGAAAGGAGTCTTCATAACGACCTCGAATTTTTCAAAAGAAGCTATTGAATATGCAGACTTTACAGGGAACATTGTCCTTATCGACGGGGAGGTGCTTGCAAGGCTAATGATTGAATATGATGTTGGGGTTTCGAAGGTCAAATCATATGAAGTGAAGAAGATGGACACCGATTATTTTGAAGACGGAGTAATCTGAATACCGGGCGTTCAGCTTGAAAGGAGCATAATTCTTTGGACTCCGATTAGCCCGGAAAAATCTAAGCTTCATCACTTTCATGAAAAACTCCATAAAAATTTCTTTTAATAAATAATATATACTTGAAACTCCCATATTACAGTTTGAAATCGAACTAAAAAACGAAGTTCGAAGACAAAATCAGCATAATAATCTCTAAACCGGGAATCTGACGGTGTTGCAACTTAAAACATGAGAGTTGAACCGGAAGGTGGAATGAGACTTCTTGTAAAAAAATAAACCTTCCCGTTTGGGGAATAAATCTTCTATTTTATGGAATTAAAATGTATTTTTGGATAAATCAGGAAACTAAAATGGTACAAAAGTACAAATCTTCCGAATAGGAGATAAAAAATATATATCTGTAGCCAAAAGATATATGTTTGATACTATTCAAGCAAAATTACAGAAACAACTGCAAAACATACGTATCAAAAGACCGAAAACCCAGACATTAGCCTGGGAGGACGTCGTGTGAGAAGTCATGAAAAATATGTTTAGAACCACAGTTCTGCTTGCTTCCCTGACAGGGCTCCTGGTACTTATAGGAGATTACTTCGGCGGAACGGGCGGGATGATTATTGCTTTTCTTTTTGCAGTAATCATGAACTTTGGAAGTTACTGGTACAGCGACAAGATTGTACTGAAAATGTACAGGGCAAGAGAAGTAACCCCTGCAGAGTCCCCGAACCTTCACAAGATTGTTGACGGGCTGGCTCTCAAAGCAAATATTCCAAAGCCCAAAGTGTATGTTGTTGATTCCGGGATGCCAAACGCATTTGCAACCGGCAGGAACCCGCAGCATGCGGCTGTAGCTGTTACGACCGGGATTCTCAACCTGCTCTCCTTTGAGGAGATCGAAGGTGTGCTGGCACACGAGCTTGCACACGTAAAGAACAGGGATACCCTGATCAGTGCGGTGGCTGCAACCATTGCAGGTGTAATTACCATGCTGGCTACCTGGGCTCGCTGGGCTGCAATCTTCGGCGGCTTTGGCGGCAGGGACGACGACAACGGAGGCATCATCGGGTTTATCGTAATGGCGGTGCTTGCTCCGCTTGCTGCAACCCTGATCCAGCTTGCAATCTCAAGGTCAAGGGAATTTGCAGCTGACGAAGAAGGAGCAAGAATCTCTAAAAAACCCTGGGCTCTTGCCGATGCCCTTGAAAAGCTCGAGTACGGAAACTCCCACTTCAAGCCAGGCATCAGGGATGTCCAGGCAAAAGAGACCAGCGCACACATGTTCATCGTAAACCCGCTCAAAGGTGGAACGCTCCAGTCTCTTTTCAGGACTCACCCGGTAACTGATGAGAGGGTAAAACGCCTGAGGGCAATGAGATTCTAAAGCCCTCTAAAACATTTTTTTACTTTTGCTTTCTATTTTGTTTCTATCTTTTTTTCAGCCTGTTTTCCGTCTCATCTTCTCTCTGAAAGTTTTCCGGTATTTTTTTAAATTTAGCGTGCTATATGTTATCAAATTACACAGTAAATAGTCAGAATCCGCAGGAGAAAAAGCACTTATAAAAGAAAGTGATAGATAGAGGGGAAGGGGCAAATAGCCAATAAAACAAAGTCAGCAAAAGCATCAGTTTTAACTCATTAGTTCATGATAAATATACTGTAAATAGCAGGTAAATTAGATAATGATCGTTAAAAACTATCCTAATCTGATACGGGGATTTTCTATGGAAGACAAGTTTGAGATTGGCAGGATCATCAGGGCAAAGAATATCTCTGATGCATGGTACCGCGGGCTTAACATCATCTGGAACCACGGGCAGGTAATTACCGACGAAAGGGGGAGCCAGATAAGGGAATTCATGGACCTGATGGTAGTAATTGAAAACCCCTATAAGGACAGAATTCCCGAAGATACCGCCTGGAACGAAGAAAGGCTCGAAGAGTATGCAAAACAGCTGATTTCGGGCGAAAATGCACAGGATTTTGAGTACACATACGGGCAGCGCCTCAGGAACTGGAATGAAGAAGTGGACCAGATCGAATACGTAATCGAGAAACTGAAGGAAAGCCCCACTTCCCGGCGGGCTACGGCTGTCACCTGGATCCCGCCTGTGGACACGAAAGTCAATGAAGTCCCCTGCATGATCCTGGACGATTTCAAAATCCGGGACGGGAAAGTCCACCTCACAACCCTCTTCAGGAGCCACGACTTCGGAGGAGCCTACCCTGCAAACCTTTACGGGATCTCAAAACTTCTTGAATATGTTGCCGGAAGAGTAGGGGTTGAACCGGGAATGATCACCACAGTCAGTATTTCAGCCCACGTCTATGACCACGACTGGGACATGGTAGAAAATATCGTGAAAGGCATAAACTGAAAGGTTTTCAAGCAAATTTTTAATCAAAAAAGCAGGCATTTGAATCTCAGGAAAAACTCCGGAATAAAAAAATCGAAGAGCTCTGATTATACATGCGCGTTTCCATCAGCAAATCCTCGGTCAAAGGGGAAGTCTTTGCCCCTCCTTCAAAGAGTTATACCCACAGGGCTATAACCCTGGCAGCCCTTTCAAAAGAATCGATCATTCACCGTCCCCTGCTCTCCGCCGATACCCTCGCCACAATCAGAGCTTCCGAGATGTTCGGAGCCTCGGTTGAAAGAAAGGAAGAAAATCTCATCATTAAAGGATTTAATGGAAAACCCAATGTTCCCGATGATGTGATTGATGCTGCAAACTCAGGGACAACCCTTCGCCTCATGACCGCAATAGCAGGGCTAACGGAAGGGATCACGGTACTTACCGGAGACTCTTCTCTCCGCACCCGGCCAAACGGGCCCCTTCTCAAAACTCTTAACCAGCTGGGAGCCAGTACCTGTTCTACCCGGGGAAATGAAAGGGCTCCGCTTGTAGTCAAAGGCGGGCTTGAGGGAAAAGAAGTGAACATTGAAGGATCTATCAGTTCGCAGTTCATCTCTGCCCTCCTTATAGCCTGTCCTCTTGCAGAAAACAGTACCACACTTTCCATTATAGGGAAACTGAAGTCAAGACCTTACGTAGACGTAACCATTGAGATGCTTGAACTGGCAGGAGTCAAAATCCACACCGATGAGAATAACGGCACGAAGTTCATCATCCCCGGGAAGCAAAAATACGACCTCAAAGAATATACCATTCCGGGCGACTTTTCTTCGGCGTCTTACCTGCTTGCAGCCGCAGCCATGACCGAGGGGTCCGAAATTACCGTTAAAAACCTCTTTCCCTCAAAACAGGGAGACAAACTGATTATCGAAACCCTGAAACAGATGGGAGCAGACATCGGCTGGGAAAGAGAAGCCGGTATTGTGACCGTCAGAGGAGGAAAGAAATTAAAAGCCATTACCTTCGATGCCGGAGCAACCCCTGACCTTGTCCCGACTGTCGCCGTCCTGGCAGCAGTTGCCGAAGGGACAAGCAGGATTGAGAATGCTGAGCACGTCCGCTATAAGGAAACAGACCGCCTTCGAGCCCTTGCAACCGAACTCCCGAAACTTGGTGTCAAGCTTGAAGAAGAGAAAGATAGTCTGACCATCACCGGAGGAGAACTGAAAGGAGCAGCAGTCCACGGCTGGGACGACCACAGGATTGTTATGTCCCTTGCCCTTGCAGGGATGGTAGCAGGAAACACGACAATTGACACAACCGAATCCGTTGCGATCTCTTACCCGGACTTCTTTAAAGATATGTCCAATCTTGGAGTAAAGCTTGAACAGATTTCGGAAGAATGAGTCTAAAATACAATCCGGATCCCTAATTGCAGATTAATTCAGATTAATTCAGATTTTATTTAACTTTGAGAACCGATATGAAAGGAATCCTCATCCTTTCAGCATTTTCTTTTTTTGAATTAACTTCCAACCGGCAAAAGGAATCATTTACCTTCTAAACGAATCCGGACCGGAATCCAAGAAGAATAAGAATGGCATAGTACTTATAGAAAATATCCATATTTAAGCATATGGAAATAAGATGCAGGTGTGGAGATACGTGCATAAGGCCTGTTTCGGAAGCACTGAAAGACATTGAATTATTCTATAAACCATGCAACGATTGCAAAACAGAAAAAATAAGAAAATTCTCTCCTCTGGCAGAACAAATTAACCTGGACGAAATAGATAACAATTTTGGAAGTTGTGACTGCGGGAAGAGGCAACTTGATATTGTAATGGCTCACGTGCTAAAAGTAATGATCGATGAAGGAATAAAAGATAAAAAAGCCAATTTGAGAAATGCCTGTGTTCCTCTTGTAACCCCTGGCTATCCGACCGATTCTGTTCCCTATTTGCCTGAAAATTCTTTAATAATATTGTCCAATGAAGTAGATAAAAAATGTGCTGAAAGAATTGTAAAGGAAGTTGGAGAAGTTAAAGGGGTATTAAAGGGAGATGCAAGAAAAACTGTGGGTATAAAAGATTCCGACTCAAATCCTCATGTATATGAACTTCTTGCCGGATGCGATTTGAGATGCGATATTATACAGACTCCTTACGGGGCTTTGGGGATATACAAATATCAGCATGAAATTCATATAGAGTTTCCAACGGTAGAATCCCCCAAAATAGAGATACTTAAAAAAGCTTTGAATGAGTATGATAAGCCTTCTGTTCTTGATTGTACCTGTGGTCCCGGGACACTGGGACTCACATGCCTTAAAGCCGGCGCTCAAAAAGTTGTTTTTAATGACATATGGAAGCCTGCAACAGAGACTACTTTGGTTAATTTAGAAGCAAATGGATTTCCGGTCAAACTTTCAGGCAGCGAAGAAGAATTAATAGCATCCGGAGAAAAATTTGAAATTTATAGTATGGATGTAAGAGAATTAGTGAATTGTCTGGATGAAAAATTCGATATTTGTATTGTAGATACGTTTCCCGGTGTGGATACAGCAGAATTTGTGGAAGCCGCAGGCAAATTAGGCAAAAAAGTAGTCGTGATTTGAAGTAGGATTATATGAACCTGGAATGGAAAGAATGCTGTTTAATGGCCCTTATCCAGTTAAAAAATGAGATTTTTATCCAATGCGGAGATCTATCGGAATTGGGAGCTTATAAATCGCATCTTAAATACAAATCATATTAATCCTTTTCAGTACATCAAAAATCCGAGGGAAAACCGATTTACAATCTGAATACACATTTTTATGGCAGGACGCCGTGCTCCTGAAGCGCAATTCGGGTGGGAAAAAGAGAGAAAAAGCAGGCCCGAAGGCCTACTCTTTTTTAAAGTGTTTGATTTATTGAGTTTATTTTGCCGGGATGATGAGGGATCTCTCACCAGCAGGCACGAACTCTCTGATGGCACCGCGGCCGAACTCTCTCCTGGGCTCTGCGAAGTTGAAGGGCATGAGCTCGTCAGCGAAGCAGACCTTGAGGAGTGGGTTGACGGTGAATGCGTCGCCACGGCCTGAGTGGGCTGCCTGAGCGATACCTGCGTATCCGCCCTGGTGACCGACGTTCATTGCGTAGTTCGGATAGTTTGGACCACGGAGTTCGTCTGGGAGACCTTCGTCGCCCTGGTAGGACAGAACGTTTGTGGCACCACACTGGTCCTGCAGGTCGAAACCGAAGAAGCCGAGGCGGCCCCATGCTTCCTTGTGGACATACATGGAGAGGTACCAGCCGGAGAGACCAGCGTTGGCGTTTCCGGTTGCAAGGGCACATGCAACACCGGATGCAGCTGCGAGCACGGTTGCTCTCTGGGATCCACCGAAGTGGTCTTCAAGGGCAGTCGGGAACTTCTCGTATGTCTCGATACCGTAGAGTGTGGACTCGGTTGCGATGTCCTTTACGACGTCGAGGGTTGCCTTAACCTTGTTGTCAGTACCCAGATTCGCAGCACCGTTGTACTTGTCGTTGATGTAGTCAACGTCGTAGTAGGTGTTGTTGTCGAGGATGTCATCGGTGTATGCAGCGGTTGCATACTGGGTGAACCCGACACCACCGGACATGTAGGACCCGAGCCAGATCTGGTCGTAGAGCATACAGCCTGCACCGACTACTTCAAGGGCAATCTTTGCGGGGTCTTTGGATACACGGCTTGTCTGGACGATGTCTGAGAGGTGACCGAAGGAAAGTCCACCGGGCTCGTTTGGTCCGCGGGCACGCCTTGCGGGGAGCATTTCACCCATGGAGACAAGGGCTGCGTGTTTTGCAGCGAAAGACAGGTCAGCGACGGCTGCTTCACCGGCACACATTGCGTATGCGGAGATGAAAGACATACCGATCTGCATGGCTGCCCACCTGGAGGTCTGAGCACCGTCAGTTGTTCTGGAGACAATTGTTGGGATGTGGATTGCCTGCCAGGTTGTCTTGCCGATGGAGGCCTTAATCTGGGCTGCCTGTTCTTCAGAGAACATCTTGTTGATGTTGATAACGTACTGCTTGTCGACTTCGTCTGCAAGTTCGTCGTCACCGGTGAAGATCTTTACATAACAGTCGTCCACAAGAGCGGGATGGGTTTCGACCATCATTTCCTGAACCACTGCTGCACCGGGCATGGCGTGGTTGAGGGTCTCGAGATAGTGGTTGATGGTTTCAGGGGTAACTTCCTTACCAAGCCTCTTCTCAAGGGTCTCGTGAGCCATGTCAAGACCGACGATACAGGTTCTCCTGATGTCATCCCACATCTGCTGCATTGCAGCGTTGTTGACGTAGTGGAGGTCGTCAGGTTCTGCAACGATGTCAGTTCCGGAAACAGTATAAGGAGTAATTGCACGCTGACCGAGAGGAGCACCCATGTGCATCATCGGGTTGTAGAATGCAATGCCTCTCTTCTCTGCGATTTCTTTCCCGGCCTTAATCATTTCCTGCTTTCTTGCATCCTGTTCAGGGCCGAGTCTCAGGAACTTTTCAGTCTTGCCGGTGATGTCGCCGCCAGCCTGCTGGTTTGAACCGTATTCCTGTGTGAACTTGACTTCCATTGATTTTTTGAATTTAGAGAAAATGTCTGCTGCCATTATGATCACCTCATTTAGGCTGGAATCCGTAGCTTGTTCTCTGGTCGAATACTCTGTGTACCCATTCAATGACTTCTGAATCGTCCCTGAAGGCTACATTGTCCACACGGTAGATGGTGGTCCTCTTTGCGGCTTCTTCGCTGGACATTGGCTTGCCGAGGTTTACTTTCCTGTCGAGTGGGATTGCGACCTGGTCCTTGTCCATAATGATGACGCCACCTTCGAGTCTTCTCCTGTCGAGCATGTCGAACATTACACCGTCTTCCTGGAGACGGACAGAGTGACCGTGTACAGTTGCACCACGCATACCTGCGAGTGCGGGGTCTGTCATTTCGGTTTCCATCTGGACCTTGGCGCACTGTTCCATGTCTCTTTCACGGGCTTCAACAATCTGACGACCGGAAAGGGTACCTGGGTCCACACCTCTGAAGTTGATTGCTGCGAAGTATGATCTGAAGTAAGGGGTAGCTGGAGCGTTGTACATTGAGTCAGCGAACTGAACGTATCTGACCCTGTCTCCTGCTGCTGCACCGGGTGTTGCTGCTACAGCCTCGCGGATAGAGCATGCAGGCTCGCCCATCTCTGCAAGTGGTGGGTGGGTGCTTGGGTAGTCGCTCCCTGGGGCACGGTGTCCGAGAACTGCAGTTAAGTCTTCGTCGGAAATTTCCCTGAGTTTCTCAAGTTTTCCGGACATGTGCTTTCTTCTGTTAGCGCCGACAGATGTAGCGCCTGGATAATACTGTGCTTCGTATGCCATCTCATGCAACTCCTTTATGATCTTCTAATTGGTCTAGTGTCGTCTTGACGTATTTAACAATTGAATTTAGTTTATCCCTGGGACAGAAGTCACCGCGTGTAACTCCACTTACCATATCCATTACAATTCCTTTTGTACGAATGTTTTCATCCCTTGGCATCACTAATCTCGTCTTTATCCCTGCTTCTGCAAAATCTTCAAAATCCACCGGGATCTGGCTGACAACGATTGCCGGTATATCAGCCTGGCTCAGAATCTCCCTGGTTTTTCTGATTACGTGGTCCTTGATATTTCCGAGGTGAATAACAGCCAGTTTGTGCATTTCAATCTGTGCGACTTCTACCGGACTCAGTGCAAATGATCCAGTCCTCAAGCCGTATTCGGGTATCCCTGAACCTGAGTAGAGCACGAGTACACTCACCTGAATGTTTTCTTTCCTCATTCCGTATGTAATCTCACATACCGGTTTTGTGATATGCCTCTGTCCGGGACTCATGGCAATAGCAACCACATCGGCACGCCCGGCTTCCGAAAGAGTGCCTCTTTGAGCCAGCCCTCCTCCCTTGCCAAGTCCTGCGCCGCATCGGCAGTCAACTACCTGCGTTTCCCGGTCGATCATCATACTTTTTCACTCATCTTTATCTTTGTCATCTTCTTTCTCTTGTTTCTCGATGAAGACGAGCTGGTTTGCCTTGGCTTTGGGATCTACCATACCAAGCAAGCGAGAATCGGTTTCAGGACCAAGTTTTGCATAGTCAGTAACTGTAGGCTTTCTTCTGAGGAAATGCCCTTCCCTGAATTCAAAAGAGAACGGGAGCATCTTATCGCATACTGATCTGACCTTTTCTTTAGTTTCGGCATTTGCGATTTCAAGCCTGATCCTGCCTACACTGATCTTAAGCTCAACAACCTGATCTCCGATCTGAATAGGCTTCCTTAAGGGGTGTTCGACCTTTTCCCCAGTGCCAGGACCTGCAGAAACCCTTTCCGGGAGTCTTGGGCCCTGGATCATAACGCGGATTATCCCGTCAACCTGATAGAGCTCAGAGATAAGCTTCTGAGCGGTTTCAGGGGACAGGATTCTACTGGGAAAGATTTCGATTTGTATAGAATCTTCCGTGTTTGAAGCAGAGTCTGACATCTTTAGACCTTTCATTTAATTTGTTTAGAGCGCTCCTGCAACTGCCTTAATCGGCTGGCGGAATTCCTCAATCGATCCGAAAACGTCACCGATGAGACCAGATGTTGCTTCGATTGTGAACATCTGAGTACCTGCATCCAGAGCTACTGCTGCGCATACGCAGGGAATTGCGAATCCTCTGGAGTGCCTGGTAACTACGTGGTTACCATTGAAGACACCGGGTCCACCGCCACCATAGATTGAGTGGCTGAAGAATGAGAATCCTACTGCGACACCCTGTACTTTACCGTAGTCGCATCCTGGGAGACCGGTTTCCTTCTCAAGGATGTCGTTGAAGTACAGAAGTGTTGAGGAGACGTTCTGGGCTGCACGGCCTGCACCACAGTTTACAAAAGTAGCTGCAAGGGTACCGGCTGCGGCGTAAGCGTTCCACATTGGGACGTCGTTTGCCTTATAGAATTTGTATCCGGAAGGTGCGGTCTTGTCAACGGAGATTACACCGTCTTCAACTGCCCTGCCGACAATTGACTCGATGACGGTTCCGATGGTACCGTCCTTTCCATTTTCCTTTACGATATCATATACCATGTTGTTGGCGTTAAGACCCTGGCAGGCAAGACCGAGGAGCTGCTGTCTCTCGAACATACCGACTGCGCCGCCCATCTCAAAAATACCGGACTGTTCGTAGATTGAGGAGAGAGCTGCTGCGTTCATTGCACCACGGCTGGTGATTGCTGCAACGTGGTTGGCCATGATGTTCCTGAGAGAGAAGCCAAGACCTTCGTTGTTCTGGGGGATGCTCAGGATACCCTGAATCTGTCCACCCATCAGGTCCATTGTCTGCGGGTAGCTACCCCAGACAGCTGCCTTTGCAATGGGTGCGTCATACATGTCGGTTCCGAACATGTCAATGATGGTCTGGGTGACTGATGCTGCACCGACGGTGGTTGAGGACATGAAGTCAGCACCGGCGGCAATTCTGGACGAGGGGGCCTGAATAAGAAGGCTCTTTCCGCCCTTAAGGACCTTAACATTGGTGTCGTCGCCTTCGTCGACCTGGACGAGCTTCTGAACATTTTCTGCAATAGCATCAGCGTTGCCTACAAGATCGTAGTTGAGTCCGCGGCCTAAGATCTGACGGCCCTTGCCGCCCATCTTGCCGCTGGCAAGTGCGCCCTGAATACCTGCGAGGTTGACTGCAATGGACCGCTTGGTGTCCAAGATAATCTTTTTAATTGCTGCGTTTCTTGTTGGAGCAATGGACATAATGTCGACATTGCTCTCGAGCAGTTTTCCTCTGTCGTCGTAGATGTCTACTGTGTCAGACACTTTAATTTCCTCCTTAATTTATTAAAATCATTTTGGGACTGGTCACCGACTAGAGTGCTAAAAAGCACTCACAAATCAAGTACCGCGTCGTTTTTAAGTGTCCACTTTCCCAATGAAATCTCATTCGTTTAGAAGGTACTTAAATCTTTTGTGTTCTCCGCTAGATGAATTTATGGATTTTTTTAAAAATCATTTTATTAAGGTAAAATCTATTTTTCTTGTTTTATATAAAAAAACGGTAGCAATGAAAAAAATAAATTTCAGGGTTACTCAAAGATACCAAAATTTTCCTCCAACACTTATTTAAGTATTTTTCTGAGAAAAAAGCAATATGATTTAATTTTTTTTAAAACGTAGGGGTTATATCAGGCGAATCATACCAAAAAGATTTAGTAATATACTCGTAATACGAAAGTTTAATATGGAAGTAGTTGTCGATGTAGGCGGAAATCCCGGGGTAGACTGCAAAGGTTTTTGCAAATACTGCTACTTTAAGAAGGTCAAAGACGTTCAGCCCCTCGGCTGCAAGTATTGCCTCCCATTCAAAAAAGGGTGCGATTACTGTACTCGCAGTGTAAAAGAATCGTATTCAGGCTTCAAGTCCCTCCAGATGGTACTCGAAGAAACTGCAAACAAACTTTACTTCACAACCGGAGAGGTAAAAAAATTCACTGTCAGCGGAGGAGGAGACTTAAGCTGTTATCCCGAACTGAAGAATCTTGTTACTTTTCTCTCTCAATTCAACACCCCGATACACCTGGGGTATACCAGTGGAAAAGGCTTTAATAAGCCGGATGATGCTCTTTTCTACATAGACAACGGAGTTACGGAAGTTAGTTTCACAGTCTTTGCGACAGACCCGGCTTTGAGAGCCGAATATATGAAAGATCCCGAGCCCGAAGCTTCCATCCAGGTTCTCAGGGACTTCTGTGCCCACTGCGAAGTCTACGGGGCAATAGTGCTCCTTCCAGGAATAAATGATGGAGAAGTCCTCGAAAAGACCCTCTGTGACCTTGAAAATATGGGGGCAAAGGGAGCTATCCTTATGAGGTTTGCAAACTTTCAGGAAAACGGTTTGATTCTCAATAACTCCCCTATCATTCCGGGAATAACTCCACATACGGTATCCGAATTCACCGAAATCGTACGCAGTTACGCAGCAAAACATCCTTCCATGAGAATCACAGGAACGCCACTGGAAGACCCGTTAATTGGCTCACCTTTTGCAATCCGTAATGTACCGGAAACCCTTTCAAAACTTCCCATAGTAACCAAAAAAGCAACTATCATCACCGGTCAGGTAGCAGCCCCCAGGCTTACGGAAATATTTGAAGCCCTTGGAGGAACTGTAAACGTGGTTCCGCTGAAAAAAGACATTGGCTGTCTTATTACAATTGACGATTTCAAGGCTCTGGACCTCTCCAAGGTAACTGAAACGGTCTTTATTCCGGGAAGAGCTTTCGTTCATGATATGGAAGTCAAAGAAGCCCTTGAAAGAGACGGAGTGAACAGGATCGTACGTAGAGGGCCTGAGCAGCTTTCCGTTGACGGGGAAATGTCCATAGGCATGACAAGGAAAGAGGTTCTGGAACTGGAAGTAGAAAACTTCACGGAGCTTATCGGTCAGATTAACTCTCTGGGACTGCCTCTTGAGTAAAACCCAGATTTACCGGAAAGGCTTTAAGTCGAAATCTGGAAAAGAGCTAAACAGTAGTAAAAAAAAGATACCGATAAGGATATAGATATTAAAACAGACACTATATGTATTCAGGCACCATTATATATATAACGGGAAAGTAGATAGGAAAACATCCTATTCAATAGTGGGACTTTTGTTCATAAAAAGCGGTCGGAATATAAAAAGTCCTGTTTTCCAGAAGAAGAAAACTCCTGCAGAAGTCTTTGGAGGCATTATTAATAAACATTCCGATTTGTTTCGGCTTTCAGATTGCCCTATCCCCCTCCCGGCCGACCATTAATTTTTTTTTTAGATGATGTACAGCTCTCTGTCTCTGCTTCAGCGCGCAGACCCGGACATAAAATCTGAAAGTCCCATCTGCTTGACCTTGTGGTTTTCAAACAAAGAGCGGATATCATAATCCAACAACTCGATCCTCTGCCTCGTATAGCTGGAGACCCCGTACCTTTCCCCGATCTCTTTTGAAATCTCAAGGTATTTGCGAACAGCCCCTTCATGCACGGTCAGTACTACATTACCTCCGCATTTCGGGCAGGCTCCGGTAAGAGGGGGACGCCTGAACTTCTCTCCGCACTTGATGCAGCGCATCCGCTGTCTGGAAAAGGAACGGAGATTCCCTATCAGATCCGGAAGGAAATGGGATTTTAAAACCCTTTCAGCTACATCAGGAGCGTCCACTGCCCTTATCTTGTTAGCAAGGGAGAGTTGAGCCTCCATCTTTTCAATCATGCTTCCAAGAGTCTTATATGAAGATTTCAGGGGTCCTGCGGCAATATCTGAAGTGTTGTGGGTAAACATGAAATGTTCGTACTGCTCGGGAGTTCCAAGCCGGCTGCTGATAAGGTCCATAATACCTTCAAGTTCGGTGGGATTTTTGATTTCCTGCGTAGCTCTGTAAAACTCAAGAGGATAACGTGCAGACACGTCGATGTTATGGGCTTCCTTATCCACTTCCTTGGGGTCGATCCTGGTAGTCAACACCAGGGGAGCATCCATCTTCCCCCCTCTTTTGTCGGGAAGATATGCTCTCGAAAAATTGAGAATTCCATCCATAAGAAGCATTATGCAGTCTTCATCCCCATCACAATTTCTGCGTTTTGAAGCATGAAAAAAAGGATGAGCATAACCGACGGAAGCTTTGGTAAACCCTATAAGGCGCCCGAGCACTCCTGCAGAAGTATGGGGAGCAAGCCCTATGAGCAGTACCCCCACAAGGTCTTGGATAGTTTCGGCATTGTAATAGGGCTCTACCTTATAATACTTCACAAGGAGGTCATCCACGTATTGTGCAGTACGCAGAATATACTTGGCCCCGTCATAAGAGATCACAAGGTCCTGCACCTTCAGGCAGACGACCTGGTCGTCCCTCTCAAGGGTTTTTCCATAAATATCTTCCCTGTAACCGAGTTCCCGGAGTTTGGCTGCCGTAATTCCAAGTTCATCAGCCCTGATATGGGTAAGGGGAATATCAGACATATCGTAGCGTACAGTTCCGTCCTTAAAAATATAGACATTATGTTTTGCGCGCAGGATTCCTTTTTCCAGAGGTTCGGGAGTCATCTGTCCGTTCATAAGCCGCTTTACTCCCTTGATTAAATCCATTTTTTCCCTTTCGCCTACGTTCTCAAAAGCCTTCTTATAAATGGAACGGAAATCAAGTTTTACGTTTGCAACGGAAGTCGGCTTTCTCCCGCATTTGGGACAGGTCTCGGCCCCTCTAACATCTATCTTGCAGCGGGGGCAGGAAAGTTTGGGATTTGTAAATTCCCCGCATTCGCAGCGCCAGAAATAAGTTTCCTTCCCGCAGGCGGGGCACTCTCTCAGCCCCAATTCCACTTCAATCTCCCCTATCTTCCCGTTCATGCAGGAAGTGTAATCAGAAGCGGAAACAAGGTTTCGAGTAATTCCTCCGCAATTGCTTATCGGGAAGAGAACCTGAGCTGCAGGGGACATCTTGCGCAGGTCGGACTTTTCCGGCCTTCCCATGCGTGCCCCTATCCTTGAAGGAGCCCGGGGATAGACCTTAAACCCGCTCAAAACACCTGCTGCTTCCACCATATCATCTGTTTCTGGCATGCTGGCTTTTTCTTCAAGGGAATTATCAAGCCCGAGACACAAAACAAACGGAAGAGCCTCTTCGATAAGGGTTTCTCCCTCTTTTACCCTGTGCAGTACAAGGAGCTTTTCAAGCACAGGCTTTATTCCATCTTCAAAAGAAGCTGCAAGGGGCAGTTTAAGAATTCCTTCCCCGATCAGGAAAGTCCCATTTTCAACTACGAACTTTCGGAGAGCTTCAAACTCATTCCGGTTTATGTCGTGCCAGAGATAGGTAAACTTCGGGTGCAGTGGCACATTATACTCCTCTGCAAGCCTGAGGGCAAGGGCAGATGAGGGGTTTTTCAACTTTTCTTCTGGAATTTTCTCGGGGCAGGCTGCCTGGTAGTCGTACTGCCACCACTCGAAAACATAAGGTGAAGGCATGAGAGGGTGGTTATTTTCCAGGAAGTCCCCGTAATTTATCAGGATTTCTCCGATATCGATAATTGCTTCTACCTGCGGGCGAACTTCATATGCCTCCTTTATATTATCTATACGAACAAGGTCTCCCGAAAAAAGCCTTACAGTAGGTCCCTCTATGGAGTCAACGGCCGACATGGCTGCGGCTTTTCCAGGCCTTTCGACCTTGAGCTGGGTCCCGTTAGTTATAAAATCGTCAAGCAAGACCATGCTGGCAGGATTAATCCCTGCCGAAGCAAAGGAAGTATTTCTTGACCGCCCGTACCGCAGCCTGAAACCTCCCGGCCTGGAAGGATGAGAAAACACAGGCCTTCCGGCGATCAGGTCCCGAATATATTTGTCCTTTGGCTTGATCTTACTTTTCTGATCATCTTCAGCACTCCCTCCGCTTTTAGCCCCTCCGATAAGGGTTTCCAGCCAGTCCCAGCCGTCCATCTTTAACTTATTGACGTGCTTTTTGACCTTGGGGGCCTTGAGAGCTAGCCCTTCGGCAAGTACCAGGCACATCCCTCCCCGGACCCGGTTCGTCCCTATCCTCTCGAGGTCCCTGTGCCCTTCGACCTCAGCTTCTTCAGTCGGGTCCCCATCAATACATACAGGGCAGTTCCGGACTATAAGCCGGATTTCATCTTCGGAAGGCGTGTACTGCAGGCTTGCAACCCTCTTGTAAAGCAGGATTTCTTCCACATAACGCTCTACTTCCTCTTCTCTTGGCTTGTAACGGTCAATCCCGATCCCACGCCGCACATAGTCCCCGACAAGCACGGAAAGGGCCTGCGCAGTCCCTCCTGCGCTCCTTATGGGCCCGGAATAAAAGATACGGATATACTGAGAGCCGTCGTCGTTTTTTCCGAGGTCTACCTTGTCAATTCCTTCGATAGGAGCTGCCACCACCCCTTCGGTCAGGGTTGCCATGGAAACACGGATAGCGGCTTCTACAGCATCTTTTTTTGTCGGGAAGTTTCCGACTACTCCTTCAGCGACCTGTTTCCCGATTTCAAGAGCAGCTTCTTCCCTGGACATTCGGGTCTCAAGTTCCCGGATCTTTGCAGCAACCCCCTGGACACCGATAAGGTTTTCGACCCTATCTGCAAGGTCTTTGGCAAGGGGAATTTCCACAGTGGGCTTTGGATCTCCACCCTGAGCCCGGGCCCTGTTTGCAATCTCAATTGCCTCTTTTAACCTTGCCTCAAGCCCATCGAAGTATTCATGCATTTCTTTACTTGCAATCGTTTCACCCATATTGAAAAGCCCCTTTTGGAAAAGAAGGAAAAATTATCTCTGCTTGCGCAGGGATCCCGCAGCAAAGAGCCCTGAAATCGAAGTCACAAAGAAGATAGTAACCCCTGCCACGACAAGATAGTACCCTATACCAACACCGAGTATAGTAATATTGAGAGTCATCAAGAGCAGACCAACAGCCAGAATTGAGAGGCTTATAGCCGTCACTTTTTTGTTCTGGTCCCGGACTTTTTTATAAGCCCGAGCTTTTTCCATTCTTTCTTTTTTTTCTGCGTTCAAGGGGATCACTCCAGGTATCTGAAAAATCACTAACTATCAAATCTGACTGTCAAACTCTCACTTATACTATTGCAATTTAACCGGAACACCCTAATTAAACAGAATACCTTATAGAGGCGGCCTCTCTTAACCGGTTAAGGAGGGCAGCTCCAAGACCTGAAGGGGAAAAGGAGCCGTCAGCCAGAATCACGTCCAGACTCTTTGCATCCAGAACCCGGAGTCCTTCAAAAAGCCTTCTGGCAGCTTCTTCCGGTTCTTCGCGGGACCCGAGCAAGAAGCATTCCTGTGCACTCAATTCGCCAGAAGTAAAAAAACCTGTGGTCTCATTACTGAGCAGAAGCCCGACTTTCTTCCCTGAAAGCCGGGAATTTTCGAGCAGGGCACCAATCTTTTCAGAAACCCTTTTTCTGTCCCCTTCCACAAGCACGACCTGCGTATCAGGGGTATAATGACTGAATTTCTGCCCTGCCTGTTTTTCAGGCACAGCCCTGGAATCAGGTTCTCCATATGTGGACCTGACTTTACCTATAACCCTTTCAAGCTCGACAATGCCCACAGCTCCCGGTCGCAGCACTACCGGGGGTTCGACCGTCATATCAACAACAGTTGACTCAAGCCCTATGGCTGCCCCCCCTCCGTCAATGACCGCATCAATCCTACCGGTGAGGTCAGCCAGAACATGGGCCGCCAGGCTGGGGCTGGGTTTCCCTGAAAGGTTCGCACTCGGAGCAGCAAGAGGAGTACCTGCCCTTTTTACAAGTTCCAGAGGAATCCTGTGGTCAGGCATGCGGAGACCTATCGAAGGCAGGTTTCCCGAAGTAATTTCCGGGACAATGTCTTTTTTCTCAAGTACGATCGTAAGGGGGCCGGGCCAGAAAGCTTCCATAAGCCTGAACGCTTTTTCAGGGATATTTTTTGCGACCTTTCCGACGTCTTCCCCGGAGTGGACAAGCAGGCTGAGAGGGTTGCCGGGCGGCCGTTCCTTTGCTTCGAAGATTTTCCTGACAGCTTCAGGGTCCAGCCCATTAGCTCCAAGCCCGTAAACGGTTTCCGTAGGGAAGGCGACTGTCCCCCCTCTCCGGATAATTTCTGCCGCCTCATCAAGGACGGCGTCAAAGTTCTCTTCGGAGACCCTGAAAAGCTGGGTCTCTCTTTTATTTCCGTTTTCTACCTTCACCAGAGGTGAACTCCTTACTGCTTATAATTCTGCTATTGTTTCTTTTACAGCCTGTAACCGGTATTTAGAAGTTTGTATCTTAGCAACCTTTTTCTGAATAACCTGGACTATACCCTGGACTTATTGTGCAGCCGCTCATTATGTAGCTTTATTTCTTCAGCCATTTCCCGAGAGCAACTTCAAGTTCTTTGTGGTCCTTAGCATAGTCCTGCAGGCTGATGCCTTCAAGGCTTGCTTCAAGGGCCTGCCTGCAGGCAGCGGCTCCGGCTGCCGTGCCCATCGGGTGAGCATGGATTCCTCCGCCGAACTGCATAATGACTTCTTTTCCGAAAATAGAGTAAAGGTCAGGAATCATTGTAGGGGCAAGCCCTCCGGATGCTACCGGAAACATCGGTTTTAGCCCTCCCCAGTCCTGGGCAAGGACATGCTGTTCTGGATCTGCGGGTACGGTATCGAGCACACATTCGTCCCTGATCGAAAGGACTTCGTTCTTATCCCCGTGCATCTTCCCGACAACGGTACCGATATGGAGCTGGTCAAGCCCGATCAGCCGGCAGAGTTTGGCCACGAGCAGCATACTGACCCCGTGCCTCGGGTTCCTTGTGAATGCCGAATGCATGCAACGGTGGGCGTGGAGCGCCAGGCCTTCATCTGCGGCTGCTTCCCGGAGGGTCTGGAGGGCTGTCCAGCCCGTGGGCACGATGTCGATCATGGCGTAACTTGCCCCGAGATCCTTTAGCACGTGCAGGCGCCGTACCATTTCCTTGCAGGTAGGAGCCGTGATATTGCACAGGTACATTTTCCGCTCCCCGGTTTCTGCTTCCGCTTTTTCCGCAACTTTCAGGGTGAGTTCCGCCCTCTTTTCAAATCCGTTGAACTTCTGGTCAGTAAGGTTCTCGTCGTCCTTTACAAGGTCGCAGCCCCCGGCAAAAGCATTGTATGCAACTTCAGCATGCATTTCCGAGGTCAGGCCGACCTTAGGCTTGACGATTGTCCCTACAAGGGGCCTGTCTTTAACCCCAACGATATCCCGGACCCCGGGAAGCCCGAAGTTCGGTCCCTCAAACTCCCGGAGCATGGATTTCGGGAAGGTGATATCCTGCAGACGCAGGTTGCCCACAATCTTCATGCTGAAAATGTTGCCCGCCACCGCGCTCAGGACCTGGGGGACGGACCCGAGTTCGAAGAGCTCCTCGGAATAAGCCACCCGGACCGTTTGGGTATTTGCATCCAGGTAAAAGATGTGAGGTTTCAACCTGGCTGCAAGCCCGGGGCTAAGAGTGGAAATTTCAGTCCAGGAATCGATGGAGCTTTCCCCTGCCATATGGGTGGAAGCTTCCTCAAAACTGATTCCTGCTGCCGGTTCAATATGGAATTCACAGATCAGATCCGTGTCTATCGGGCTGTAGCCCGGGTCTACGTAGTCCCTGCGCATCTTTAATCTCCTTGTTTGTATAGAGTAAATTCTTTTCCTTCTCTTTGTTTGTATAGAGTAAATTTTTCTCCTATATGATAAAAATGAAGTTCTGGTTGAAGGAAGTACCTGAACATAAATAAAAATTTGTTCATTTGAAAGCTTTGGAAGCAGAGTAGAAATGCAAGAAGAAGGAAAAAAGCAGGAAAGAGAAGAGAAGGAGAGAAAAAGGAGAAGAACAGGAAAGAGAATGAAGAAGAGAGAAAAAGATAGAAGGAGAGAAGGGGAAAAATATTACGAAGGGGAAAAATATTACGAAGGGGAAAAATATTACGAAGGGGAAAAATGTTACCTCAACAACGGAAAGTTACCACATTCAATGTTCGTGAGAACTGGAAGCTGCATGCCAGACTTTCTTGATTTCCGTCTGCCCTTTTTCAAACTGCTCGGTTACAGCTTCATTGATGGCTTCACTCAACGCTTTCTGGGATACATCCGTAACAGCGGAAAAAACCTTCATTTTTAATCCCGTATCGCTTCCCTTTTTGAAGATCTCAATTTCAGGGCTTGAGGCAGCAGAAGTCACACTGCCCCGGATAAGGGTGTCCAGATGGCTGAAGGAAAGCTTTATGTGTCCCGTAAAGTCAGGGTTCAGGCTCCGGGCTCTGCTTCTTATACTTTCAAGAAGTTCCGTGGAGACAAATATCGCATCATCGAGGGTCATGCTATCGGAAAAAACTTCAAACTCCGAGGAATATGCCGAGACTCCGGACATTTCAACCGAGTCTCTCCCTTCCGGGGGCATTTTTTCGCCTACCTGTAACCTGCAAGCTACTGGAATTCTGTCATGCGATGGGGTTCTTTCCGATGCAGAGCCTTCCATTTGACCTCTTTTATTACTTTTGGAGATCGTAGATTTTTTGATGCTTCCGGTGTTCCCCTCAAGCAGTATTTCCACGATCTCTTCGATCTCTCCGTCTTCCCTGGCAGAAAAATGAATTATCCGGGCTTTTGGGTTCATTTTGCGCAGGAAAACACAGATTTCCAGAAGGCGCACCCTGTCTATGAGGTCGACCTTGTTGATACAGAGCACTTCCGCATCCTCAATCTGGTATTTGATGAAATTCTGGAGGCCTTCTTCGGGCTTAAACCGGCTCGCATCAAGGATGTTCACTATGGGTGCCATGGAAATCCCCGGGATATTCATGGCTGAAATGTTGTCTTTTATCTGTTTCGGGAAAGCAATTCCCGTGGGCTCGATAATCACTGTTTCCGGGCGGTAGTCTTGCATCAGGGCTCTCAGGGTTTGTTCCAGGCTGATCCGAAGAGTACAGCAGATACAGCCACTGGTGATCTCCCGGGTCTCTACCCCTCCGGCCGAAACCGTGTCCCCGTCAATCCCGATTTCTCCGATTTCATTCACAATTACCGCCGTTTTTTCACCCTTTATTCCAGGAGTCTCCACAAGTTTCCTGATAGTTGTGGTTTTTCCGCTTCCAAGGAAGCCCCCCAGTATTATACATCTCATGTTCGCACAACCCTTTTCCTCGTTTCCTCTTTTACGCATAATAAGTATTGTAAAAAATCGATTGAAGTTGACGACCAGGACTCCACATACAGTAATTATAGCAACATATCTAGCAACATATAATGGAGTGGAAGTAATGGAGTGGAAATTCAAACCTCTGAAAAATTCAGATGATAAGATTCAGATGATAAGATTCAAATGATGAAATTCAGATGAGGAGAGGGTAAAGCCTTCAAACCCGTAAAAATGGCAAATACGGGTTTGAAGGGTACCACTCCCTGGTTCAGAAGGCTGATGCCCTCTTGGCCTGGAGGTTACTGGGGTCCGGGCATCGGGCCCTATCTTTCGTTTTTGGCTATTGGTCCCGGTTTTTCGGACTGCTTTAAAAGCCCGTTAAAATGGCAAATGCGAACTTTTCGCAGGTACCCGACCGGGGATTTTCTTTCTGAAATACAGACTCCATGTTTCCCTATGCACTGGGAAATAAATATTAGTGCATGGAGAGGGAATTGGACACTGAAGGTCTGCTTCGAGGGATATATATTATAACAGTATCTTGAGAAAGGGAAAAAGTACTGTCATCAATTTGATTTAGTTATTGGAAATTTATCGGTCTGTTTAACTATTAGTATGACCCCTATCCGTAAATCGCTGTTGAAGTTTTAGCGACCGGGGTTTCCGGTTTATGCAGGCAGGTGACTCAGGGAAGTCTCAGAGAACCGAATCAAAATCGCTGATAATTTTCCTTAGCAGCATCTGCAGGTGCGAAAATCCGGAAGCCAGCCATTTCAAGGAAATTTTCTTTTCTTTATCGTTTTCATATATTTCTGCGAGAGCGGAATAAGTCATTCCCGCCTGGAAAGACAGCTCCCCGACTTTCGACTAACTGTCCGTTTGCAGGAATCCGGGATTTCCCGTGCTTGAGGAACATGCCGTTTTCAGAGGGTTTCCGCAGATTTCATACCCCGGCAGGTAAAGCTCAAGAACCGAGTATCTGAAAGAAAAACATTCTGAAGAGCAGTTGAAACCACGGTCATATGCCCCGAAAATGTTCCTCGAAACCGTTGTTGAGATCTTATTTTTCCTGTTCCGGACTTTCCTGAACTTTTCATTCATTTCCACCTCTCAACATCAATATATTATGATATAGGACACTCTTCACTGATGTATAAGGTAATGACGTTCCGGTGATCTTTTTGTAGGTCGTTTTGCAGGTTCGCTTTGCACATTCGTATTACAGGTTCGTTTTGCACATTCGTTTTGTAGGGGCGTTTTGTAAGGGCGTTTTGTAAGGGAGTTTTGTAGGGTTCGCCAGCACTTTCAGGAAGATTTTCCTGAAAGGAAATTTCCTTACAGTTCAGTGAAGAGGCCGGATTATTCTGAAATTGGGTTTTTCTGAAATACAAACCGGATTTTATACAAGTAGCAGATTCTTTTGTGGAGGTAGGGGACAGCCCTGAGGGCTATCCCGTTTTGTGTGGATTTTTTTAGGAAGCTTTTATTGGAAAAAGAAGATAGAATTTATTTATCCTATCATCTTCTGGAGTTCGGGACCGAGCTCCTTTACCACATCAACCATTGCTTTCGAGGTGTCAAGAGGTGCACCTGGCGGGATTTCACAGCCCGTGGACATTACGTACTTGGACTGGAAACCGTTCTCTTTAAGGGCCTGGATAGCGCCTCTCAGGTTGCTTTCCGTGTCGTTTCTGATTTTCTGGACGCCTTCCGGCGAGTTGTCCAGGAACTGGATCGGGTCCACTTCACCCATCATGCAGCAGGTTTTCCCGTACTTCGGGATGAGTTCGTCGTAACTGTAGGAACCCTTGCCCTTCCCGGAGGGATAGTAGGCATAGCTGTACAGGCCTGTCCCGAACTTCGAGATCTGGATATCGTAGTGGACAGCGTCGGCACAGTTGTGGATGATATAAGGCTGGTCGTATTCCTTGAAGACCGGGACGTGCTTGTTGTACACGAACTGCCCGTCGAATTTCCAGTAGTCGTCCTGTCCCATGATGACATTGTTGGACCAGAGGTTGTCGATACAGAGGGCATCGCAGGCGTCTTCCTCAAAGAAAGCCCTGGAAACCTCGGCGACATAGTCCGCACATTTGTCCACGGCTTTGAGTACGACATCGGGGTTGGTGTTCATATCCCCGAGCACCCGGCTTGCACCCATGAGCTGGGTCAGGGTAAGGAGGGGGCCTTCATGGAAACCCACCATCGGAGTTGCCAGTTCGCTGTTCAGTTTGGCTCTTGCAAGCTTTGTTGCTTTAATCAGTTCATAAGCCCTTGTCCCTTCCTTAACTTCAGGAACCTCGATCTTTTCATAGTCTTCGAGGTGACCCTCGGAAGAAGGAGTGTCTTCTTCAGGGAACTTAACCCCGCAGCCCAGGTCTGCCGAAGTGATGGAAAGGTCGATCAGCCCGACAAACATATCGAGGTCAAGGTACTTTGATCCCAGGTAAGCGCTCTGGACAAAAGCATCCTCGTTTGTGGCATACTCCTTATAGGTCACGGGAGCAAACTTCCTCAGAACTCCGCAGGCAAGGGGATAGACAGGCAGACGGTCGACCTTCTTATCGGACATGGCAGAAACTGTCCTGTCCGCATGGGTCATGCTCTCCTTTGTTTTTACGCCCACGCTCTCAAACTCTTCGATAATTGCCTTTGCAGTCTCAAGCCCGATATCCACGGCTTCAACCGTGCCCTTCTTAGCCAGCTCTTCCTTGTATTTTACTTTGTTCAGGCTGATCTGTTTCTCACTCCACCTGAGATCAGCATCCGGAAGTTCGACAATAGCTCCTTTTAACCACTCGGTAGCTGCACTTGCATCATCCCTGGTTGCGTCAGCCCCTATTTTTGCCGCATAGTCCGCATTGATGGGAGCGCCACCGACCATGACCAGAAGAGAGTCTCTTAACCCTTCTTCTTTGAGCTGTTCGATGACCTTTTCCATACCCTGCATGGTTGTTGTCATGAGGGTGCTCATGGAAATAGCATCGGCTTTCTGGTCCCTTGCGCTGCTTACAAAACTGCTTAGGGGCACGTCCGAGCCCAGGTCAATCATGTCAAAACCGGCTGCAGTCATCATGGTTTTAACAAGATTCTTGCCGATGTCGTGCACATCACCTTCGACGGTCCCGATAATGATCTTGGAAGGCTTGTTCGTGGAATCGCTCTTCAGGTAGGGGGAGAGGATATCCAGCCCTTCGTACATCGCACCTGCGGAAACCATCAAGTTCGGGACGAAGGCTTTCCCATTCTCATACATGTCACTTACAATGGACATGCCTTTGGTAAGCCCTTCAACAATTGCGGTATAGGGGTCGATGTTAAGCTCAAGTACCCTGTTTGCAAGTTCTTCTATGATCTCGTCGTCTCCATCAACAACCGCTTCGGCCATCTGTCTGAATAGCTCTTCCTCGGAGATAGCGTCCGCTCCTTGATTCTCATTTTCAATTGCCATATTAAACCTCCTATATTCAGGAAAAACGGGCTTCTCATAAGTCTTAAGGCAAAAATGCCCTTCAAAGCCACCTTTTTGCGTCCGTCAAAAAAGTCTGAAATTCCTTCAGACATTACGGTTAACAGTAACACAGATTCTGTAAAACCGCACTTGCAATGTTTAATATACACTGGCTAATATATAGCATAACCGATAGCGTTTTTCCACCTATATCTGATTTTCTCAGGCCTTTTGATAAGAACTTACTTCCCAATATTTTCGAAGCTTTTGATGTTGACAGGACTTCGAGGATTCAAGGAGGTTTTGATCTTGAAAGCCCCCCTGAATAGCTCCAGACCCCTGACCTCGACAGGACCATGAATAAAGGAAGAAACCCGAAGATTATCAAGCACTTTGATAATATCAATGCCCTATTTCAGGAGCATAATGTCCTCAAAAACCTCAAAAACCTCAAAAACTACAGGAAAAATCCAGCTCTCTCAAAAAGGGAAAATAACCGACAAAGAGGATATTGCGGCAATGAGATTATTTGAGTGAGAAATTAAATGGAAAATTCGATAAAAATTTAATGGAAAATTCAATGGAAAATTCAATAGGAAATTCAATGAGAAATTCAATGAGAAATTCAATGAGAAATTCAATGAGAAATTCAATTCAGGTTAAGCAATTAGATTCAGATTATAAAAAAAGGTTTAAAGTTTATTTCGAGTATGTTTTCCAGTATTTTGACTCATAACATCCAGATTCATAACATTCGGACCTGCAGCCTTCGAAACTTGAAAAAGAGGAACCGTAATACTCATCTCTGGCCTCGACCAGCGCCTTCATATTTTCAAGAGGGGTAAGAGGAGCAATTCCACAGCCGGGAGCAAGGATATCAACCCCACTTTCCAGGGATTTTCTTGCTTCAGCCTTTACATCTTCGGGGCTGCCGCAAAGGAGGGTTGAGGAACTGGCAACGTTTCCTATAAGGCAGATCCCTTTTCCGAGGCTTTTCTTTGCACCTTTCAGGTCCCGGACTTTTTCTTCAACACTAATGCCTTCAAAACCACATTCTGAGAGAGTTTCCAGAAAAGGGGAAGCATTCCCGCACATATGCAGTATTTTCATTCCTCTTGCCTTTTTACAAAAATGCCCGTAAGCAGGTTTTATTAAACGGTCAAAGATATCCAGACTTAAAAGGTCAGGGCCTGATATACCGTCCGGGACACAGACCGCATCCGCACCTTCCTCAAAAAGGGCATTTGCATACTCAATACAGGCTTCGGTATTGATTTCAAGGCATTCCCTGATATAGTCCGGGGATCTTAGAAGCTGTCCCAGGTAGTTATTCGCCCCCAGGAGCCTGGAGCAAAGGGCAGCCGGGCTTTCTATCCCCGCGATCAGGGGGAGGGACTCTTCGGTTTTAGATTTCAGGAGAGAGGTTGCTTTCAGGACCGTTGGGATCCTGCCCATTTCCAGCAGGGAATCCGGAATTTCCGGCAAGTTCCCGGATTTTCCAAGAGGAGGAACCTTTACATAGGGCTGGATCTCCTTTGTGCCCCTGATGACCTCGCATCCCATCGCTTCGGAAAGTACCGTTACGCAATAAGGGTACCTTACAGCCTCCAGCTTCGTAATTTCATGGGCGGCCAGGGAAAGAGCTGCCATTTTTTCAGGATTGCTGTGGGCTTCAGGCCAGAAAACCCCGCACTTTTCCATGAGAGAAACAGTTCCTGTCTGGGTAACGGAAAGTACCGGCACCCTATCCGCAGCCTTCCCTTTCAATACACTCAGGAAACGGTCTCTTAAGTTGTAGTCACTCATGTGTCCCTATAATTTAAGATCTTTATAATTTAATTAATTTGATTATTTTTTTAATTGAATTTATGTTTCTAATTTGATTTTAGAGTTCCGACGTGGTAATCTGCCGTGAATTTTTCCTGTAGTGAAGGAAAAGGCTCTCTCCCCAGCTTATCGAGTCTTTTTCTACGCTCATCAGTGCATGGTTGTGGTATATTCCGTTCTTATAAAAAAAAGAGAGGGCAAGAAAGCGGTCGGTTACGATGCTGGAGGCAAGCCCGATATTGCAGGTGCAGACAAACAAATTAGCATTTTCCTTATTGAGATACTCTTCCAGGAGTTCAAAATATTCGTTCCTGAACCTTTCAAAAACGGGATCGGTAATAATTAAGGAGACGTTGATTCCCTTTCTTATGAGTTCGATATACAGGGAAGGAAGAGCCGGGCTGAAATAGGAGGAGACTTCCATCAGGTACCTTGATTTAAAGAGTTCGGTTTCGATTCGCTTCGGGAGATCGTACATCCGATCCAGTTCGGGCTCGACGAGTTCGCAGTGCCCCAGATCTTCGATCTGGTTAAGGAGATAAGAAGGGATGGAGTTGACATTATGGTTTTGCCAGTAATCCCTATTTTCTTCGTATACGTTCAGGGTTTTCAGGAGAGGGTCCATCTTATTTACGATCACTTCCCCCAAGCTTGAAAGTTTATACATTTCCCCCTCGTGGACAATTAGTCCCTGCCCTATCAGGATCTTGATCTGGGCCATAATCGCACTCGAAGTTCCGCCAAGAGTGTTCTTGATCTCTTCGATTTCTCTGGGCCTTTCAACCAACAGCATCAGAAGGTCTTTTCTCTTATCGGATAGGAATAAGGTTCCCAACAATTCCAGTTTCATTCCAGCTCACGCGCCATTTTGATCACTTTGGGAGTTTCACATGCATAAGGTTACCCAAACCTTCTTCACTTTCGAACCAGATCTCCCCTTTGTGGGCATCGACAATATTTTTACAGATATAGAGCCCCGATTCAAGCCCCTGGTACCTTCGAGTTACGGAGTCGTTGACCTGGTAAAGCCGGTCAAAAAGATAGGGTATAAGCTCTTTACTTATTCCCTTTCCGCTGTCTGCAATCACGATGTGGACATTATCTGCCCCTTCTTTTACTTCCAGTGCCAGCTTCCCCCCCTGCGGGG
Source organism: Methanosarcina siciliae T4/M (assembly GCF_000970085.1). Taxonomy (NCBI): domain Archaea; kingdom Methanobacteriati; phylum Methanobacteriota; class Methanomicrobia; order Methanosarcinales; family Methanosarcinaceae; genus Methanosarcina; species Methanosarcina siciliae. Next base: position 4,836,020 of record NZ_CP009506.1, on the reverse strand, counting down.
TGAATTTTATGGCATGGTCGACAAGGGCGGTAAAAAGGGCTGTCAGCTTTTCCCTATCACCCCTGATTTCGGGCAAACTGGCAGGGACTTCTTTTTCAACCTCCAGGGCTTTTTCACCGATCAGAAAAACGTTGTTTAAGAAAGCGTCCGAAAGGACATCTTTTAGCTGCATTCCTTCGAAGGAATAATCGATCTTCCCTGCTTTTTCCAGGCTCTGGTAGAGAAGGGAATCGACAAGGCGGCGCAGCTTTTCGGAATAATGGATAAAAGTATTAACCGCCTTTTGCTGCTGGCTGTCAATAGCATAAAGCGTCTCATAATCCATAATTTCCCCGTACTCCGCCCTTTCGGGAAACCTCATTTCTTCCACGAATTCGGTTTTCATCATATTCACGGAACGGAGTTCCTCATTTGCCCTGGATAGTTCCCCGGAATATGTCCTGAGGGCTTCTTCGAGCTGTTTTCTCTGGATAAGCTGCCACATACCCTGCATTAGCAAAGTTAGCTGCCGGACATCTGATTCATCGTAGTTTTCCTCTTTGTTTCCCACCCCCGCAACAGCAACTATCCGCTTTCCGTCAAAGACCGGGATATTCAGATGCCTGATCAGGTGCACATGGTTTTTCGGATACCCTTTCTTCAAGAGGTTCGGGGCAGGATAGTCATTGGTAATAATCGGTTTTCGCTGCCTTACAGCCTCTCCCCAGAGCCCCATACTCTTTACCGGGTAGATAAACTGCTTATCTTCAATCGAACACTCTTCCATCGCACTGTCAGACCAGGAATGCATTACAAGGGTGCTTTCATATGCGTCCATAAAAGCCAGGTACCCGAGTTTGCTGCCGGTCAACCGGACAGCTTCTTCCCTAGCAAAGTCCGTGATCTCTTTTAAAGAGGCCCCCGCCATCTGATCAAGTTTTACAAGGGCTTCAAGCCTGGACGCGTTGAGCCTCTGTGCAACTTCGGCTTTTTTGCGTTGGGTAATATCCAGAAGTATGCCCTGATAACAGGTAATTTCGCCTTTTTCATTTCTCCGGATCAGAGTCCTTTCGTCCACATAACGGACTTCCCCGGATTTTGCCAGGATCCGGTATTCCTTGCTGAAATAGTCCCGCCCCCCTTCGGTATTCTTTGAAACCTCAGCCCTTACATTGTCCAGGTCATCAGGGTGTATAATATCGGTATAAAAAATGCTCCCGGAGGTGAAATCTTCAGGCGTATACCCCAGTTCGGATATGTTTTCAGAGACAAAATCTACCGGCCAGCCAGGTTCGGCTCTCCAGAGGAAGACGATTACATGCCCGCTGTTAATTATTCTCTTAAGTTCATTTTCCGTATCCAGGGCGGAAGGCATCGTTTTTTCTGTATGTTTCCACCGGGAGATATCAAAGACAGTAACCTGAAACAAACATGCTTTCCCTTCCTCTTCTTCCAAAACCTTGATTTCGGCTTCGACCCACAGCACGTTCCCGGATTTATTCAGGAACCTGTACTGCTGGGTAAAGGAGTCGTACCCTCCGCGGCCTTTCCCGAGATTTCCCTTGGCATTCCTTTTGTGCCCTCCGGCTTCCCCTTTGTATTCTCCGTATTCCACTTTGCAGTCCGGATCTTTTCCTCTGTAATCTTTTTCTACATAAGCGGAAAACTTAGAAACGGCTATTTCCAGATCTGCAGGGTATATAATATCAGCGTACCTGAGACCTCCTGAAATAAAATCTTCCGGGGAATACCCGAACCGTACAATGTTTGCCGTAACGGTTTCTACAGGCCAGCCGGTTTCTGCCCTGCAGAGGAAAATAACTGCAGGGCCATTATTAACAAGAGTTTCCAGTTTCATGTCAATACCTATCATTTTCTCTTTGTCCCCGGGATACTCCTGTTTTGGTTCTCCTGATAAGGAAAAACTGGGCTGAAAAATAAAAAAGAATTTATCCTCATTTCAGTTTCAAGGGGCTTCCGATTCCGAGCCCCAGCAGCTTTGTTTCAAGGGGAGACCCCGTTCCTTTTCGGGTATCTTTTCTTTCCAGGTTGAAAAAGACCTGTTCCATGTCAAGCCCGTAAACCTCCATGTGCTCGGAGATCAGGCGCTCACTCAGCTCAAGCCCGTAATCCAGGGCTTCCTGGTAATTCCCGGATATTTTCCTTTCTTTTTCCGAAAATACCAGGTATTTTTCGTTCCCAGGCCCTGCAGGGCGAATCAGAACCTCACTTCGCTTAATTATGCTCCCGACAAGAGCCCCAACGGCATTTCCTACCTCATGGTGCTCCGGAATCCGGATATCCGCATCTACGAACTCAAGCAATTCGTCAACATACGCCCTGACCGGGGCCCCTATTAACACCACCGGAACTGTTATCTTGAATTTGGTATAAGCCGAGCTGCCCATGACTTTTTCAAGGTCACTTTTCCTGAGGTCCCTTACAAAAAAAGCAATTAACTCCAGCGCAATATTCTTTGCAAACTTTTGTTTAACCGCCCTGCAAAAGTCCTCTTCCCCCTGCCCGAGCGCGCTGCCAAGAACCTGTGCACCCAAACAGGATGCTTTTTTCTCCCAGGCTTCGTACTCCCCAAGCACATGCAGGGCGTCGGTAGGGGTAAACCCTATCTGGTTTATGCAGCGTTTCTGGACAAGGGAACGCAGGGTTTTTGTAAAGAGAAGAGGATGATCACCGGTTTTTTCGGAGAGCTCTGCTACGGAAATCGGTTCATCGCCGAGAGCATCAAAGATTTTCCTTTCGTACCTGTCCAGTTCGAATTCAACCGTGTAATTAAAGGAAGAATAATCTTCATAAGTTTCGGTCGGGTGGTTCTGGACAAAAAAACTTGTGGGCTGCAGGACGTCGTCCATGACCCTTTCCCGAAGTTTGCCGGTTCTGGAAAGCTTATCGATAAGGTTCGGGAAACGCTCTGCTGCCAGACAGAGGGGGATAACCCTGTTAGGCCCTATGAAAAACTTATTCCGAATCCAGACATGGCTGTCTCCGCCCACTGCCGATGTCCTCATTCTGATCGCCCTGACCATTGTTCTCCAGTCCCCGACAACCGCCCCGGTATCACTGATCTCCGGGACTCCGTCCTTGATAAAGGCGATATCGGTACTTGTACCCCCCACGTCCACAGCTACGCAGTTTTTTAGCCTGCTTATGTGCGCAGCCCCGACAAGACTTGCTGCCGGACCGGAAAAAATGGATTCTACAGGTTTTTCCTCTGCTTCTTCCAGCCTGGCAAGAGAACCGTCACATTTCATAACCATGAGAGGAGCACTGATATTTTTCGCCCTCATCGCAGCCAGGACGGATCGGATAAACATGGAATTAATAGGAATCAGGCGGGCATTAAGAGTAGCCGTAACCGCCCTTTCGTAAGCCCCGAGGTCCATGGAAAGTTCGTGCCCGCATACGACCGGCTTTTCCGTAAGGTCCCGGATACACTCTTTTACGGCAAGTTCATGTTCGGGGTTCCGGGCAGCAAAGTATGAAGAGATTGCATATGAAAAAACCCTGCCTTTTGTAGAATTAACAAAGTTCCTGACAGCTTCCAGGTCCAGCAGGTCTGCCTCACTTCCGTTAGCATCATGGCCGCCACTAACGGAAACCGTGTGCTGTACAGGCAGTTCCCTGTTAATCGAATACCCTGCAAGGACCAGGCCTGCAGGATGCCCTTTCCCTTCCAGGGTCGAGTTCGTTGCAAGGGTTGTGGAAACGGAAACAAGCCTGATATCTTTCAGATATCCGGGATTCAGGCCGGAGATTACCCCTTCTATTCCTAACAGGAGGTCCGAATGAGTTGTCAGGGTCTTATTCGTTTCAAGTACTCTTCCGTCCGAAAGGTCCATTATAACGGCATCAGTGTATGTGCCACCCGTATCGATCCCTAAGCCAAGTTTCATATTACTCATAATATATTTCGGGAATCCGAATATATAACATAGCCGATAGCGTTTTTTTCCAGGTTTAGATTGAATCAGCCGGTTTCACCTCGACAGGATCCCCGGGATAATCAAATGGAAGGAAATAATTAAAGGGTTTGAGATTATCAAAGCCCGTGACAAAATCAGGCCCGAAACTTCAGGAAAAATTAAAGTGGGAAGGAAAAAAAGAAGAAGGTATTTAAGAACAAAGTTATCGGTTGAGATTTATTTAAGTTTCAGAGGGTTTCCGATGCCAAGGCCCATCAGGCGGGTCTCTTTCTGGGCCCCGAAACCCGGAGTGAAGTCCTTTCTTTCAAGGTCAAAACGGACCTGCTCTTTCGGAAGCCCGTACCCGTCCATATGACCAAAAATCAGTTTTCCCATAAGCTCCAGCCCATAGTCCACAGCCTCATGATAATTATCTGCGACCCTCCGTTCTACTTCAGAAAACACATAATACTGCTCGGTTCCGGAACCTGCCGGACGGATTAGAATTTCACTTCTCTTGATGATGTTGCCGGCAAGGGCTCCTGCGGCGTTGCCCACCTCATGGAATTCGGGAACCCGGATATCTGCGTCGATAAACTCTCTGAGTTCTGGCACGTAGGCCCTGACCGGAGCCCCGATCATTACGACCGGAATATCGATTTTGAACTTTGTGAAGCGAGAACTTTCCAGCAGTTTTTTAAGGTCTTCCCGCTTGAAGTCTTTTGCAAAGAATGCCAGCAGGTCAAGAGCGATATTTTTTGCAAAAATTCTTTTTATTTCCCGGGAAAAACTTACAGGATCCAGCCCGAGGTAGTTACCTAGAAGTTCCGCGCCCCGAATAGATGCGTTACTGTTCCACATTTCATATTCCCCAAGCACATGGAGAGCGTCCGTAGGGGTGAAACCTATATGATAGATGCAGCGCTTCTGGACCAGGGAACGCAAAGCCTTTACAAACTGCAACGGATGTTTTCCAACCGTTTCTGCAATCTCGTATACTGAAACCGGTTCGTACCCTATAGCAGCAAAGATCTGGCGCTCATGGTTTTCCAGTTCAAATTCGATAGAGTAATTAAGGTCCTGCAGATCATCATCGGATTCGGGATTTTCACTCCTTACAAAGAAGCTTGTTGGCTGGAAGATATCGTCCATCATCCTGTCCGATATTCTTTCGGCTTTCCTCAACCGGTCTTCGAGGAAAGGATATTCCGAAGCCGCAAGGCAGAGGGGGACTACTCTGTTCGGGCCGATGTAGAGTTTTTTCTGTACCCAGACATGGCTGTCTCCCCCCATAGCCGAGGTCCTTATCCTGACCGCCTTCACCATGGTTTTCAAGTTTCCGACCACAGCCCCGCTTTCACTGATCTCGGGAACCCCGTCCTCTATCAGGGCGATATCGGTGCTCGTGCCTCCCACATCCACAGCCACGCAGGTTTTCAAACCGCTGATATGGGCAGCCCCTACAAGACTTGCTGCAGGACCGGAAAAAATAGACTCCACCGGCTTTTCAAGAGCTTCTTCAATGCGGGCAAGGGAGCCGTCACATTTCATAACCATCATCGGAGCTTTGATGTTTCTTGCCTCCATTACCGACAAAACAGCCCGGATGAACTGGGAAGTTATCGGGATCAGACGAGCGTTTAATGTTGCGGTTACCGCCCTTTCGTAAGCCCCCAGGCTCAGGGAAAGTTCATGCCCGCAGACCACGGGTTTATCGGTTAGCTGTTCTATTGTTTTTTTAACCGAAAGCTCATGTTCCGGATTCCTCGCGGAAAAATAAGAAGATACGGCATATGAAAAGAGCCTGCCTCTGGTGTTTTGAATGAATTCTTCCACAGATTTAAGGTCAAGACAGCCAACTTCGTTCCCTTTCGAATCATGACCACCATCTATTGAAATTGTTTCACTTGCAGGAATGTCTCCATTAACTGTGTAGCCTGCCAGGATCAGCCCTGCAGGATGGCCCTTGCCTTCCAGTGTAGAGTTTGTAGAAAGAGTTGTGGATACCGAAACAAGTTTTATATTGCTCAGGTATCCCTGTTTTAAGCCTGCAACTACGTTTTCGATTCCTTCAACCAGATTGGAATGGGTCGTTAATGCCTTGTTAAAATCAAGAATACTACCGTCTGCCAGGTTCATTAAGACGGCATCGGTGTATGTCCCACCAGTATCGATTCCTAAGCCCAGTTTCATGGTTTAGATTTTATTTTCAAAAAAATATAACATAGCCGATCAGGATTTTACAGGAGCCTCACGTTTTGCAGAGGGGTGAAATATTGAGGGAGCTGAAATAATAGAGGGAAAGAAATATTGAAAGAAAAGAATCGAGGCGATAAGGGAAAGTTGCAGTGAAAAAAAAGGAGGAAAGGGGAACTGATAAAAAAACATGAAATGGAGGAAAAGGTGAAAAAATAAGATGAAATATTCTATCGTATACCGTCATATATACTATCGTATACCATCATATACTGCTAATTAGATGTCATATTATACTGTCAACGACCTTCTCTTTTTTCCCACCGTAGAAAACTCTGTGAACCTGCAGGTGCCAGCGAGTACAATCGGGTTCTGGCGCTGCAATCTCAATGTAATTATAACATTGTGAGGCTTTTCCCCGGACCTTGGAAGAACAGACTGTGCCTGCACTGACAACAAGCATGTCGTTTAACCTCCAGACCCATGGGATATGCCAGTGTCCGCAGAGTACAAGGTTCACACCCGAATGGTCCAGAAGCTCAAGGACGTCCCCGGCGTCTACAAGCACGTTATTGCCCCTGCCTGTCCTGGGGATTGGAATCAGGTGATGGTGAAGGGCAAAAACCTTGAAACCGGGTGTTGAAAAAGCTTTCTCTATCCAGCCGTAGTTTTCCCTTCCGATGTGCCCTTCTTCAAGTTCCGGCTGGGAAGAATCAAGCCCTACGACCACGAACTCCCCAAAACTTCCGGAAGAGGACCTGGCCTTGAAAATGTCTTCGAAGAAAAGGTAACCTGCATTTCTGGAATCATGATTTCCGGGAACTATTACCTTGTTTTTGCATCCGATCCTGTCAATGAAGTTTTTTGCTCCATTATACTCGGCTGCGAGCCCATTTTCTGTAAGGTCGCCTGTAATAACAACTATATCCGGGTTATCCTGATTTATTTTTTCAAGCATTGCATCTGCAATCTCAGGCATATAGAACGCTTCTGAGAAGTGAATGTCCGAAAGATGTACCAGTCTTATAATATCTATTACCTCTCTGTCCTGCTTTCACATTCCGGCTTTTCAGGATTAGAATTTGCAGAGTATATTATATAGCTATTCGATTTAGTCTATATAATTGATACAAAGTATCTCTAAAATAAGTAATCTATATATAAAACCAGTTTAAATCCCGGAAATATTCCATCCATGACTTTAATTCAAAGGATCTTCTTCAATGCGAGCCATTTGTTAAAGGTGGTTCTGATTCATTTTTCGATCCGATTTGACTCTTTTAAGACCACTTCTTTCTTTTTTCAGAACTTTTCTGGACTCAGAATATTCCGTATTTTAAATTCGGTCTTTATCCTGTAGAGTCCTGTTCAGACCTGTTTTCAGATCCTGTTCGGACTCGCTTTCAAGCTGGTTCCCAAAAAAAGGAGTTCAGGTTTTGCGTACCTGACAAAGGAGACCTTAATTTCTCCGGGATTTACTGGCATAGATAGATGGAAAATAAAAATATATAGCATAACCGACGCTCTTTTTAGAAGGCAAGAAAGATTTTATTGTTTGGAAAAAACATTAACCTCCAATATCAAAATAAGCCATTTTTTACTTCCGGGTTGATTTTCATCCTGCTGAAATAAACTCATTCCTTCAAATTTTGAAGCCGTCTACTTTTTTACCGTATTATCCGGGAAGAACGATATCTGAAAAACGAAAAAGAAGCAGGAATAGAATTTCGATTAACTCAAAGACCCAGATTAGAACTGGAGAAAAAGAAGCAGAAACCTTATAGAAGGATTGTTAATCAGAAAAAATACGATAAGAACAAAAATACGATAAGAACAAAAATACGATAAGAACAAAAATACGATAAGAACAAAAATACGATAAGAACAAAAATACGACAAAAAAACAAAAAGATGAATGTGTTTGTGAAACACACTCATTACAGCTTCATTTTTTCTTCTTTGGGACGCTCTGTTGTTGTCCGCATGATAGCCCGTATTCATCTATGCATGTGCCTTCACAGAGTTTTACCCCATGGCTGTAGGCTGCCTTGCCGATCATATGGCCTGATATGGGAGCTGTAAGCAGAATAAAAAGGCATACAGTAAAAGCCTTTACTCCCATAGGGGTATAACCTTCCTGGATGATAATGCTCAGAAGGACTCCGAGAGCACCCAGCGTTGCAACCTTGGTTGTTGCATGCAACCTGTTGTACACATCAGGCAGACGCAGCAGGCCGAGCATTCCCAGACAGAGGAATATTAGCCCTACCACAAGGAAAAACACACTGATAATGTCCAGTACAGTGGAAATTGTATCCATTACAGCACCTCTCCCGTATCAAGATACTTTGCTACTATTACCGTTCCCACGAAGGAGATAATTGAAAGCAGCATAGCTACGTCCATGAGGTAGATCGAACTCCCCTGGAAAGCGTAGAGCGCAAATATCATCGCAAGGACGTTCCCCACGGCATCTGATGCTGCAATCCTGTCAGGGAGAGTCGGACCATACAGAACTCTGTACGTACTCGGTATAAGGGCGACTACCATAACGATCAGTGCCAGGAAATCTGCTTGTTCCAGTGTAATAATCATTCGAACGCCTCCAGTACATAGTGCTCAAGGTCGTCTCTTATGGAGTCACGAACGCCCTGCGGATCGGTTGCATCGATAGAGTGCACATAGAGGACCGATTTGTCCTCCGAAATATCCACGGTCAGGGTTCCTGGGGTAAGGGTAATGGTGTTGGCAATACCCGTAATTCCGATATTGGTTTTGGTCCGGATAGGAACCGCAATGATGCCGGGTTTGATATCTATCTTGGGTTGGATGACAATTTTTGCGACTACTATGTTAGCCTTTATGATCTCCTTGATCAAAACGTAAAAATACACAAGTTTCTTTGGAATTTTTGAAAGCCAGTCTCCAGTAGGTTGTATCACCTCATCCAGCCTGTACAGCTTGCTGAAGGGAGTCACTACTACAACTCCGAAGAGGAGACCGAGAAGCACACTTCCAAGGGTTATTTGCCCACTAACAAGGCACCAAACTACCGGAAGTGCCATATAAGTAATTGTGCGACGCTTCATCTGATCACCCTCACTATTACCGCATCAATATAAGGCTGCGGATCAATTATCTGGTTTGCAATGGTCTGTGAGAACTGCACAACAGGTTCTGGGTACAGTCCGAGGATCAGCACAATTGCTGCCAGTATCAGGATTGGAGCTACAATCAGGGGGGACAGTTTGTGGTGAGAATATTCGCCATGCTGTGGGTCCCTTTCTCCCCAGAATATAAGCATCCAGCCTCTGAACATGTAGAAGAGAGTAAAGATTGCAAAGATCACAGCTATCCCTATGGGCAGGTAGAACTGCGCTCTGAGGCCTGAATCAAAGAGCAGGAACTTGGCGATGAATCCTCCCATCGGGGGTACTCCGCCAATGGACATGGCTCCCACAAGGAAAGCAGCACACATCAAAGGAGCTTTGTTGACCATGCCTCCCATCTTGCGCATATCCCTTGTATCGGCAGTGTGGATGATTCCACCCGAGGTAAGGAATAACATGCTCTTGGCAAGTGCATGGTTTATCATGTAGACTACGGATGCGGCAAGGAGTAGAGCTGCAGCCTCAGTCTCCCCGGCTACGTTTGCCATTGCTGCCATCCCAAAGCCCAGGAAGATGTATCCTATCTGGGATACACTGGAATAAGCCAGCATGCGTTTTACATCCGACTGCCCTATTGCCGAGGTTGCTCCAAGGGCCAGGGTGACCAGAGCCGTGAAGAGGATGACTGGTCCGTACACTGCCTGGAAAGGAGCAAAGACCATAAAGAGAACCCTGAGTATACCATAAGCTCCGATTTTTATGATCACACCACTTAGCATTGCACTGATCGGGGACGGAGCTGTGGGGTGTACATCCGGAAGCCAGTAGTGCAGAGGGAACATTGCTGCCTTACCACCAAATACAATGATAAAGAGGAGGCCCACCGCATACAGGTGCCATGGCACAGCCCCTGTCTCGGCAAGCATCCGGATCTTAAGGGTAATGTCTGCCATGTTCAGGGAACCGATGGATGCATACAATGACGCGACTGCTATCAGCATCACATTACCCCCGAGAATGTTCAGAACCAGGTACTTCATAGTGGCTTCCATCTTGTCCGAAATCTTCGTAACCTTTGAGTTTTCGTTTGCAACTATCAGAGCTGCCGAGGAAAGCAGCATTACTTCGAAGAAGACGAACATATTGAAGATATCACCCGTCAGGAAGATCCCGTTGATACCTGCAAGCATCAGGTTGTAAAGGGAGTGGTAAGTCTGGTTCAGGGATTGGTCTTCTATGTAATCATAGGAGTAAATTAAGCCCAAGAAGCCAATAAAGCAGCTCAGAAGAACCATCCCTGCGCCCAGCAGATCGGCTACAAGTACAATCCCGTACTTTCCGAATTCTCCTACATCATATGCAATAATTCCGTTGTTCCAGACGGTTGTGATCAGGAGCACGCTTAAGCACAATAAGACAAAGCCAACTACGATGTCGAGTACCTTTTGCAGCCCGGGATTACCTTTGGTCAGGATTGTGACCGGAGCCATTAACAGAGGGATCGCAACCAGGAACATCGGCAGATTATCCATTAAAAAGCTCATTCTCGAAGCCTCCTGAGTTCCTGGACATCAACAGTACCATATTCTTCATTGACGCGGTAGCACAGAGTCAATACGAATGCAGTAGTTGCAAGCCCGATCACAATTGCCGTGAGCACGAGGGCCTGTACAAGAGGGTCCACGAATTCTGTATACGGATTGGTTGTTATCGGCCCGATAATTCCCTGTGTCAGGTTATCGTTATAGATAAGGCCCTGCTTAAGACCTTCTACAGCCTGTTCGTGCTCCAGAATCGGTACAAGGGTACCGTCGGTGAAAACTCCGCTTCCAACGATATACAGGTTAATGGCATGGGAAATTATACCGAAACCGATGATAACTTTCATCATGTCCCTGCGGAGGACCAGGAAAGTTCCTATCCCGAAGAGCAGAGCGATTGTAAGCTCAAGGAAAAAATTATTCATGTTCTCCCTCCGGACCTTTATCGGCTCCTAATTTAGTTGCAATAAACAGCAGACCTCCTACCACTACGAAGTACACACCAAGGTCAAAGAACATCGATGAGACCAGTTCAAGCTCAAACAGGTGCATACCTCCCACTTCTACGGGAACGAAATCAAAGGCACTTCTGAAGTATTTGTGGCCTGCAAATAATGGAGACCAGGCAGTTATGCTTGCGAACAGGAGCCCGTATCCAAACCACATGTGCCAGTCCGGGTTCCAGATTTTCTTGATTGCATCATACCCGTATGCGACGTAGATAAGTCCGATACCGGCTGCACAAAGCACACCGCCAATGAAACCTCCACCCGGCCTGTTACCTCCTATAAGCAGAAGATCGATTGAATACAGCATATCGATCATCAAGCAGACCTTCGCGATTGTTTTGGTAATTACTGAGGTATCGGCCATTATTCCTTACCTCCCTTCACCTTTTTTGCTCTGCTCAGGATAAGGCTGTACACCCCAAGGGCTGCCAGGGAAAGGACTGAGATTTCTCCGATGGTATCATACCCTCTGAAGTCCACGACTATCACGTTAACTACGTTAAGTCCGCCGGTCATTGCCAGAGCCTTCTCCATGAAGTAGTAGTTGAAGGTCTCGAACGGTGCCAGTACCCCTATATTTGCGTTTAACATTACGGCAAGAACTCCAAATGAAACAACACCTGAGATTAGCAGGTTCACCAGAACCTTACCTGCCGGCATAGGCTCCTTGAACTTCTGTGGAACCTTCATGACCACCAGGATGAAGATAATGGTGGACAGGGTTTCTACGCAGACCTGGGTCATTGCAAGGTCAGGAGCTTTGAGGTATACGTAAAGCAGGGCTACCAGGAAACCAAGCTCGGAGAGGGATATGACCGCAGGCAGGTATCTCGGTAGAAGCGCAGCACCAAGCGCTGCCAGAATCATCAGGGAGTAAAGTACGATCTCATAAGGCTGAGCATCGTAGATTATCCCTGCAGGCAGGATGTCACCGATACCTATACCCAGACCTATACCAAACTTATAAACCGGCCAGAAGATCAGGAAAATCATGAAGAGCAGTGTCATCTTGACATACACTCCAATGGGTCCTGGCTGGGCAAAAGCTGAGAACTTGTGGGCTATTCCCTTTGCGTTGTTTACGGTTGCATCGTACCAGTAGTTCACGCTTACCCAGGGAAGCTTGTCGTTGAAGCTGTTCTGCCAGGCAGCAATTGAGTCATAGAATTTGTAGAGTACAAGACCGATGGCAAAGGTTGCTATCGTCATCAGAAGCGGCGTGGTAACTCCGTGCCAGAGCGCTACATGCAGGTGATCCGCATGGGGGACAAGGCCGCTATAGGCAGGTTGGATCAGGACGCTTATCGGGAACTTGGGGTAGAGCCCGAAGAAGATGATCAGGCATACAAGGAAAACTGCCGGAGCCAGCATAACCCAGGGAGCTTCATGGACGTGGTGAGGGACATCGTGGTCGTGAGTCCTCTCTCCAAGGAAGATCCCATCTATCAGTTTGATAGAGTACATAAGGGTGAATACACCACCGGCCACTGCAACAGCGGGGAAGATAATAGCCCAGGGACCTCCATAGGTCTCTGAAACCAGTTCTCCGATTTCAAGAGATGTCTCGTAGAACATTTCCTTGCTGAGGAAACCGTTGAGGGGAGGAACACCAGCCATTGAAGCTGCTGCGATTACCGCAACGATAAAGGTCTTTGGCATCTCCTTACGCAAACCACCCAGTTTTCTTATGTCTCGAGTCGTCGCCTCGTGAGCCACAATACCTGCAACAAGGAAGAGGGTAGCCTTGAAGGTGGAGTGGTTCAGCAGGTGGAAGGTTGCTGCAGCAAAGCCCAGTCCCGGGTGTTCGGCAGTACTGTACCCGTACATAGTCATCAGGTAAGCCAGCTGGCTGATCGTAGAGTAAGCCAGAATAGCTTTGATGTCTGTCTGCCGGAACGCCATGAAACCTGCCATCACCATGGTGATCATTCCTGTCCCTGAAACAAGGATTAACCATTCGGGAGTTCCCGAAAGGATGGGGTGCATCCTTGCAACCAGGTAGACACCGGCCTTGACCATTGTAGCCGAGTGCAGGAAGGCGCTTACAGGGGTCGGAGCTTCCATTGCGTTGGGCAGCCATACATAGAACGGACCCTGAGCGGATTTGGAAGCAGCTCCTATAAAGATCAACACAAGGACTGCAACATAAAGCGAGCTTCCGTGGAGTGTCGAAAGGAGTTCGGAGCTCTGAGCAACTTCAGAGATTCCATAGGTACCTGTAACAACCCTGAGCATCAGGAAGCCTGCGAACATGAAAAGTCCGCCACCGGCAGTGATCAGAAAAGCCTTGGTTGCGCCGTATACGGATTCCGGTCTTTCTCTCCAGTATCCGATAAGCATAAAAGATGTTATACTGGTCAGTTCCCAGAAAATAAACATCTGGATCGTATTATCTGTATAGGCAATGCCCAGCATTGCACCCATGAAGAGCAGGAGCCACTGGTAGTACCTTGGCAGGTCTTCCTTTGTGGACATGTAACCGTTTGAATAAGACATGATGATAACACCAATGCCTGAAACGATCAGCGCAAGGAGCACGGCCATACCGTCTCCGTAAAAGTCCAAAGATAGACCAGCTGCCGGCAACCATGTAAACGAACCCGTCACAGGAGTGCCTGCCATAGTGTACGGGATCACCTGGGCATTCAACACAAAACACGTAAATGCGATAAGTGCTGAAATCCAGCCAATCCTCTGTTTGAATACACTATATAATACAGGTAATGTCCATGCGAGTATAAATGGTAAAAAGACAGCTATTACTATTGCATTAAATGGATCCATGAATCATCAACCCAACCTCTTTTTGGTTATTAATAGCGAATATTAGTCAGGTTCAAAAGTTTTAATCCAGAATTCAATCCACATGGGAAATAAAGATATAATGTGATCTTATATTTTCCTCGCGTATACTCTTTTGTCATATAGTAAAAATGTTTCGATTTTTACTGGACGCATCTTCAGTATCAAGCAAACTCTTTTGCGTCTAAAATTACATGCGAAATATTCTCAGATTATTCTCTGATTACAGTAAATACCTCCCTTTCAAAAATGCAGATTTTTACTTGATTTAAATCACATCCCACTTTTCTCATTAGAATTTTAGCTTTTCTCTGTTCTTAACGCTACCGATTTTGTTCTTATGGGGGTTTGATGGAACTTATGGCAGTATTTTGAATCATGGCCAATTAAATCCATAGTTGAATCATGGCCAATTAAATCCATAGTTGAATCATGGCCAATTAAATCCATAGTTGAATCATGGCCAATTAAATACATAGATCAAAAACCGATAGCATTAGGTTTACTAATTCCCATGTGGACCCCCAAATATTTGAAGATTTCCAAAAAACACTATCAAGAAAAATAGCAATTTAGAGAAAAAAAATATGAAAATAAAGGTCAGATAAAAGTTTTTTGCCTTATTGAGTAGCAATATAATCAAGAAAATTGGTTAAATTAATTAATAAGTTAACCCCCCATTCAGTACAATTTAGTTAAGCAACTAAAACTGTGAATGAGAAGATTTAATCTGAAAAAGCAACAGAGAATGATTCATTAGTGAGTTTATTTAAATTAATTCAATTTTAAAATATATATGATTACATATCAAGAAATTGAGACTTTGGTATAAAATGAATCAAATAGATAAAATAAAGAAATACTCACATTGAAAGTAAAAAAAATCAAAATAGAAAGAAACCCGAAAGAAAAATTTTCGCCAAAAAAAAGAAACGATGGACAAAAAAAGCTAATAAAAAGGAAAAGAGTATATTTAACATAATTCTTCGAAAACCTCCTTTTTAAACTGAAAGAGAAAAAATTCAGGAAATATTTTCGGAAATCTGGTTCTCGATAAAAGAATGAATATCGAAAAAAGATTGGAGTTTTTTGTATTCAAAAATGGGTTCCCAAATTAAAAATTAGTATGAAGGTTGATACACAATACAACAGTATGTGACTCAAAAGGTTAAACGTTGAGTAAATTCCAATTCCATTTCGATATTGTGCTCCGTTTTGATAAGGAAACATCCTATATGGGAATGATCGTGTAAAATGAAACAAATTTGAAGTTGAAGCAAAAAGTGAGTTATCTGTATACGATAATACTTCAATAAAAGAAATTAAAAAACAAAACAATTTTGGATAAAACACCTCTGTAATGACAAGAAAAACAATAATTCTTTCATATGCTGGCTCGGCCCTCAGCATATTTATCAGGGTTCAGGCTTTCGCTTCCTGTCCCTCCCCCTGAAACGTTCCTCTGTCTGTTCTTAATTGATCTCTATTTCTACAGGGCTCTCTTCAGAGCAACGTCTGAAGGTAACCTCAAGCACTCCATTTTTGTAACTTGCTTTTGCGCTTCCAGGATCCACCCGAACAGGGAGGTCCACATCTTCCGTATATTCGGAAAATCCGAGGACTTTGATTTCAAGGTGCTGAGCTGTAGCATGCAGCCGAAGATCCTCCTTTTCAATCTCAGGGAACTCTGCAAGTACATGCACCATGTCCTCATTTTCAAAGATGTCAATTAAAGGCTCTTTTGTTTCTGAGGGAAAGAAGTTCTCTTCTTTTTGAGGGTATTCCGGAACGTTTCCGAATTCCCGGAGTTCTGGATCCTCCCCCGGGCGATGAATGATAGAAAATCCGTAAACAAAGGGAACGGACTCTCCCATTTCTTCCAGGAGGGCTTCGATCATTTCTTCCAGGTTGTCAAAAAGTTCAGATCCGAAATCTTCAAAGAAATCCTTTCTTTTTCTTATGCCCACCATTATTACCTCTGATTTTCCTCACGCTCCCGAGATCAGTCGATATCGATTGAAGTTCGAGAACTGGACTCCAGCCTCTGAAAGGTAACTTCCAGAACACCGTTTTTACATGTGGCTTTCGCGCTCTGAGGGTCTACCTTTACTGGCAGTTCAACACGTTCGGAATATTTTGGATTCCCATTTAGTGTTTCGATGTCAAGTATTAAATCAGTTGCGTTCAGTTGAATATTTTCTTTCTCGATGCCAGGCATTTCGGCAATCACATGAACCTTTTCCTCGGTTTCCAGTACATCAATAAGGGGTTTTCTTATGTCAAGGTAACGTTTTTCTCCGGTTTCCGCCTGTTCAAACATCGGGATATTTCCGAATTCCCGGATTTCAGGCTCTTCCCCGGGACGCTGTGTTACGGAAAAGCCGTACACAAACGGATGCTGCCCGAAGTTATCCATGCTCATGCCCATAGAACTGTTAAGGCGCTCGAACATTTCTTCCATATCCTTCAGAGGATCAATTCCGAATATTTCATCGAAAAAACTTTTTTTTCTCCTGTCTCTGTCCATCTCATCACATCATTATTAAGTTATGCGTATTGAGTTTCTTAAATGAGTGCTACTCAGGTGAGTACTGTTGTTCAAATCAGTAAAACTATTAATTGGGTAATTCTAATTGGGGACTTTCCCACAAAAATTAAAAGGCTGGGATTTACCGGCATTTCAGGCAAAACCTCATTAAACCTCATTAGACTTTAGGAAAATTAGGGACTTCTTTTCCCTTTATTTCCTCTTCCTCTTCTTCTACTTCGGCAGGTTCTTCTTCAAACTCGGTTGCATACCTTGCAAAGAGCTCTGCACTCTTTTCATAGGCGTTCAGAGTTTCTCTGGACGTTGTGGGCTTTACACGGCGGATTGCCCTTTCAAAGTGTTTTTTTGAAAGGCGAACGTCTCCGGCCTTTTCCTGAACGCTCTTCCGGTCAATTCCTGCAGTGACTATTTCCCTGAGGGCGAGCATTGCCGCTTCCCTGCAAATTCCTTCGATATCCGCACCCACATACCCTTCGGTCATTTCAGCCAGTTCGGAGAGTTTTACATCCTCTGCGAGGGGTTTTCCTTTTGTGTGGATCTCAAAGATCTTCTCTCTGCCTTCTTTTCCGGGAGGCTTTATGTAAACGAGCCTGTCAAAACGACCGGGTCTGAGGAGGGCAGGGTCTACCATATCCGGCCGGTTTGTAGCAGCAACTATGATCACGTCCTTGAGCTCCTCTACCCCGTCAAGTTCTGTCAGGATCTGGCTTACCACCCTTTCGGAGACGTGAGTGTCGGAAACAGAGCTCCTTTCAGGAGCAATGGAGTCGATCTCATCAAAGAAAATCACTGTCGGTGCAGCCTGCTTTGCTTTCCTGAATGTCTCCCTGATTGCACGCTCGGATTCCCCCACATATTTACTGAGAAGTTCGGGGCCTTTGATACTGATAAAGTTTGCTTCACTTTCGCTTGCAACAGCTTTTGCAAGCAAAGTCTTCCCCGTACCCGGAGGCCCGAAGAGCAGGACTCCTCTCGGAGGCTTTATATTGACAGTCTTGAACATTTCGGGATACTTGAGAGGCCATTCCACGGACTCGATAAGCTCCTGTTTTGCTTTTTCAAGCCCGCCTATATCATCCCAGCCCACATGCGGAACTTCAACATAGACTTCTCGCATGGCTGAAGGCTCGATATTCTTCAGGGCTTCTCTGAAGTCTTCCTTCGTAACCACCAGGTTGTCAATGATTTCCTGTGGGATCTCTTCTTCTATATCGATTTCAGGGGTGATTCTTCTGAGGGCATGCATTGCGGCTTCCTTACAGAGAGAGGAGAGGTCGGCTCCCACAAAACCGTGGGTTACATCTGCGATCTCACCAAGGCTCACTTCATCTTCAAGAGGCATGCCTCTGGTGTGGATTAGAAGAATCTGTCTCCTGCCGTTCCTGTCAGGAATCCCGATTTCAATTTCCCTGTCAAACCTGCCGCCACGGCGGAGGGCTTCGTCAATGGAGTTCGGACGATTTGTGGCAGCTATGACAACGACTTCACCTCTGGACTTAAGCCCGTCCATCAGGGAGAGGAGCTGAGCCACCACCCTTCTTTCCATTTCTCCGGTGACTTCACCGCGTTTGGGAGCGATGGAGTCAATTTCGTCTATGAAGATAATGGAAGGTGCGTCCTTCTCAGCTTCGTCGAAGATCTCCCGGAGCTTCTGTTCACTTTCTCCGTAATATTTGGAAACGATTTCCGGGCCGCTGATTGTGATGAAATTGGCGTCGGTTTCACTTGCGACCGCTTTTGCAATCATGGTCTTGCCCGTTCCCGGTGGCCCGTGAAGCAGGACACCTTTGGGAGGCTCGATTCCCAGCTTCTGGAAGAGTTCAGGGTGTCTCATTGGCAACTCGATCATTTCCCTTACAAGCTGGAGTTCCCGCCTGAGCCCTCCGATGTCCTCATATGAGATCCCTTCCGGAGTCTTGATTTCTTCAATTGATTTTTCCTTGATAACAATTTCAGTGTCTTTGGTGACAACGACCGGCCCTGCAGGCCTTGTGGATGCCACAACGAAGGTCAGGGGATTGTTTACGGTCTCAACCCTTATTTGCTGACCTTTGTTCAGAGGTCTGCCCTCAATTATTCTCAGGATGTAATGGGCACCGCCTACAAGTCTGACAGGCTGGGATGGAGCAAGTGTGACCCTTTGAGCATGTTTTGCCTGGACCTTCTGGATAGTAACTCTGTCATCAATTCCGACCTTTGCATTGCTGCGCAGGTTTCCGTCTATTCTGATCCTGTTCTCCTGTCCGCGCTCGACGTTAGGCCAGACAATTGCATAAGTCTTGGATCTGCCTGAGATTTCAATAATATCTCCGCTCACAAGATCCATTTCCTGCATCAGACGGGTATCAATTCTTGCAATTCCCCTGCCTACATCTTTATGATAAGCCTCAGCTACTCTCAGATTCATTTCTTCAGTCATTTATTTTCAACCCCGGTCTCACATATTCTCCAGTACTGCTGGTTATTTTTAATTGTATATTCAACAAAGCCCCTTTCTGCAAGGTCCATAAGGTTAGATGTTATAATACTAGGGTGAAGGCGCAGGTTATAGCAGAGGACAGCCGCTGTAGCCTCGTTTTTCAGGAGCTCGAACAGGAGCTCGCATTCTACGGGGGTTCTGGCAACCTCTTCGATCGAGTCCAGGCATCTGTCCATCAGCTCCGTATATTCAACCTGTAGCTGTTTCTGCATCTGCACAAGTTTCTCCTGCCTTGCTTTAAGTTCCTGGAGCCTGTTGCTCAGTTTCAGGAAGAAGCAGGAAGATTCGTCTCTGGCAGCGGTTTCTTTTTTTTCGACAGCAGATTTTTCCCCTTTTTTCTCCCTGTCAAAATTAATGTCCTGGAGAGACATCGTATAGGAATAGGGTGATACTGACACCTCAAGCCTCATATTATTTGCAATATTGAAGTACTTGCGCCTCTGCTCATCCACACTGAACTCGATCAGTCCTGCCTGTTCTAACAGGCTCAGATGACTGATAATTGCCTTTGGTCCTACCCCCAGCCTGCCTGAAATCTCACTGACATAGCAGGGGCGATTTGCAAGAAGCTGAATTATCTTCCTGCGGTTTTCATTCCCCAGGATGTCAAGTAATTTCGCTGGGTCCATGTTTTTCCCTCTGGTAATTATTGAAATTTTATGATGTATATTGACGGTAAGTTTTGAGTTTCGTATTTTATATATTTTTGCAGAAGTTAGTATAATATGTACATTATATTATCATTTATATTTGACACGGATTTTATAGTGGCTCAGGTCCTTTTCGCGGTTTGTTGAAGTGTTTCTCCCCTGAGATTCGAATCCCAAGTAAGAGATTTCAAGAACCTGTATAGCAGGAGTTACAGGAAGTCCCTGCCTGAAATCCCCTGGCCAGATGCTAACTATTGCGTGTACGTAATAGTTAGTAACCATTAGTTAGCAATAATGGTATATAAAGTTTGCTGAAGATCTCAGTTTGCGTGAAAAATGCTGAAAAAGAAAAAGGAAAAGATGAGGGCAAAAGGATGAAGACAAAAGACGAAGACAAAAAGACCACAATAAGCAAATAACGTAAGAAACTGATTTAAACTGTAACGGATACCGGACGGAGGATTCAGTTGGTTCTAAACCTGTATATGAAAGTCAAAATGTATCTATTCATCGGATTCGTTTTTCTGGCACTTGCGGGTCCAGCATCGGCAGATACCATTACAGTGAACAATGGCAAGGAAGGAGATTACAAATCAATACAGAAAGCAATAAATAATTCAAATCCCGGAGACACAATCTTCGTTTATCCCGGCACTTATAAAGAGAATCTTGTCGTCGATAGGGAGTTAAGAATCATATCAAAGTCCGGAAATCCGGAAAATACTATTGTCCTGGCTGCCATTCAAAAAGAGCATGTTTTCAAAATTGTTTCGGATAACGTAACAATTAAAGGATTTAAAGTAAAAGATGCCTCCGGAAATTCGGGGAACTATAAATACGGGATTTATCTTGAGGAGACAAAGAACTGCACAATTGATAACAACTACATCTCAAACAACAGGGAAGGTATTTTCCTAATTGATTCTAGCAATAACACCATTATCAATAACAAACTTCCGAAAAACAATGATGCCGGGATTATACTCAGGTCTTCGGACCACAACACTATAATGAGCAATAATTTATCAGGCAATATCGCAGGAATCGTCATAATTTATTCTTCCTCCGATAACAGGGTAGACGGAAACACCGTCTTCGAAAACATAATAGGCATTGACATCCAGGGAAATAACAACACGATAGGGAACAATACCATATCGAATAACGGTAAATACGGAATAGGTATCGAATCCTCTGCTGACAATGCAATAAGCAGTAACATAGTAAATTCGAATAAAAGAAACGGAATCAAAATTGAATTTTCGAAGAACAATAGCCTGAAAAACAACACTATAAACTTTAATGGAATGGATGGAGTCTTTTTACTTCACTCAAACAATAACACATTAAACGGCAATAATGCCTCGAATAACACAAACCACGGGATCAGCCTGATGGACTGTGACCATAACCTTCTTCATAACAACTTTGTGAACCGCAATAATGCAAACGGGATTCAGTTGTGGAACAAAGGAACCGAAATCGACGATGATGCTATTTTTGAATGGGGAGGATCTGGCGATAATATCCTGAGCAACAACACCGCCTCAAATAATACGGCTTACGGTATCTATATCGGCATTTCAGGTGATAACAATACGCTGAAAAATAATTCGGTGTATTCAAACGGAAAATATGGAATTTTTCTTGCGGAAGCCAGCCGCAATAATGAGCTTGAAGGTAATAGAATGGATTCAAATCTGCTGGGGGAAGTTCTTGTCAGTTCCGAAGAGATTCCCATAGGCTCAAGCGAACTCAGCACACCTGAAATCAGTTCACAGGAAACGGAGGAAGACCCGGGGAAGCGGTTAAGAGGGATTCCATTTATCGGCTGCTTTATTACGGGAGCCATTGTTGGGACAGCAGCGATCATCATGAAAAGAAAACAGGAATAAGAACCCTAACATGAAATCACAGAATGTTATAGGAATAAAGCGCAGGATAATGGTTACTCATGGAATAACGGGATGTATGGGAATAAAACACAGAATAATGGCTGTCAGCAGGTCGTCAAAATGTTCTAATCATCAAAACCTTATTCCCGTAATTTGAGGTTTCAGCCGTGACTTCCCAGGCAGGGTAATATGTGGTCTGACCATCGTATCTGTAGGGATAAGTATCAAAACCGTTGAAATAAACAAATTTGACATCAGTGATCCTGATCCTTCCAAGGGAAAACATCGGCAAGTTACCATTCTGAGTGATGAAGTTCCTGCTTCTTACCTGCTGGATTATGTATTTGCCCGATTCGTTGAAATCTACCATCTGAAAACCTGTAATTTGCAGGCATTCCGGATCTGAAGCACTGGAGTTCAAGTTAAATCTTCTTTTTAATGTTTTAGCATCAGTAGCATTAAACCTGCTATCCTTAATCTCTGTATCCAAGACAAGAAAATAGATTTCCCCGGAATATCCGTTATTATCTGATCCGTTGTTATCTGATCCGTTATTATATGTCCTGTTATTATCTGATCCGT
Source organism: Methanosarcina siciliae T4/M (assembly GCF_000970085.1). Classification (NCBI taxonomy): domain Archaea; kingdom Methanobacteriati; phylum Methanobacteriota; class Methanomicrobia; order Methanosarcinales; family Methanosarcinaceae; genus Methanosarcina; species Methanosarcina siciliae. The sequence continues at coordinate 4,813,809 of NZ_CP009506.1, read as the reverse complement.
TATTATCTGATCCGTTATTATATGTCCTGTTATTATATGTCCTGTTATTATATGTCCTGTTATTATCTGATCCTTTATTATCTGATCCGTTATTATCTGATCCTTTATTATCTGATCCGTTATTATCTGATCCTTTATTATCTGATCCTTTATTATCTGATCCTTTATTATATGAATCTGTATAATAAGACTCCCTGGAAGTAATAAAACTGACATTGAGGATACTTAAGGAACATTTTCCCTGATATAACGGGAGCTGATTTACGGGTATCGAAGGAATATCAGCATCAAGGGTTACTCTTTGATTCGTAAGAGTGCTCCATATCTGTACAGTCCTTCCGTGGGGCATATCCTCTTTCATGGGAGGATAATAATTAAAAGTATCATAGAGTAGAGGAAGAGCATAATATAATAATGCCAGAGCAAGGATGATTCCAATTACACTTTTTAATTTTTCCTGCATATGTATTTAACTCCCCCTCAGGTAGATTCAGTCCCTACTGCCAGTGGATATTCCGGGTGATCTATGAGGTAGATACGCAGTTTTTCAGAGGAGCCGGATTCGGAAGCATGATCAAATCTTACTTCCTGTTCAAAAGCAAAATTTTTGCCCAAAGTTATCTCATACCTGTAAATTCCAGAATTCACACCAAGCTCAGGAGAAGAGATTTCAGTGCCCGGATTCGACGAACAAGTCTCGTGGAATATTGATTTGTTATAAAAATCGAGGGTCTCGATACCGATATCGTGCGCTTCTCTATTGCCATTTATAAGGAAGAGCTGCAAAGGATCCGAAGAAAATTCCTGATCTAATTTTTCTTCAGTACCTTCACTATAATATCTGCATACAAGATGGACGACCTTTCCATCATTTTCATCCATAGCTATAATTCCATAGGAAAGTGTGCAGAAATCCACGTTAATCCAGCCATTAATTGTATCATTATCTACCGCAAAAACTGCACTGCTTTGCGGCTTTCCTATAATGTATCCAGAATAGATTGTCTGGGAGTTGAGAGTTCTGATCTTTTTCAGCTTCAGTCCGAAATGTTGTCCCACCAGGCTTAGACTCACTGTTCCATTTGAAGCGTCTTCCCTGAACTTGTGAGAGTTTACGACTACGGTTTCAAACTCCTCGCAGGTCTCCGGAATCTCAAAAGAACCTCTTTCGGATTCTATTTTTTCAAATATACCGTATTCACCGATCCCACAATCCTTAATCTCTGAAAAAGCTTCTGCTGAGCCGGAGACAAAAATGAACCTCAGGGGATTCAATGAACGTACTAATCTCTCTCGATCTTTTTTCCAGTCCATTACAAATACGGTATGAACAGTTTTTCCATCATATGTATCGGAAGTTACCGCAATATTATACATCAGGTCTTCAAACTCCACAGAGCCGCTAAATAGTTCTCCGCATACATAGAAAGTTGCCCTGCTGTCAGGTATTCCTTTAACGTATCCCGAATAACGAGAAGATTTCCCCCCGTTAAGCCTGGAAATCTCCTCGATTTCTACTTCAAAGTCTCTCTCAAATAACCTGAGGTGTACATTCCCATTTGCAGCGGCATTTTCGAATTCCTGAACATCTATTGTAACAGTTTCAAACCCGTCCCAGTAATCCTGAACCTCAAGAGAACTACCCTGAACCTCAATCTTCTGAATAATATTATTCCCAGGGATTCCCGAAACTGCCTTGAAGGAGCTGTCATCAGAAGCAATTTCATCAAGCTGCAATTCAGCATTTTCGGAAGGTTTATCTTTGCTATTGCCGTCAGCTAATACCAGAAATGCTGGAAAAGCAGCCAGAGCCAGGAAGGCTGCAAGTACTATTATTGTACTATTTACTTTCATTCGAATCCCCAATCCAGAGAAGACAAACAATAAACTTTCCAACTAAATATAAATCTGTACTCTTCCTAGAAGAACCTTTTTCTTTTATTTCAATTTTTTGTTCATTGGCACCAGTGAGTCAATAAAAAAAGTAACAACTCTACAAAAAAATAAGATAACTATTGTAAAAAGTTAAACCGGATTTTATAAGATCTCCTGGAAAATCTGGCTATAGTTATTGGTATTATGTAGGTGTAACAAAAGATTAATTTGGTTCCAAATCCATTCAATACAATTTTGGCGTCACCAAATCTTGAATTGAAGTAAAAGAGTCTTGAAGTCGGGTTTAAAATATGAAATCTGACAAATAAGGAGAAAAATATGAACTAAAAATAAAAATATAAATTATTTCTGCTTTTTTGGCTTTGATTTTTCTTTTTGCTTTTCCTTCTGCTGGTTAAAAACAGAGGGCAAATGGAGAGCATATGATCCCTCCTCCCTAATTGCCATAACAAGTTCTTTTCGCTCTAAAAGGGAATCCAGATTAAGTTCATAAGAGCCAGGACCGAGAATCCTTACAGATTCCACTCTCTCTTCATCGGTTTTGCTTTCATGTTCTGGTTGCTGTTCCCTGTCTTCTTCTTCTGATGCCAGGGCCTCATCAATATTCCTGACAACCTCATCCAGAGAAGCTTCTAGATCCAGTTTTTGCTCTTCCAGAGCGGGCCGTTGGTTTTCCAAACCTTCTGGCTCTTTTTTCACATAAAGGAACTTATTCCAGCCACAGTTAGGGCAGCCACTGAGGATTACGGAATCCCCGTCTTCAAAAATAGTTCCGCATCTGGTACATCTATGGGGCATGAGTTCACCGGTAATCGATAATAAGACTTAGTTGCTGTAAGTTTCATGATCGTACAGTAATAGCTTAATTAATATATTGGATTAAATTGATTTTTAAAGGACTAATTTAGAAGGAACCTTAACAGGAGATGAGTTTTTCATTTACAGGATTGGCACTTTAAGGGATTGACACGTTATGGAATTGACACTTATATTAGTATACCTTAAATGATATCTTAAATAAATATCTTTAATAAATATGTATATTTGTATTTACAGTTTTTTTATTTAGTAGCTTTGACGAATGATTTGCCTTCAACCTCAGGATTTTTTGCCCCTGCCAGTGTAAACTTCCGCCCTCGGAAGAAGGAAAAACTCCATGTTCTTCTTTGGCATGGAAGTACTCAATTTGAAGATTACTTTCATCGCTTTATGCCTGCTATTTGAATAATTTCATGTTTGTTTTTGGTCCTCTTGTTTCTCCAATATAACCTCTATGTGCAAACTGCTGATACGAACTCTGGCACACAATCTGTCGAGATAAAAGCATACAATAAATTATAGAAGTTTCCAGTACTTCCTCCCATCAATAACCTGAGAACTGGTTCTACGGGTTCGATCCATCTCTCCCAGAACTTCCGGGAGCCTGCCGGGCTGGGTAATTTCAAAAACTACCGGGTCGAGGGCATGGTTTATGTAAAGACTGTGTTTGAGATCTTCAAGACTCCAGAGTTTTTCAGGGTCTTTTCTCATGTTTTTTGCCAGAATACTTATCATATCTTCCATGAAATTCCAGGGATAGACAATCCATGACCAGTCCTCAAGCCGCTCTCCCACGTAATCGGGGTCAATTTTCGAGCTCCTCAGATATTGTAAGGAAGCGGTTCGGACTTCTCTGGGGTTCCTGGCTTCTACGTGAGCTTTAGCACTGATCATACTTTCCCCCGTATCCACAATATCATCTACTATCAGCACTTTTTTGCCCTTAATCACATCGGCAGGAAGAGGGTATCGGATATGGGTCTCTCCGGTATCGATAGCTGCAGTTCCTGTGTAATGCTCGATTTTAAGGCTTGACAGGTCATCAAGCCCCAGAAAATCACACAACACACGCCCTGCGAACCAACCTCCTCTGGCAAGCGCGATAATAACATCCGGTTCATACTCCGAGCTTTTGATATCTCTTGAAATTTTTCGGCACAGGTTGTAAATGTAATCCCAGTTCGTAAGTACACATCTAAATGATTTTATGTAAAACCCTCCAGAATCCGAAGCCCGGTGCATTGGTCAGGGGATTTATTGTTTCAGGAGCCTTCAGTTCAGGGCTCCACCTTCAAGGATACATCTTCGAGGATATATAATAGACCATAACTTTAAGTTTTCTTATCTTGTTGGAAAATCAAGGTCTACTCACCTGTTGAATAAATGATAATCCTTATTCCGGGGAGGGGTTCCGTCAGCAGAGTCGTGGTTTTCGACCCTTTTCAAGAGTGTATGGGGGGCTATCAGGGCCTCTGCACTGTCCGGTCTTTTCATTAAACCTGCCTTCTTCAAGTTCGTTTTTCAGGCAAGCCGTGAGGAATGCTTTTGCCGGGGAAATTATTCTTGTTGCCCTTGGTACTTATACCGAAAACCTGGTTGTGGATTCCCAGGTGACGATCCTGGCTGAGTCCGGAAATCCAGAGGATACGGTGATAAGGGCAGCTGATCCCGGGGCTCCTGTGTTCCATGTGACAAGGAAGAGGGGGGTGGAAATCTGCGGGTTTACTGTGGAAGGGGCGAACGGAAGTAAGGATCCTGAAAAAAGTGCCGGCATTTTCCTTGATGGGATTCAGGAATGTACACTGGACGATAATTTGTTCAGGAACAACACATATGCCGTTTTTTTGGAAAATTCGGATAACTGCTGCCTGAGGAATAATACTGTAGAGATTAATGGTAGCTACGGCATCTGGCTTGAGAATGCCGAAAGCAACAGATTGGAAAACAATACAATCCGGGATGTTGTGTACTCCGGAATCCTGCTACGAGGAACCCAGGGGGCCGAATTGGGAGATAGGGCTGTCCTGAAAAGCCGTCTGGGTATAGGCCTGAACTTTTCGGATCGGAATCTTCTTTGTAACAATACCCTGAAAATGAACTGCAGGCACGGAATCGAACTCTTTTTCTTAAACAATTACCTGCTGAGTGGGGCTTGGGGCTTTGATGGCTCTGATAAGAGGTAGGCTTGGATCTGGAAAAATGTTTCCGAAAACAATACCCTTAAAGGCAATTTCATCGGAGGCGGCATAATAGGTATCAATATCCCAGATGAGGATGGGTAATGGATCTATGCAAAAAGGAGGAAGGTCTAAATGCAGAAAGAAAAGGGACAGTTTTCTCAAAACCTGAATATCCAGTAAACGTGATAAAAGAAAAGCAAGCTTTCTATGTGATGGTTTTGCTCTTTATTGTCATCTTATGCTTTATTGTGAGTGCATCGGGCTGCATCGGGGACAGAGAGCCGGTTTCCCAGGAAGGGCAGCTGAATTTAACGGTAATCCCGGCAAAAAACCGGGTAGCTGAAGGGGAAATTTTTGACATCGAACTTGTCCTGAAAAATACAGGGAATAAAAGCGTAAATGTGTGGAAGTTGATGGAACAGATCAGTTATGACATTAATTTTGTGGATTCAAATGGCTCTTACGTACCTTATATATGCGGGGTGCTTGAAAGGCTCCCGTTAACTAATAAAGCTCTTGTGGAACTTCAGCCCGGAGAATCCCTGAAGATAAGCCAAGATTCAAGTTACTGGGCTCTTCCCCCGGGAGAATACACTCTTTTTGCAGAGTATCATACTTCTGATGGGAAGCAGCCGGAAAATGTCTTGGAGGATCTGGGTCTGCATGATGTGATTTACAGGGACGTTGTGATTTCAGTGGGCGAATATCGTAAGAATTCTCTCTTCAAACGAGGTTGTTGTGAGGGTGCAGGGAGGCACAGTCGGGAACCTTACAATATGTGGAAGACGAACCTTCTTTTGAACCCGGGGAAGATGTCCTGCTTTACCTGGTGAATGATACGCCTCTGGCCACTAAAGATCTGGATCCGGAGCACTTTGTTTCCATGTCCGAAACCACGATGCAGGGGCTCATGAACTCCGGGTAGCGATATATGACCTGGAAAATAATTCCGTACTCGACAAAACATATGAGATTTCGGCAGGTGAGGAAGTTTACCATCCCAAACTTTTCAGGTTCCGCCTGCCCGGGTTTGAGATTGTGGATTATACGTTCAAATTCACTCTTGACAACATGTCCGCGGAAACCTACCAGACAAATATCCAGCCCTGGAACACTGTTGAAGTAGAACTTTACTCTGAGTATGCGGAAGGTTAACTCCTTTCCATAGGAGAAATAACTGTTTAAGGAGAGGTTTTAAGGTCTTTTCCAGGTTATTTCCAGCAAAATAAATGTTTCAGGGGTTTTACAGGGCTCCATCCGGTTCATGAGATCTTTTTGCTTCTGTTTTTCCGGAGCCCTGCATCTTTCGAAAAGGACGGTTTTTAACCGGAATACTTGCTTGCAGGCAGTTGTCCATGTCTGTGCTGTGGGATGATATGGTGTTTTTCAGACTTCAGGGGCTGGACTTCCACAAGCAAGCACCATCCTAGTTCCGATCTTTTATAATTTATAGTTTTCGCTATAGTTAACGTAAAAATTATCTTCAGGTAAAGTCGTGGTGTTTTCAAAAAGTCTGAAAAGCTCAAGAAAATCAGATGAAAAAGAGGAATTTTTGGCCGGTTAAGGCCTGGAATAAAGGTTGGTCTGAATGATTTCAGACACAGGCCTTTACACAATCAGTTTCTTCAAATTAAGCTTTACAACCCGAGCACATCATCCATGGAATAGATTCCAGGCTCCTGCTTGCAGATCCATTCGGCTGCACGGACCGCACCTTTGGCAAAGATCTGGCGGGAATGGGCCATGTGTCGGATCTCGATCCTTTCGGAGTTTCCTACAAAGAGTACTGTGTGGTCTCCGGTGATATCTCCTCCGCGCACGGCGTGGATGCCGATTTCCTTCCCGCGGGGAGCGATCCCTTCCCTTCCGTATACGTATTCTTTACCGCCAAGCGCTTCACTGATCACATCAGCTGCCCGAAGAGCAGTCCCGCTCGGAGCGTCTTTTTTCTGGTTGTGATGAGCTTCGATAATCTCGGTGTCATAGTCCGAAAGATACTTTGCAGCTTCTCTGACTATCTTAAAAAAGACGTTAACACCTACGGAATAGTTTGGCGATATAACTGCACGTACCTTGTTCTTCCGGATGGCTTCATCGATTACTGCCCGCTGTTCCGGGGTCAGGCCCGTAGTTCCTATTATAAGGTTTACCCCGCATCCTGCGGCAATGGGGGAGTTTACAATGGTTGCCCCGGCTATAGTAAAGTCGATTAGAACATCAGCCTGAGTTTTTTTCAGGACTGTTTCAAGATCTTTAACATCTGAGATCTGGATTCCCAGGTTGCCGACATGGGCGAATTCGCCTGCATCCTTTCCGATGTTTCCGATATCAAATGCAGCAACAAGTTGCATGTCGGTGGAACAGGTAATGTTTTCTATAATTAAGGAGCCCATCCTGCCGCAGGCTCCGAGTACTGCTGCACTAATCATTTCATTACCCCCAGTTTCTTGAGCTCAGTTACAAGCTTTAACTGGTTGACATCGCTCATAGGAGCAAGGGGAAGCCTCAGGTTTCCGCTTGCAAGCCCGATAAGTTCTGCAGCTTTCTTGGCCGGGATCGGGTTTGTTTCAAGGAAAAGAGCGCGGATCAGAGGTGCTATCTCGAAATGGATCTTTCTTGCAGTTTCGTAATCTCCTTTGAGGGCTGCATTTACCATTCCCGACATTTTATCAGGCACGATATTTGCAGCGACTGATATGACTCCGCTACCTCCCACGGAAATAATCGGAAGTGTCAGCCCATCCTCGCCTGAAAGTACAACAAAATCGTCATCTATAGTCTGTTCCAGGATCTGGGATACTTTACCGACGTTTCCACTGGCTTCTTTGACTCCCATTATGTTTTCTACCTTTGCAAGTTTGGTGATAACATCCACAGGCATATCCTGCCCTGTCCTGGAGGGGACATTGTAGAGAATCATAGGGATATCTACTGCTTCTGCGATTTTCTTAAAGTGCGCAAGCAGACCTGCAGGATTAGGCTTATTGTAGTATGGAGAGATGAGAAGTACACCGTCAACACCCGCATCAGCGGCATGTTTTGTAAACTGAAGGGCTTCTCCTGTGTTGTTTGAACCTGTTCCTGCAACTACAGGAACCTTTGCACACTCCACTGCAATGTCGATAACTTCTTCATGCTCTAAAGCGGAAAGGGTTGCCGATTCTCCGGTTGTGCCACAGGGCACGATTCCTGAAACTCCCCCCTCTTCCACAAATGCTATATTCTTTCGTAGGCCTTCCCTGTCAATCCTGTCATCTTTTGTAAAAGGAGTGATCAGGGCGGGCATTACTCCTTCAAACATATAGATATCCCCTGCCTGTTCCCGGAAGTAAGTTCTTAATCTATTCAGTAAACGGTTTCAGTAGACTTTCATGCGTGCAACTTTTCTTGTGACGTAGCCTGCAACCCTGTTTCGAATTATTTTGCTTTCAATGGTTGTATACTTTGTCACAAGGGCTTTGTTGGTATCAAAGTCCTTTGTAAAAACGTCTCCATAGTTTTCAAGCAGGCTGAATGCAGTTCTTTTGATGTTTGTCTCTCTTATATTTCCCATCGTATCTCCTCTTGTTTTTTTTGTTTTTTATTCCAGTTATTCAAGTTTTTGTGGTTTATCTAACCATGTTTCCCTGTGAATTCTGGTTAACGTGAAGCGGTTAACGTGAAGTAGGAGAAGGAAGCAGTTCCGTAATACGGGTTTTTTTCTATCTCCTGTTAGTGATTTAGCGGAAACTGGGTGCAAAAATTTGACTATACTGATTTTGTCGACTAATAGGTAACTTGAGATTTATAAGTTTTGGGGTGAAAAAGTATTTTCGGGAATGCTTCTGCCTTTTCTGTATATGTTTTTTTACCTATTTATCTCTCTTAATTCTCCTCTGTTTGATTCTTTCTGGCCCTCTTTCTCTTTATTTTCTGCTAAGTCTCGTTTTTTCGCTATCTTTCCTTAACCTGCTGCTTTTTACATAATCAGTTTTTCCCAGGAACCGTTCAAGTGTTCCTGCACTTGTGAAAACAGGCTCTCTTGTGCCTTTACGATTTACAGTAAGCCCGAATAAAACAATGAGTAGACCAATCTCCGGTTTTGCTTCAATACTAATTGCTCCTATTAGTATCAGGGAAGATGCTGCGAGTCCCTTAAGGGCACCTTTCCTGTAAGAAATATATCCAGTTCTTTTGAAAATTCGGATGTCCCGAATTGTCAGGAAGAGGACTACAAAATAGGCAAGCATTGCAATTTCCAGATACATTCTTTTCTCCATTTTCCTTTTGGTTTCGCACTTTTTACCTCTTACAGGTTGATTCTCAGGAGTTCAACCGGTACAGGGCAATAGAGTGGATAATTTTTCTGGGGTTATTGAAAGATCAATATCAAAGTACGTTTTCTCAGATTGCAATATGGATGAATATATGAATATAAATATTGGATTTGAATTTCAACTATGTAAATAGTATACGTGGATAATATTCGATATTAAAATATTTTCTGTTATGTAAATAATTTTTCCGATAGTAGTCTCACCCCGGCAGTTTTAACATCGGACAATAATCAAAACCAGGTACCTGTATTATATATAATACTAGCAGGTTTGGTTCTTTCTATTACTCACAGCATCCCTGGGTCAAGGAGCCCGCTCAGAAATAAAAACCCAAGGAAAAGAGGCTGATGGATAAAGTATATGAACAGAGAATGTTCCCCAACCCGGGAAATGAGTTTCGGAAGCAAGAATTTGTCGGCTTCAGGGACTTCAAATTGCCTATTCCCGCCTTTGTAAATGGAGTTCCCAAGGAAAATTCCTGCAAGGAGTACCCCAAACCAGGGGAACAGAGGAAAATAATCAAGGGTTGTGAAGCCTTCGGGCCTGAAGCCCATCCAGAGCAGGGCAGAAAATTCGAAGGTTCTCTTTTTAAGGTAGAACCCTATAAGTACAAAAAACAGGCTGAAGAGCAGGTTTTCTTTTCCATATTTCAGGAAAGGGTATGCAAGCACTGCCGAGACTCCGAAAAAGTGCAGGATTCCGAAGAGAATATACTGTCCCGGGAAAAAAATCCAGGTTATCCCTGTAATTATCATTCCCATTGAAAAAAGTCTCAGCCCTCTTTTCAGGTATTTTGAAAAATTTTCTTCAGTATTTCCCAGGTCTCCCCTGACAAGAGCTCTTGAACGGCTTATGGAAAGCGCGGTTCCGGAAATCAGGATGAAAAGGAAAGCTGACCCTCTCCCGATATAAAGTAAAGTACCGGACCTTAACTCGATATCGGTAAGTCCAAAAAAATCGAGGTCATAGAGAAAATGGTATCCAAGCATTAAAATTACGGCAAAACCCCGCAGGCAATCAATTTCCCAGAAGCGGTTTGAGTGCCTTACCATATATTCTTTCTCCAAAATACCCTGAGATTCCATTAGTTAATACTTTTGACTCTCTGTAAAGAGAGCCACACTTATATATTCTGCGGACACGGGGTATGAAAAGGGCAGCAATCCTTACTTTTTCCTCCTGAATATCAGTAAAATCCCAGCTTCTGCTACTATTTCGGTAAGCAAATAGAAGAAACTGAATATCTTATTTTCATGCTCTTGAATTTCCGACTTTTTTGCTGAATCTTTTGAAGGGACTTCCCCCTCAATTGCAGCTTTAGCAGTATCTTCATCCCATGAACTTGCAGTCAGCTGAATGATGCGTTTTCTTCATTTCCGCTGTATATTAGTTCCGTATCTGTGGATTCTTCGCCTGCAAGTGCTGTCAGTTCGGAAGTTTTTCTGTCCTCAGATTCTTCGGATGGCTAGACCTGGGAAGAAACCGGAGGTACTGAGGACCAACCAAGTAATGTCCCCGGAGAAAATACGGAATAGGACACGATAGCTATCCCGTCATCAGCTCAGGAACTCCCGGTCTTTGAGAAAACCATTTTCATTTTCACTTTAGGCTCTCTATCCCTTCTGTTCTTACAGTAAAGAGGTTATTTCTCATCCTGTTACCTTTGAAGCAGCAGGAGATGTTGTTACCCCTTAAAGCAAGGTTAGTATAATGAGTAAACAAAACAGGGGATATGGCCCTCTGTTCGGTTCGAGCATCATAGACTTCATAGATTTTCTTCCGTATTTTAATCTAATCCAACTTATTTAAGTTATGAGCTCTGTAATATGCAGTTTCTTTTATACTTTTTTCAACTGTTCTTATATCAGGCCCAGTCCTGGTCCCAGGTAGGGGATTAGCCCGAATAAAAATATGTTTATAAAACCATGGATCATTACTACGAGAGCGAGGCTCTTCGTCCTGTAAAAGAAATATCCCAGTACGCCTCCTGCAAGAAATGTATAGGCCATCTCGTAAGGTGTGCCATAGCTTGAATGCATTAGCCCGAATAAGAGGCTTGCAAGCAGGATGCTTCCTGCAGGGCCCAGGAACTCTTCCAGTCTTGTCTGGATAATTCCTCTGAAGATGAATTCTTCTGTAAGGCCAATTACAAAAATCATTATAATTGTGAGTTTCAGCAGGTTGAAGAGTGAAAGATCAGGAATAAGAGGGCTGGTCTGAATGAATAAATTTTCTAATTCTGCAAAAATAAGGCCTGTAAGGATGGAAAAGGGCAGGTAAATTTTCATTTTCTTGAGTAAATCTCCTTTACTCTCCCTTGGGATTTTCTGATGGACGGATATTATAGTTGCTGGAATGGTCATGGGTACATATATGAATACGAAAGTGTAAAGGCTGGATTCAAAGAAGATTGGCATTGAAAGGTTTACCATACGAAGTATGGGCAGGAGTATAAGTGCCTGATATATTTTGCGTATTTCCAGTTTTTTTGAGACTATTATTGAAAGCGAAAGGATTATGAGGAGCAAAGTATAGGTCATTGCTGCTTCTTTTATCCTTCCGCTAAAAATTAACAGTTCGGCAAAAGCGATAGCAATAATAGGAGCTCCTACGGAAAATATCTTTTTTAAAAAGACATTTTTTTCCTCGGTTTTTATTTCTAACATTTTCCCAAGCTCCGGCAAAGAGATCTTTCCTGCTTCCAGCTCTGAGGGTGGATATTCCGGAGGTGCCACTTCAGGCCTCCTTTGTAACATTGATCCAGAGATGCACATTCCTGTAAGGTATGTTTTTCTCAGTATCATTAAAAAGCAGAAATTCCAGTTTCATGTTCTTTCCCTCAATAGGTGGAGTAAAAGTGATTGGCTCTTTCCAGGATACATTATCTTCAAGGCTGATATCTTTCTGGTTTTCCGGAAGAGGCAGGGAACGGTTTTCAAGCCTCAGTTCCATTGTATAGTTTACTGTTCTGTGCTCATGGTTTGTAATTCCTACCACAACCGTACCACTGTCTCCAAGTGTGTAGTTTGTGGGGTAGTTCTCAGCCATTCCCTCCGGCCCCAGGATGTAGAATTCGGTGAATGATTCTCCTTCCCTGGGATTCCCTATGACATAAGCGAGGCTGCCGAGGGAGGTCAGAACCAAGATTACCAGTAAGATTGAAAGTGCTCTATCGGTTCCGGATCTTTGCTCTTCCAGAAGATCTGCCTTCAGGGCAAGGATCGAAGCTTTGAAAGGGACTTCAAAGGCTTCGGCTTCAGGTAACTGGAGCCTTCTGTAGTATGCTACCCCGCAAATGAGAAGAGTGAAAATCGAAAGTCCTATGAGCACAGGCACTTCCCTGATCCCCCAGTCGGTGTAATTCATTCCAAGTCCCATTAGTGGGACTACTGCAATGCTTAACCCGAGGGAAAGCAAAGCCCTCTCAATTCCCTCAAGGTCTTTTTTTGCAGGAAGAAGAGCTCCTGTCAGGGCGTATCCGGGTAAGAAGAGAACCAGGAGAATTCCAAGGATTGTGCGCAGAAAGCTTTCGCTCAGTACGGGCACAAGCACGAAAATATCAGTAAGGAGTACAAGACCTACCACAAGTAGCAGATCCAGAGGTAATTGTCTGTTTCCAGCCATTTTTATCACTGCGAAAATATTTAGTACATTATCTTTCTACAATTTATACTTATGTGGGCTTTCTATCAGGCTTTTATAAATCATTCATTTCATGTCACATTATGCATATACTCTCTTTTATTTTATGCATGCAATGCATTGTCTCATTTTTCTAACCAGCATTTCCTCTGGCATTGCTACCATAAGATAATGAAAAGGAATAATTGACTGAGTAAATTGCCCTGGTAAACCGGGAAGTAAGCTACTTATCCTAATCTGTTTCCTGGAAATTATCCGTTCACTTCAGGCTGTGTGACTAACTGTACTCTACCGGCCAGCTGGTTTATTTTATGAAGACCTAAATTCCCCAATTTTTTTTAATTCCCCTGTACTCATAGGCTTCTTTCGAAGAAATATTTTTTCCTTCTAAAGGACTTCCACCCGATGAAAATTATTTCTTCTATCTTTTGTTATTTTTTCTAAAATCTGGAAGTTTCAGGCTTGTATGGAAAATTTTATTTTGTACCTTTTCCTTTTTTGGAACATGAAAGTGCTGATTACAGGAGGAGCAGGTTTCATAGGCTCCCATATAGCTGAGTATTTCGCAGAAGCAGGACATAGTGTGAGAATACTTGATAATCTCACTACGGGTTTTTCACGAAATGTCCCTCAGCACAGAAATGTCGAATTCGTTCAGGGGGATATATGTGATTTCTCTCTTGTCGAAAAAACTGTCACAGGAATGGATTACGTTTTTCATGAAGCTGCTCTAGTATCAGTGCCTCTTAGCTGTGAAAAACCAGTTGAGGCTTTCCGGATAAATACTCTTGGAACACTTAATGTATTGCAGGCATGCGTCAGGGCAGGAGTCGAAAAATTCGTGACCGCATCCTCCGCGGCAGTTTATGGAAATAACCCTGCGCTTCCTAAAAGGGAGGCTATGTATCCTGAACCTGCTTCGCCTTATGCAATCTCCAAGCTTGACGGAGAATATCTGGCAAGAATGTTTTATGAAGAACACGGGCTTCGGACTACCTGCCTTCGCTACTTTAATGTCTATGGTCCACGTCAGGATCCCAAATCCCCGTACGCCGCTGTGATCCCTATTTTTTTGGAGAGAGCAATGGCTGGAAAAGACCTTGTCATTTATGGTGACGGACTTCAGAGCAGAGACTTCGTTCATGTAAAAGATGTTGTAAGAGCAAACGCAGCAGCCCTCGAACAAGGGGATGGCCAGTTCTTCAATGTAGCTATGGGAAAAAGTGTAACAGTCCTTGAACTTGCCGAGAATATTATTGAACTGACCGGCTCCTCAAGCCAGATTGTTCATGCCGAATCAAGAGCAGGAGACGTCCGGGATTCCAGGGCAGATGTCTCTAAAATTTCCGGTTGGTGGAAAGGCGAAATCGAACTGGAAAAGGGATTAAATAGCCTGATTTAAGTCTAAGGATATCTGAAAGGACATTAATTCCTGAAAAATAACATCTTTTTAAGTACAGACAATTTCTTCAAAAAGGAATATAAACAGGAGAAATCACATCTCCTGTTCTTTTTTACTTTTCAGAATCTTTTCCTTCGTTGTTCGAGTCTGCTTTTTTCTTTATAAGTGTCCCTATCGCAATGATTACAAGGAAACCTATAAAGAAACTGGCAATTTTTAATACGGAGTTCCAGTTTTCTTTAGAAGGCATCTCAGATCCCATAACTGATTCTGAGTCTCCCTGTTGTTCTCCACCTGAAGTGGATTCTCCTGCTGATCCCGCCTCAAGGATATTCTTGCTGGCTGTAATTGCAAATGGGGAAAATCCCGGAGTTTCAGCTTCTAAATAAATGTACTCATCATCTTCACCTATTTTTTCCGTATTAAGGGTGTCCCACTGGTTTCTATTTAAGTGCTGAAGGGTTATTGTATCTCTGTTAATATTGTTTTCATTTATCCATCCCTTAACTACCTTGAAGCCCACAACGGCGTTTTCGATTTTCTTCGAATTTGCAAAATCTTCATCATCTACCTCGATATTGACGTGTTTGTAGATTTCTCCCTCAGGATCAGTGGAAGCAAGTGAAGATCTCTCATTCAGTTCCTCAACAACAGTTGTTACCTTTCCCGCAGTCTTTTTGGGGTCAAACTCCACATATCTGATAGGGGTATCTCCATTTTCGAAATCAAACTTTGTCCTTCTGCCATATGAAACATAATTCTGGCAGATCTCCTTTATTTTGATATTTATGTTGAGTTTGATTTCTTCTTTATTTGTATGTGAACTTCCTTTTGATTTAATATATATATCTGCCTGGGAAAGCCCTACCAGTCCCTTTCCCGGGCTATATGCACCAACGAAAAGGTAGTAAGAGCCTACCGGTAAGTCAAAAGCGGTAAGTGATAGGTTATTCTGGCCGGTTTCCCCTATTGCTATGGCACCCTTTCCTTCTCCTATAAGTGTCTGAATTTCTGTCTGCAGTTCGTTTTTGGTCAACTTTGACCTGTAGTTTGATGAGTTTATGCCAAATTCATCAATAACATCCAGATCGTTTATTATTACTGAAGTTCCGTCTTTTGTGCCATCGGAGTTAATATCTATGTTTGCTTTGTATGCCTGTTCCCTTATGAGTACAGCTCCGTAGGTGCAGTCATCTTCATCGGAAGCCCCTTTCAGTGTCATGCTTATGTCCAGGTCATTCCCTTTTACAATATACGAAGGAGATGAAATGCACAGTTCGTATTCCGTAACCAAAAAAGCTGTAGAAGAAAGGACTGTCAGGCTTTCGTCGTCATTTTGCTTAACCACGACTATGAGATACTGGCCTGCATCAAGGCATCCAAGATCATACTCTAATAAATCACCTCCAGGTCCCAATTCAGCAGAATACTTTTCATAGTTTCCATCAACGGTGTCCTGAAAAATGGCGTTTAAATTTCCGACATCTCCTGCCTGCAAAGCATCAAGAAGCCCGTATGCACTGTCCGAGGTCACCTTGATCAGGTATATGTCTACGTTTTCTCCCCCAAGCCCTGTCTCCCCGAAGAAAGACATTATCACCTTTTCATCAGGTAGGTAAACGGGATGTGTGGTATAGGTAGGAATTGAGGGATATGTTATCGTATAACTTTCTCCTTCTTCCTTATTTAAGCTCCCGGAAATCCCGTCATAGGTTACCTGATTCGTGCCTTCATATGTGAGTTTTATCGGTTGAGGGAGTTGGATCCTGTTGCCCTCAAATGGGTGCCCCAGTGTGATCCAGTTTCCTTCTACCGGGTTGCTAGTGTGATCCAGGAAGTAAACCACTTTATCGGTAAAATTCAAATTGCCAATAGGGCTTACACCCCATGCCATCACTGGCGAAGAGGTCAAAATGAATATCGTCAGTATAAGCATCAATAGACTTTTTCTCAATTTATATTCCTCCATTTTTCCCCATATCTGTTTGTTTCCTTATTTTCAGGTAGCAAATTGTTCGCATGCTATCTGGGTGAAATTTATTTTTTTTCATTTCTTTTAAAATAAATAGTAAGTATTAAAAATGCCGCTCCCATCCCTCCAAGAATGTAGGTTGTATCCACAGGTAGTCCTGCTTTTTCAACAGGTTCGGGCTCCTGAACTTCTCCACCGGTTACTTCTTTAGGGGTCTGTTCTGGACTTGAAACAATTCCAGTTTTCTCTATATCCTCTGTTTCTTCAGGAGTTTCTGAAGGTGTCTGCTCCGTAATAGACTCTGTTTCAGACTCTGTTTCCTCTGAAGAATAATCTGATGTCATAGCCGAGGTCTCCTTTTCCTGAAGAGTTGCCTTTTTCGTGATGCCTCCCACAATTATTTCAAAGTTCCCGGCAGGAACGGCTTTTGTATTGTAGGAGTAACTGAAGTCTCCGCTCGAATCCGCTTTTATCTGCTGGACCGCGGTGATTTTCAGGTTTACAGTCGAGGTTCCACTTTTGGCGTTTCCATCCATCTTTATCTGGTAGGTTCCCGGAGGGACATTTGACTGCGTTACAGTTGCAGTGTTCCCGGAAGCCTCCGAGCTCTTTGTTATCCAGATTAGTATTTTTACTCTAACATTGAGGTCTCTGGCTCCGGTAGCCTGGACTGTAAAACGGTTATCAAATCCTTCTGGGATCTTCACACCTTCGAGAATATACTCGTACTCCCCTCCGGATACCGAAACTTTCTTTTCAAAAGTGACTTTTACTTCTATTTCCTCTTCCGGAGAGGCGCTCCCTTTAATTCGAAGGGTATCTCCAACAACAGGTTTTTCAGGGGATAACTCCCAGCTACTAACCGCTGCAGCGGCAGGTGAAATTGTTAGTAGGATCAGAATTAAAACTGAAAAGGAAGTGATCATAAAGGCATGTCTTTTTTGCCTTTTATGGAGGTGAATGGATTTTTTCACGGGAACTGCTCCTTTCAAACAAGGATTTAATCATTATTTTTAGTATGTAATAACTCAAATTTCTTAATGTGTTTTGCAATATTATATATTTACAATAATGCTGAAGCCAGCTATTTTATAATCTCTACTGTAAGCATCATATAAATTTTTATTGATAGTTGCCTCAAATTTCTGCAAATTGGCACTAAATTTTTTCTCATCGGTTTATTTTTTAATGGGATATCTTAGTGCTGCCTACTTTCACAACTTTTTAACGTAAAAAGTCTGCGCATTTTTTATTTTAACTTCCCCATTCTTTTTTATTAAATGTCTTAGTAATGTTATTTAATGTTTATATTCTTTTCCCGATTTTTTCTAGTGATCTTATAATTATTCTTAACTTTTTTAACTTTTATCTAATACTATGTTCCTTAGATAGATGTTGATTTTTTCATTATTTCCCTAAATATGTGAAATTTTCATATGTAATTCTGTATAATTATCAGATCAATACTGTCTCTCAACAATTTAATATTTCAAGAAACTTTTTTATAGTATGTAGTCTTTGTATACGAATAACTTTAGAAAATAATGGGTTAAAACAAATTAATTATTTATGGGAGGTATCTTGTGCTATTGAGCATAATTTCATCGAGTGCGATTTCTTCAAGTGCGATTTCTTCAAGTGCGATTTCTTCAAGTGCAATTTCTATGGTTACGAGTCCCGGACTTCCTCAATATGGTGCCGCGGTAGTTGTAGGGCTGATCGTCTTGCTATCTTTAAAGGAAGTACTTTCAGCATCCGAACACTGGAACAGATCACTTAACAGTTCCTTTAATCTGGCAATCATGCCTATGCTCTTCAGTTTTGCTGCAATAGTTATTTTTAAGGTTGCAGAGGTTATCTAAATTCCGGGATTCCGGAATCATTGCCTCTTTTTTCATTGTTAGATTTTTTAGTGCATTTTTGCACTATATTTTCTTTTATAGTTACTTTTTTCAGTATTTTAGTTGAGATTTAAATCTTATTTCTTTCTAGAGTATTCTCTTCGGCATTCTAAAATTTTTTGTCTTGGTATTTTAAGTAAGACAGAGCAGTAGGTGTCTGAATTTTTATGTATTCTGAATTAAAGTTAGAAATCCGGAACATCTGGAATATTGAAATACGTGAATATTCCACATATATGAAAAAGTAGGAAAAGGAAGCAATATAAGAATAGCCAGAGTAAAACGACTTGAGGAAAGTATAAATAGTGAAAAATAATAAAAGCAAGGAAGATTGAAAATGGAAGGGGTTTGAATAGAAATCTGCTTACGATAGATATATTTTAATGATTATTTTCATATACCTGGGCGCTTTTGCAAATCTTTACTGTCTATTCTTATGTCAATTTTTTTCTGATCTAGTTTTCTGATCTAGTTTTTTGACGCCGGTTTTTGTGAAATTTTTGTTTCTTAAATTAATTCCTTTCCCTCTCATGATGTTTATCATGTGTTTTATATCAAGCTGATCCCAAAACTCAAAATACATCCCTAGATTTCTTATTGTGCCAATAGTCTAACCTTATGCTAATAGTTTATTATTCTACCAGTGATTCTTTTGTACATGGATTACATACTTTTATGTTTACAGGGATGTCTTTATGTTGTTAAGTATAATTTCATCTAGTGCAATCTCCTCAAGTTCGGTTTCCATGATTACAGGTCTCGGGCTTCCTCAGTATGGTGTATCTGTAGTTGTCGGGTTTATTGTTCTCTTTTCTCCAAAATAAGTTCTTTCCGTATCTGAATGTTGGAATAAATTTCTTAACAGCTCTTTTAATCTGGCAATTGTTCACTTACTTTTGAGTTTTATAGTAATTGTCTTTTTCAAGGTTGCTGAGATTATTTAATCATTTAAGGTTTTTCAGAGGCTTTTTTCAAAGGGACAAATAAAAAAGTCTGGAGTGCCTATTGCCTGGGAATATTTTTCTAAAAAAGAGTTTATCTAATTTCTCTCATTAGGAGTTCAAAAACCAGGCCAGAGGCTTAGCTGGTGAGGAAGAATCCCGAAAAGGAAAACGTTGACAAAACCGTGGAGTACAGCAATAAAAGGCAGGCTTTTTGTTTTATAAAAGGCAAGGCCCATGATAAATCCCACGAAACCTGTATAGAGAATTTCCTGAATAGTGCCGTACCCTGAGTGCATGAGTCCGAACATGAAACTTGTAATCAACAGGGCCTCCCACATACCGAGTGCGTTTTTAAGCCTTGTCTGCAGGATTGACCTGAAGATCAGTTCTTCTATAAGCCCCACGAAAAAAACCATTACAATTATAAGCTTAAACATATTTGTAAAAGTGAGATCAGGGATCAGGTAACCTGTCTTTATGGTAAGATACTCGCCTAATCCAATTACAAATCCAAGAGGGACTGAGAGAAACATGTAGGGTACTACGTGCTTCAGGGTAATTCCCATCTGTTCAAGGGAATCACGCTGGTGAAGTACAATGACTACAACAGGAATTGCTAGAGGACCGTAGATGAATATGAAGGTATAAAGAGTGGTGTCATAAAAGATGGGCATTGACAGGTTTATCAACCTTAGTATCGGTAGAAGCATAAATGCCTGATAAATTTTGTGTATTTCCGGGTCTTTTAATACTATGTTGGAAAGAGAAAGAGCAATCAAAGTGCATATGTGTATCCAGACCGCCGCTCCCATCCTCCCTGAAAAGATAAGAAGTTCCGCAAGGGTTATGCTCAGGACAGGGACTGCGGTAAGAAACCTGAGTTTTCTGGCTTCTAATTTTTCCTGATCTGTCTTTTCTGATCCCTCGGTTTTCAGGATTTTAAGCGGATTGAGGTATCTCAGTGAGTTTCCCACTGGATTTTTTGCAAGTCCCGAATCTCCCGAAGTCGTACGCAAATACGCAAGAAGGAACAGAGCTACTGCTCCTATTCCTCCCGCTGTGTAGATCATGTTTATATATTGGCTGATTTTCTGAAGGGTCTCGGGTTTTTCATATGAAGTTAAAATATCTTCTGAATCGCCTGTTTCTTCCTGATTTTTGGTATCTACCTGCTCTGAAACGGATCCCATCTCTGGTGAACCGGAGAACTCCGGGTTGCTATTTGCGGTGGCTTCTGGAGAAATTACCAGTAAAGCCAGAATCAGAACTGAAACAATAATCAGAAAATTCAGCTCTTTTTGCTTTTTGGGAGAATTAATTATTTTTTGCACAGGAATTGCTCCTCTTTTAAATCGAGACGGGTTCTGATCTATTTGCGGACATCTTATTAAACGTTTTTTACTTGTTTTTTACTGGTTTCTTGTTATAATACTTCAAGAATATCATGCAGCTCTTATATCTATACAATCTCTTATTGTAAATATCGTATAAAATTTTGTCGATAGTCTGAGTTCTAACTGGCATACTTTGACATGAAATTCTTTATATTGAAATAGCGAACTTTTAGTCACTATTCGCTTACCTCCTGTTTGGGTCAGATACTAAAATCCATAGGCAAAAAAGTTTACAAGTCCATAGCAGCAGGATTGGGCTTTCCGAATGAGTTTTCTACTTTCCAAGCTGTTGTGAGGCAAAATTCAAGGAATTTTATAAGGAGGGAGTTCTGTAAGGATAATTGGGTTTTTTAACGTTAATCCCTGAATAAAGACAAATCAAGCTTAAAATCCGATATTCAACTTTAAGGGATGGTCTGAACATAATGCTCTGGCTTCATCAATCGCTCTTTTGCAGTCTCCGGGAGTTTCATCAGTTCTCTGTTGAGTTTACATTTATCCAGAGGTGTAGGTCCCTGTAGGATGTGTTTTTATCGGTCTCGTTGAATAGTAGGAACTCAAGTTTCATATTTTTTCCCTCTACTGGGGGAGTCAGCGCCAGAGGTTCTTCCCAGGTTTCATTATGGGCAAGTGTGATCTGTTGCATATCTTCCGGCAGAGGTAGGGATCTGTTTTCAAGCCTTACTTCCATTGTATAATTTACTGGTCTGTATTCGTGATTTACTATCCCAATAATTACTTTTCCGTTTTCTCCAAGTGTGTAGTTTGTCGGGTAGCTGTCAGCCATCCCTTCAGGGCCGAGAATATAGAACTCTGTGAAGTGTTCGCCTTCCTTCGGGGTTATCACAACATATACAAGAGTTGTAACTGATAGGAGGATAGAAAAGACCAGAATGATTGTAAGGGCCTTGTCGAGTCCAGGTTCCGGTTTTTCCAGTATTTCGGTTTTAAGCGAGAGTGCTATTTCCCTGAAGGGTACTTCAAATGCCTCAGCCTCGGGAAGTTTTTCCCGCCTCAGGTAAGCAAACCCGCACATTGCGAAAGTGAACACTGATAGGCTTATCAAAATTGGCAGAAGCTTTATTCCCCAGGGTGTATAGTTGAGCCCGAGGCCGATCAGGGGCACGACTGCAATGCTTAGCCCAAAGGAAAGTGCTGTCCTTTCGATCCCATCAAGGTCGGACTTTGAAGGAAAGAGTGCGGCAATAAGGGCGTACCCTGGAAGGAAAAGAACAAGAGGCAGGCCGAGTATATTGCGAAACACAGTTTCACTTAATCCGGGCATGAGCACAAAGAGATCGGTAAGGATCACAAGCCCGATTACGGTTGAAAGGTCTGAAGGAACTTTTTTTCCGGTCATTCAGGTCATCCGAAGTATAACTTAAAAAATTATTATATTTATTCAGTTTCTTTCAAGAGAGTAAATATTTTCTTCTCATACATTTTATTCTTTCGCTCTTTTTCATTTTATTCACTATTTCTCAGCAACTTTTACTTAATCATTTTTGCTTAACCAGGAAGTTCTATTACTTGTTTACGTGTATATTTTTCGATTAAACCTATTTAATTTTTTAATGCATATTCTCTGTTGTTCCTGAAAATCAGGTTCGATTTATATTTTCTAAATCTATCCATTAATCTTTTTTCTTTCTTCTGCAGGTGCGGCAAGTAGGATATTATGTTCAATTTTATTCAAAAGTTTAAGTCTAATTGAAATGAATTTCTGAGGCTCTGGAGAAGCCTGCGGTACTTAAGTGTGGAAATTTTCTGCCCTCATGATATTGTTTTTTTTCTAGGGATCATTTTTTTATTTTTGATTGTTCATATTTTTTACTCTCTTATTTCATATGTTTTTGCAGGCCATTATTTCAATAATATAATGTTATATTTGTCGAACTAAAGCTCCACCGCTATTATTATTGTTCTTTTATTATTCTATTTTAGTATGTCTATCAATAAATTTATATATTCGAACCCCACACGTCTATCTAAAAAATTGAAAGATGTTAAGGGTTCAAACAGTCATGCTCCAGTGTTACTGACTGGCTTCTGAGCCTCTATGTTTCTACATCATAGTTTAAATTTCAAAGAGGTTATAAAAATGAGTAACGAACTGATTGTGGGCAACAGTACCCAGTACCAGGTCCATAAAGAGAACCCACGTTCCAGGGGGGCATCTTCTCAAAATATAACCGTTATTCTTCCAGCTTATAATGAAGAAGTTTTAATCGGGAGCCTTGTCCTTTTCACCAAACTCTATGCAGACAATGTAATCGTTGTTAACGACGGCAGTACTGACAGGACAGCTGAGGTCACCAGGACAGCTGGAGCTGAAGTAGTTGCTCACGAAATCAATAGAGGGAAAGCCGAAGCTCTCAAAACCGGCTTTACAGCTACAGCCAACCTCGGCGCCGACATTATTGTTACAATGGACTCGGGCGGCCGGCATAACCCTGCCAATATCCCTAAACTCATTTCTCCCATTCTTGAAGGAAATGCTGAAATGGTAAACGGCAGCCGTTACCTTAATTATACGGGCAAAAATGTTCCTATCTACTGTCGTGTCGGCCGGACTCTGCAGGACACAACTGCAAAAAGGAACTTTAACCTCAAAATAACTGACACTCAGAGCGGCTTCCGAGCCTTTGCAGCCTCAACAAAAAACACTTTTCGCTTCAGCGGCAAAAAAACATCCATAGAAAACGAAATGCTTGCAGATGCAGGGAGGTCAGGGTTCCGCATGACTGAAGTCGATATAGGGACCTTCAATGACTCTGAAAGCATGGTCCGAAACCCGATAAAGTACTTCGTCGGAGTCCTGAAAACCGTGGTTGAGGATGTGGAAGCAAACAGGCCTTTGTACTTTTACTCGGTACCGGGTTTTGCCCTTGCAACATGCGGCTTTTATATGGGGTTCAAGTTTCTTGAAGCTCTTTTTCTTGGAAGTGCAAGCCTCAACTTAGGACACACCTTCCTTATGGTCTTCTTTGCCCTTGCAGGTGCATACATGACCCTCAGGGGAATAATAGTGCATTCGATGGCGGAAACGACCAGACAAACCAAGCCAGCTTGATTACTCGATTCTCTAAACGATAACTTGATTTGCCTCTCCCAAATTCCCTTTAATTTCATTCAAACTTAAATCTATAATACGGGGTTATTCGAATGAATAATGAACTGATTATAGGCAAGAGCGTCCAACCAATCACAAAAAAAGAGGAAAATCCAAATGTGAGAGTTCCATCTCTTCGAAACATAACCGTTGTCCTCCCTGCCTATAATGAGGAAGTTTCCATCGGCAGTGTTGTTCTTCAGGCAAAGAAATTTGCTGATAGAGTAGTTGTAGTCGACAATGCAAGTTCCGATAATACAGTCGATGTAGCTAAACTTGCGGGTGCAGAGATAATCCGAAACACCAAGCATAAAGGGTTTGATTTTCCAATTCAAATAGGTATTGAACATGCTACAGATTCTGAAGCCTTCTTGTTCATGGACATCAGTATTTGCCATGAACCAAAGTTAATTCCTAAAATGCTTGAACCTATTCAAAAAGATGATTTTGATATGGTAATTGGCACCTGTTTTAGCAAATCAAATCGGCTACAAGAGAATGTATCTTTTTTAAACAAAAAACAGATGGAAAGTGGGCCTGTAGGATTCTTTGTTTTTTCTAAAAAATGCTTTGATATATTATTAAGTTCCCCCAATATTTACATTTCTTCTGTAGGTACTATTCTCTCTTTCGCCGAAAACAATAATCTTAAGGCAAAACATCTAAACCTCGAAGAAGAGCACACATTCAGTCTATTTAAAATGTACAAAATTGGAGTTGTAGTGCCAGCATACAACGAAGAAGTTTTGTTAGGTGAAACAATTAAAGGGATTCCGGAGTATGTGAGCCGTATCTATATAGTAGACGACTGCAGTTCTGACCGGACTCCTGAAGTGGTTAAAAGCCTGAAGGATTCCAGAGTTGTTTCCTTAAGGCATGAAGTGAATATGGGTGCCGGAAAGTCGGTAATTGACGGATATAAAATGGCTCTGGCAGACAAAATGGACATAGTCGTTGTAATGGATGGCGACAACCAGATGGATCCGTCCCAGATGCCTCGTCTTTTAATGCCCATAATAGAAGGCAAAGCCGATTACACTAAAGGAAACAGGCTTATAACCCGAGAAGCCCGGGAAGGCATGAGCGCCTGGAGGTTCTTTGGAAACACTTTACTCTCACTGCTAACTAAAATAGGAAGCGGCTACTGGGATTTAATGGATCCCCAGAACGGTTATGCTGCTGCATCTCGAAAAGCACTGGAAACAATAGACCTTGATTCCGTATATACCTATTACGGTTACGTAAATGATATCCTGATAAAGCTCAACGCATACGG
Source organism: Methanosarcina siciliae T4/M (assembly GCF_000970085.1). NCBI lineage: Archaea > Methanobacteriati > Methanobacteriota > Methanomicrobia > Methanosarcinales > Methanosarcinaceae > Methanosarcina > Methanosarcina siciliae. Next base: position 4,788,955 of record NZ_CP009506.1, on the reverse strand, counting down.
CATGAGAGTAACAGATGTTGTAATCCCTGCCCGCTATAAAAACGAAAAATCCTCTATAAATTATCGTAGATACATAATGAAAGTCGCTCCCATGCTTTTCAATGGTTTCTTATGGAGGCTGAAGACCAAGTATGTACTTTTAAGTTTCCATCCGCTTGTGTTTTTCTATGTTGCCAGCATGGCACTTCTGCCTGCAGGACTTATTTTTGATTTCTGGATTCTTGTACAAAAGTTGATGCACAATCCGGTTTCTCAAAACTATCCATTGCTAGGCGTATTTATGACTTTGATGGGTGCACAGTTGTTGTTTTTTGCAATGTTTTTTGATATGCAGTCGGACATTCGCAAGAAAATTAATCGTAGTTTTTGATATCTTTATATGGTGGTGTATTATGAAATATTTATTAGAATCAATAAACATTAATTCCACATGTGTAGGAGTTCTAGGATTGGGTTATGTAGGGTTGCTTCTTGCACTCGCTTTTTCAAAAAAATTTCAAACAATAGGTTTTGATGCAATAAAAAAATGCACAAATCTTATGAATGATAGACTATCTTACATTCCTGACATAAAACATGTGGATATTTAGAAAAATGTACTTAAATAATGCGCTTATCCCAAAAACAATTTTGTTTTTAACGACTAAGAGTTTTCAGAAAGATTTCATGATTGAAAGCTACGTTGATTATTCAAAATACGAGATTTAAAGAATCAATTTTTGAGTTTTGGGATCAGTTCAAAAACTATTCTATTTAAATTAAGTTCTTATGAAAATTGCACTATTTAATATTATTATATATTTTGGGATGATAATTTTGAGAATAATGATTGATATGGGGCATCCGGCACATGTCCATCTTTTTAAGAATGTAATATGGGGACTTAATAAAAGAGGACATAGTGTTTTGGTCACAGCTCGAAATAAGGAAGTTACGATAGATTTACTCAAGGCATATAATTTTGAGTATATTTCGGTGGGTGAAATAGGAAGCAGTAAAGTTGATTTGATACTTGAATGGATAAATAGAGATTATGAAATCCTGAAAATTGCAAGTAAGTTCAACCCAGATATTCTAATGGGAATGTCAAATCCATGTGTAGCGCATGTATCTTGGATTCTTAGAAAAAAAGCTATTTTGCTGGATGATTCGGAGATTACTACGTTCAGTCATAAAATAACATATCCATTTGCTAATGCAATATGTACTCCTTCTCTTTACAAAAAAGATCTTGGAAAAAAACAGGTTAGATATGACGGCTATCATGAATTAGCATATCTTCATCCAAATTATTTTACTCCTGACCCCTCAGTTTTAGAATCTTTTGGGATAAAAGAAAGTGATAAATATGTAATTTTAAGGTTTGTATCCTGGGGTGCCAATCACGACGTTGGACACAGGGGCTTGAGTTTAGAAGATAAGAGAAAAGCTGTTCACGAAATCGAAAAACACGGAAGAGTGCTCATTACTTCGGAGAAGCCATTGCCGGATGATCTGGAAAAATACCGGATTTCGGCATCGCCGGAGAAAATTCATGATTTACTTTTTTATTCTCAGGTGTTTTTTGGTGATAGTCAAACAATGACAACTGAAGCTGCGATTCTCGGTACTCCAGCTATAAGGTGCAATTCATTCGTTGGCGAAAACGATATGTCAAATTTCAAAGAACTTGAGAATAAATATGGACTAATTTTTAATTATCGTGATCCTAAAAAAGCTTTGGAAAAAGCAATTGAGTTACTCCATACATCCGGGCTAAAAGAAAAATGGGTTGATAAAAAAGAACAATTATTAAGGGATAAAATTGACGTTACTGGCTTCATTACATGGTTCACTGAAAATTACCCGGATAGTTTTCCCATTATGAAAGAAAATCCAAATTTTCAACTTCAGTTTAAAGTGGTGAGCTAGTCGTGAAAGTTACAAGTATCCTTGGTGTCAGACCTCAGTTTGTGAAATCCTCTGTAGTTTCAAGGGAATTGAGAAAAAAACATGAAGAAATTCTGATTCATACCGGGCAGCATTATGATTATCAGATGAACAAAGTGTTTTTTGAGCAACTTAACATTCCTGAGCCAGATTATCTTCTTGATATCGGCTCTGGATCTCACGGATATCAGACAGGTGAGATGCTCAAGAAAATCGAAGAAGTTTTGGTTAAAGAAAAGCCTGACATCGTTCTTACTTATGGTGACACTAATTCAACACTTGCAGGCGCCCTTGCAGCCTCGAAACTACATATTAAAACCGCACATGTAGAATCCGGTCTTCGAAGTTTTGACAAATCAATGCCAGAAGAGATTAACAGGACTGTGACAGATCATTGTTCTGATATTCTATTCTGTCCCACAATGACTGCAGTTGAAAATTTAAAAAAAGAAGGGATAGAAGAGAATGTGTATTTAACTGGAGATGTGATGGTTGATTCTCTCTTGTATAACAGGGAAATTGCAGAAAATAAATCTACTATTATAAATTATTTAGGCATAAAAAGCAAAGGATACCTTATAGCTACGATTCACAGAGCCAGCAATACGGACAATGAAGAAAATCTGAAGAATATTGTGGATGCCTTTTCTGAATTAAATGAAACTATTATATTTCCGCTGCATCCAAGGACTGAGAAATTTTTGAAAAAATACGGACTCTATGATAGATTGAAATCATCTGTTTCTTTGATACAGCCTTTGGGATTTCTTGAATTCATAAAGCTGATGGATCATGCGAAAATGATACTTACTGATTCTGGTGGTGTTCAAAAAGAGGCTTACGTACTTAAAGTTCCCTGTGTTACTTTAAGAGAAAATACTGAATGGGTTGAAACTATTAACGACGGATGGAATGTTCTTGTCGGAGCTGACAAGGAAAGAATTCTTGAAACGGTAAACAGTTTTAGTCCTTCTTTAAATACTCACTGCAATAGATTTGGAAACGGTACTGCAAGTGCTAACATAGTCTCAATTTTAAAATGATCTTTTGATGCAACTGGAATGTGTAAATATGCCGATAGATACAAAAAATTTGTTAGTTGTCAGTCATAGATACAGGAGTTTCCAAAAGGATCCTATCGATCTTGTATCTCCATACTTTGATAATGTCTATGTGCTAGTTAGATTCAACAAATTTGCAAATATTTCTGATTATATCCATATACCCGCATTACAGCCTTTTGTTTCAAGTTTTAAAATTGATTGCGCAAATAAACCTTCAAATTTAGAAGTTTACAAAACTTCGTTTTTTAACTTACCTTTTGATTCTCAATATAAAGCATTAGGAGATAAGCATCTTAAAGTAGTTGAAGAACTTATTCGAAAAAAGAACATAAAATTTGATCTCATACATTCTCATTTTACTTGGTCATCTGGATATGTTGGTGCAAAGCTAAAAGCAAAATATAGAGTACCTTTTGTAGTTACTGCTCATGGATATGATATCTATAGATTGCCTTTTAAGGATGATGAATGGAAATCTAAAATTGAATATGTTCTCAATTCTGCTGACGCGATTATTACAGTAAGCAGAAGTAATCTTGAATGTATAAGAAAACTAGATGTAAAAACACCAGTAGTAGTTCTTCCAAACGGATACAGGGAAGATGTTTTTCATCCGCTAAATCCATATGAGTGTAAAAGGTCATTAGGTTTGTCTTCTGATAAAAAAATAGTTCTTACTGTAGGAAATCTAGAAGAAGTTAAAGGGCATAAGTACTTAATTGAAGCTATGGGCCGTGTTGTGAAAACGCGGAAGGATGTGATTTGTTATATTGTAGGAGAGGGCAAACTAGAGAATAAGTTGAAAAAACAAATAAAGTCCTCAGGTCTTCTAGATTATATAAAGCTTATAGGTGGCAGGCCTCATAATGAGATCCCTTTATGGATGAATGCCTGTGATATTTTTGTGATGCCAAGTTTAAAGGAAAGTTTTGGAGTAGTTCAGATCGAAGCGATGGCTTGTGGAAAGCCTGTTGTGGCGACTTATAATGGTGGAAGTGAAGAAATAATTTTATTCGATAATTATGGATATTTAGTTCAACCGGGAAATTCAGATCTTTTAGCAGAAAAAATAATCATTGCAATTGATCATAAGTGGAATTCTGAAGAAATTCTTAAATTTGCAAATAAATTTAATTTAAAAAATCAAAAAAAACAGATTTTGGATCTTTATAATCTCGTAGGTGATGGAGACGAAAGTTGTATTACTGGGTCAATATCCAATTGATCCTGAAAATATTAGTGGTGGGGTTGAAGCCTGCATATTGGGAATCGTTAACGAATTTAAAAAATACCCAGATATAGATCTTCATATTGTTACCGTACAAATATTAAAAAAAAATGTTTACAAAAATATTGAGGGCATTTCTGTACATTACCTTGCTTCGCCGCCATTTCCAAGGTTTTTAACAGTTAATACAATAGATCGATATAAGGTAATTAATAAAATTAAGGAAATAAATCCTGATCTAGTCCACGGTCACATTAGTAATTATGGTTATTATGCATTAAAAAGTGGATATCCTTCTATTGTAACGATTCATGGAATTGCAAAAGAGGAGTATAATCCTCAATTGAGACCTTCTATACTTGACAGTATTAGAAGAAAAGTTCATTTACCTATGGAAGAATTCTGCTTAAAAAATGCAAGAATCTTAACGACTGTAAGCCCTTACGTTATGGAGAAAATTGAATCTTTTTGTAAGGGTGATGTTTATGTTATTCCAAATGGTATAAGAGATGAATTTTTTAAGATTCAATCTCAGGAAGTTGGTGACCGTTTATTATTTATAGGTGGCATTGAGCCAAGAAAAGGTTTATTAAATATAATTAAGGCAGTTGAAATGATATGTACAAAAAGAGATAACATAAGATTGCATATTGTAGGGAGAATCAGAAAACAAGGATATTACGATAGTTTGGTTGAGTATATTAAACAAAATAATTTAAGTTCCTATGTAATTTTCAGGGGAGCATTGGACAATGAGGAATTAAAGAGGGAATTATCAGAATGTTCAATATTTGTATTTCCCTCAAAAGAAGAATCTTTTGGAATTGTTTTAGCTGAAGCTGAAGCATGTGGAAAGCCTATTGTCACTTCGAACATAGGTGGTATTCCTTATGTGGTAGATAATAATAGGACGGGTTTTTTGGTAGAATACGGAGACGTTAATTCTTTGGCAGATAAAATATTGACGTTACTTGAAAACAAAAATTTAAGAATAAGTATGGGGATTATGGGAAGGGAAAAAGCTAGAGAATTTTCCAACAAAAGCATTGCAGAAAAATATTATTCATTATACCAAAAAGCGATCAGAAATGTCAGGTTTTAATTTCGAAAAATTGGAATTTATAAAAAGTATTGGAAGGAGAGCGGATGCGATCTTTCCGCTATGTGGGTTTTTGTTGGGTTGTTTTGTCATTTACATGTCCTTGTCGTATAGGATTCATCAGCAGGATATAGGAGGCACTATCCTTTTTGCTTCTTTAACATACATTTTATTGAAAGAAAAATTGCTAAAGGGAAATGAGATCTTCCAACTTCAAGTTCCAAAATGGTCAGCTTATGTCAATAATATCTTTTTTTTCTTTGTTTTTAGTTTTAGTTTGTGGATATTATATACAAATCTTTATATAAGACCTTTGAGCTATTTTATACTCACGGCTTTTGCATGTGTTTCTATTACTTTTGATATCCTACATTCTAACGAAAAATTGTCAGGATTTGTTCTCTTCAAAATTTTGATTATTGGACTTCTCCTTTATGGTGGGATTTACTACGAATTTTCTGATATTTATGGCACCGACACTCATTTTCATAATGGTGAGACCTCAATTTATATTGAAAGAGGTCACATTGTTTTAGATGCTCCACAGGGGTATTTTAATTCCTATTATTATTTTCCCATATTTCATATACTTACTTCAGTAACAAGTATACTGACCGGTTTGAATGTTTATGACTCGATATTTTCTTCAATCACTTTCCCATATACTTTTTCAGTTGTTTTTATTTTCTTAATAGGAAAAAAACTTGTGAATTCAAAAGTGGGATTATTAGCAGCCCTTATACTGGTTTTTGGAGATTATAGAATTTTGTTTGGTGCAGCTCCAATACCTACAAGTTTTGGGAGCGTTTTTTTTATGGAAATTCTTTATTTGTTTCTTGTGAATGCTTCAAAACCGATTTACAATAAGTTCATTGTTATTTTTTTACTTGTAGTTTTGGTGTTGACACACACCATTGCTGCATTCATAATGTTTGTAACAATAATCTCTCTATACTTCTGGAAAAAAATTAAATCTTATCTTGAAGGTTTTAATTCAACAGATTCAAAAATATTTCTTAATACAATAGTGATGTTTGGTGCTATGCTTATAGGGTACTGGTTATATGCCATTTCAGTACCTGAAAGGTCATCCGCAACATTCCTTGATTACATCCTAAGTTCTTTATATCATGCTCTTACTTATGATGCAGAATTCGCAACAAGTGTTACTGAAAAAGTTTCACCTTACGTAGCGACAAGTTACTCTGAATATTTTTTGGATCACCTTGGATATCTATTTTTTTTGGGAACAGGCATAATTGGCACTTATGTGTGGTTGATGGATGAAAATGTATACAAGAGCTCATTGAGCTTAACAATAGTTGTATTGTTTGCATTACTATATGGTTTTTCACTTATGGGAATGCGAACAATAATGCCAAGTAGATGGTTTATATTTGTCTACGGGATTCTAGCTCTTGTCTCTGCTTCTGGAATCTTTAGAATGGCAAATTTGATTGAGAATAAATTAAATATTGTAACGATTTTAACTATTATTTTTTTGATGAGCTTTTTTATGGTTACATCAACAATTTCAAATGGAGACAATCCCTTGTATAATGAAAAATCTTCTCAAAGGTTAGGTCATAAAGCATCTGAAATCAATGGAATTGAAACTATTGGAAGGATATATAATGGGACCATTAATCCCATCGATCTCAACATGGTTTCACTAGGTTATAGTTTCATTGAAGATAGAGGAAAACTATATGTCTTAAATAAGGAAGCTTTTAGAATACCAGTTGTTTCAAAAAAAATAAATCCTGGGATTATTAACTCAGTGATTTTGGACGATTCTTTTAAGGCTAGGTTCGAATCGAATGGCTCAAAGATCTATAATAATGGCGAAATATGGGGTTATTTGTTTAACTCAAATAATTAAAAAGTAAGTGAACAAAATATGAAAACAATAGCGCAGTACAATCCACGATTCAGTCCCTGTATTGGGGGAGGAGAAACTTATGTTTCGAACTTAGTCCTAAATATTAAAAAATATAACTTTAATATAATAACAAATTCATTGCCATATTCTCCTTTGGAAGAGAATTTTTCTGAAAACACTTTAGTAAAAAGGTTTCTGCCATATGATAGGAATTTACTTCCTTTCAATAACTTTATCATTAGCAAACTTTCGTTTCCATATAGATTCTGTTCAGATATTTTGAGATTACAAAGAAAAAATGAATATCTTAAAAAATCAACTTATGATCTAATTCATTTCCATGGAATCGGATTTTGTAATAATTTATTGAGGGTTGATACTTGGATCAACAGTATGATTTTCTCTAAATTCATTGATTTTAGTGAAATTAACACTCCTAAAGTTATTACCATTCACAATCTGTTTTCCTCTTTAAATAACAATCCTATTTTTGAAAAGTATGAACTAAATATGATTGATCAATTTGAATCTATAATCTGCGTTGATAAAAATATTGAGATTTACGTTAAAAATTACTCATGTTTAATGAATAAAGATAAAAAAATACACTTCATTCCTAACTCTGTAGATATAAACAAGTTCTCTTTTTCTGAGCTTGAATTAAAAGACAAACTTGTTATTGGCTTCGTTGGAAGATTTGAGTATTCAAGAGGTATTGATATCCTTAAACTATTAATTGAAAATCTACCTAATTTTTGTGAACTCCATATAACATGCAATCAAATTCTAGGAGTTAACAATCCAAATGTTTATTTCCATGGCATTCTTCCTGAAAATGATATTCCATCTTTTATTAAGAGTATGGATATTATTTTTAATCCTGTGCTAGTGGAAGGTATCTCAAGAATAACTCTTGAAGCAATGTCTTGTGGACGACCTGTAATAATGATTGACAAAGGTGATAGATATCCTGTATTTAATGGAAAAACTGGGTATATTATAAAGGAAAACATTGATGAACTTCTTTTTTTACTTGAATATCTCTATGACAATGAAAATAAACTAAAAGAAATAGGTTACAATGCAAGGCAAACTGTTGAAAGAGAATTTAGTAATGAGGTTATAATTCCAAAGATTATAAGAATATATGATGAATTAATAGAATAATGGTAGTTATTCAGCCTATCGAAACGTATCAGCCTATTAAAACATATCGTTTGATATCATTTTGATTAAAATGAGAGGGTTGACAACTAACTGGCAAACAGTTGAAAATACAGTCAATTGGCAACAATTAAAGAAAATCAATTCGTAAAATTTGTCTACTGAAGTTTATTAAAGGTGGCCAACAAAGTTGTTTTATCTAGGCTGAATAGTTACGAATTAATTCTTTCGTGATTGAGGATTAATGAGCAGTAATTTTTAACCCTAATTTGACAGATTCTGCTAATTAATACAGTATTTTCTTACACAAAACACGTTGTATTGACACACTACATTTTAGTAAATTAAAAAATGTCCAAAAATCATAAGATGCAAGACAAAACTTTGAATTGTATTAAGAAAACAGAAGCATGAAGCCCATTTCAACATTATAAAATGTGTGATTCTGTCAAATTTGGGTTTTAATAATTTCTTAAAATTTAATACATTAGTATAGCCATCTTAGCAAATTTATTAGTGATTACTGAAGGATACAGACTATGTACATTTTTTGGAAAATATTGTATGATATTGTAAAGAATCTCCCTCAAAACAAATACAGTAATTTTCTTCGATCAAAAGTTGGAAAGCATTTACTAGGAAGATCTAAAAGTTGTGTAATCAGAATCGGTGTAGAACTTGATAGAAGTTCGAAATATGTATTTATTGGGTCTTCTCAAATTGGGGAATTTTCCGTGTTAAGTGCTCGAAGGGGGGGAGAAATATATATTGGAGATGATGTGATCATGGGTGGGAGAGTCATATTTCATACCCTTAATCATAATTATGATAAGAAAGATATTTTGATCAAAAAACAAGGAACTATTGTGAAACCAATTAATGTAGGGGACGATTGTTGGATTGGTTCTGATGTTATAATTTTGCCTGGAGTTACTATTGGAAAAGGTAGTGTTATTGGTGCGGGTTCTATGATTACAAAAGATGTTATGCCTTATTCTGTAGTGGCAGGAAATCCAGCAAGAGTGATAAAAAAGAGAATCTAATTGATATTGATGATTTAATTTTTTCATAAGATATGTAAATTAAATTTGTAATTTTTTTGATTGTGGTAATACAGATTTTAATTCTTTTTATGTTGCTAATCTTATATTCTACAGGTCGACATTAAATTTTGAGAATTTCTAATGGTTGTGTTTTTTATACAGCATATAAATCTTTAATTGGTTTGAAACTGGTTAACATATAACTCAGATCTTACGGTATATATAAACAATGAACCATTTTTGCAATAATGTTTAGTATCAGGGATAATGCATTTTTCAGCAAAAACGTTATCAGTAAAACTATTCTGAAAAAAACAAGTTGCCTGCCGAAAGCAGGTTAATGAATCAAAACGAGTAAGGAATTATAGAGGTAAACTCAATATGAATAAGTGTCAATTGAAGATTGGGATTGTTGGAAGTGAAGAAATTCATATCCAAATCATAAGTGAGTTATTAAATCAACAAGGCATTATTTTTGAAAAAATAAATCAAAGTATGTTGCCTCAAAGTAAGTATCCATGTGTTATTGCAGTCAACATGGATAATGGAAAAAATGAACTAGCTAAGAGTTATTGTATTAATGGAGAAAGAGGGATTATTGAATTAGATATTAATGATTCTATTTATAACTTATTTACTGGAATAGATGATCAATTATACCTTAATGATATTCTTTGCGATCCAATAGTAAGTAGATATGCATTAGAACTATCAACTAAAATTAAAGAGGCATATTTTCTTCATCAACTTCCATTTGTTCAAAAATGGTTTTGGCCAAATTTTTCAGAGTCTTGTTGTGTTATAACACATGATATCGATTCTTTAGATAATTCACCAAGTTTAAAAAAAAATACACTAGAATGGATAAGATATGCATATTATAACTTAAGTAATAAAGCATATTGTAGCAATATTTCTCTTATGTTAAAAGAAGAATCTAAAAGAGATATTAAGTCAAGTTTTTATTTCTTTTCAGACTATGGAAAATTTCATCGTGATTTTGTTAAATCTTTAGACCAAATTAAAAAAGCAAAATGTGAAATCGGTCTTCATGGATCACTCAATTCATTTCAGAGCCCAAAGATGTTGATTCAAGAAATAGAAGCACTAGAAGAACTGACTGAAACTAAAATTTTTGGAGAGCGCCAACACACATTAAATTTCCGGATTCCACATACATGGCGATATCAGGATCAAATCGGGCTTGATTATGATCACACATTTTACTATAATGATAAATTTGGGTTTAGAGCTGGGCTTTGTCATCCATATCACCCTTTTGATCCATTTAATTATATAAAATTCAATCTGCTTGAAATTCCAACTTCATTTATGGATTTCACTGCAATAGTCAATCAATTAACATTGGATGAACAAAAAGAAGTCATTAATAAGCTTGGAACTACTGTTGAAAAATATCATGGCTGCCTTGTAGTAAATTTCCATAATTTGTACATCCACGAAAAAAGATACCCTTCAGTTTTTAGATTATACAAGTATACATTGGATTATATTAAGAAAAACGGATATTGGGTTGCAACTGCAAGGGAGTGTGCACAATGGTGGAGAAAAAGGGAAACTGCAAACTTAGATGTCAAGTTAGTAGATAATATTTTGCAGGTGATTTCCGACACAAGTCTACCTTTATGCATTGAGGTTCCTTCCGGAAAAAGACAAATGATAAACGTCGGTAATAAAATTGAAATCAATGTAGGCGATTGAAATGATAAGTGTTCAGTTTGCAACTTCTAATGATAAAGATAACTGGAATAATGTTGTAGAATTGAGTGATTACGGTACAATATTCCATACATGGGAGTGGAAATGTGTAATTGAACAAGGTTTTGGAGACACATGTTACAGCATTGTCGCTAAAGAAAATGACCAAATTGTGGGTATATTTCCCTTATTTTCTAGACCGATGCTGGTCGAAAATAAATATCATAGATATATAGAGCCATTTTCAAATAACTTTCAGGTGTTGTGGTCTCCTCATCCAAGAGCATGGGGTTATGGAGGTCCAATTGCATTGCCTGATGAAAACCCTATTATTATTCAATCGATGTTTAATTTTGCAGAGCAGCTTATATATAAAAATAAAAAAGTTGTTGATTGGAGGATCTCTTCATTTTGTGACCCAAACATAAGAAACATTTTCCATGAGGAAAATGAATATTTATTTAATGCTCGTCAAACATCTATTCTCAAACTGAGTGACGATGTTGAGGTATTGTGGAATAATCTCAAGAAACAAACAAGAAATGGGGTCAGAAAGGCAATTAAAGAAAATATTGAAGTAGTAGAAGCGTCTCATATTTCAGAAATCAAAGAAATGTATAGAATATTATGTAAGGATTTGTACGAACGCACGGGGATTCCAAGAAACCCTTACAGTTATTTTAAAGCAATCTGGGATATTCTCATTCCTATCAGAAAAGCAAAATTCCTTCTTGCAAAATATGATGGACAATTGATTGGCTCAATAATATTATTTTACCATAAAAATAATACTATGTTTTATGAACATGGTGCTTCTTTGAGGCAATATTCTAAACTTCAACCTAACAACGTTCTTCTTTGGAAAGCAATTGAAGAAGGATCTGCCAATGGTTTTAAATTTTTCGATTTAGGTGGAATGCCTCTCGATGAGGAAGATGGAATATATAAATTCAAAAATGGATGGGGGGGAGATATTACTGAGATTGGATGGTATCGAAAGAGATTTAGATATAGGCATGTAAGAACTCTAGCTGAAAAAATTAAAACAGTTTCTCAATTTCGGTTGGAATAAATTCAATAGTTTCCTCATTCACTTTTATTTTTTTTATTATCTTGGCGGGAATTCCTCCAACCATAGAGAACGGAGGCACATCCTTATTTATAACAGTGTTTGGTAAGACAACTGAATACTGTCCAATTGTCACGTTTGGATAAATAGTAACTTTCCCACCAATCCACACATTATCTTCAATCTTGACAGGACCTTCTTTTCTAAAGGAAGGATCTCCTAATTCAGAACTGCAAAGTGATTGATATACACTGCTATGCGTCCATATTCCTACAGATGGACTGGATATATGCACGTAGTTTCCGATGGTTAGATTTCCAGAACCGTCTAAGATATTATAATATCCTATGTATGTGTGTTTTCCAATCTCTAATCTATTTTTTTTCACTCCAATAAGAAAAGTTCCGTAATCAATTTTTGAACAGTTTCCTATAGAGGTATATTGGATAAAGGTGTTGGATTCTATCTGGATGTTATTTCCAAAAAGATTTCCAAACTTTATTTTTGCGTTTTTTTCTATGCATGTTCTTTTTCCAATTTTGATATTACAAAGTCTATAAAGTGTACAACGTAGCTTGTTTGTTGGCAATTGAGATGCTATCCCCAATATATTTTTTTTTATAAATAAGAATCCACGATTCATTATTCTCACTTTAATCAATTGTTTAAATTAATTATTCTTAATTTTTTCGTATAGTTTCAATCAATTGAATATAATCTCTTGCTCTTTGTACATTTGAACAATTATTTTCAACATATTTTCTAGCATTAGATATCAGATATGACTGATCAGTAAATAGAATTTCACATACTTTATTTGCAATTTTCTCTGGATCTTTTTCTGGAATTAAATAACCATTTTCACCATCTTCAATGATCTCTTTTAGCCCTCCAATATTTGAGGCGATTACCGGCACACAACAAGCCATGGCTTCTAATGCAGAAATTGAAGTTGCTTCCTCTAATCCTTTATAATTTATTGAAGGAATAATTACCAAATCAGATAGGTTATATAAGTATTTCATTTGATCATGTTTTACACTCTCTATAAAAATCGCATTTCCTTGTAATTTATCCTTCCCAATAATTCTTTTTATTTCTGCTGCTATGGGTCCTTTATTACCTGTGAAAACCATAACAAACTTTTCCCCAATTTTATCGCGAATTAATTTTAAAGACTTTGCGGCATATATTACTCCGTTTTTTGGTACAAGTCTTCTTGGGCAAAGTATTATTTTTTTGCCGATTGGCATGTTGTATTTCTCAAATAGGTCAGAATCTATCTCTATTTTTTTGAAGTCTTCAGTATCTAAAAAATTTATTGCAACGCTAATTTTATCTGAAGAAATGTTATACTCATTGCAAATATGATCTTTGATTCGAGTGTCAACTGTGATAATTTTATCTGCTAGATTATATGATTTTTCATCGACAGATATAAACCATTTCTCAACAAAACTTTCTTTTTTAATATGGTCCCCGGCAAGTACATCGGAAATATAGCTATGTACTGTAAACAAAATTGGAATTCTAAAGATTGATTTCGTCATCTTTGATGACATACAAACAAATACGTCTTGAGCAATTATTGCATCATACTTTTTTATAAATTGTTTACATAGTAGTATTCTTTCGATAGAGTATTTAATAAAAAGAAAGTGCCATGCATCTCGCATTTGTAGGGAAAACTTTCCAATTATTATTTTTGGTAAGTAAAGCCCGGTTATTTGAAGTATTCGCGGTATTGATGAAAGAGTTACATACTCTACATCATGACCTATTTTTTCAAGCCCATTCCCCAAACTTTTCATATGGGATATTACACCTCCCACCTCATTTTCTTTTAATGCTGAAACTAATAAAATCTTCAAAATCATTTCTCCATATTTGTTTCTTTTACGACTTGCTTATGTTGTTCTTTTTCTCTTATGTGTAACTGTATAATTTCATGTTTGACAGAAATGCACATAAAACGTTTTATCTGTGTTATTAAATTATTATGGAGATAAGAACTTCTATAATATTATACTCTTGGATATCAATATTTCTTTATTGTTTTTAGTACTGAATATATATATTAAACATGAAATGTCGTATAAATTAATTTTGAGCTCATCCCAAAACCTATTTTATTCCTACATCGATAAAAGTTTTAGAATTATTTTCTTTATTTGTAGCTCGATTGACTATTCTATATTCAAGATTAGGAGAGCCAATTTTGAGTTTTGGGATCAGCTCATTCATTATTTGAAATCATATTGCACTTGGTTGTTGACGAACAAGCAAGTATATCTTTCTAAACTAATAAAATACACCTCTGATTAATCTCTAGTTACCTTTTTCATTCTATTCGTTGGAATATATTGAAAAAGCAAAGATGAAATAAGCTCTTTTTCTTTTTGATTTAGAGCTATGAGCCAGATAAGAAATAGATACAGTAAACTTAACATTATGCAGCAAACGATCAGTGAAATTATGCTTGGAAAATATATATACTGACTTATAACATGGGCTGTTACTCCAATTATTAACATGGCAAAAATTCCTGGCGTTAGTAAGAATATGAATGTACTTTTTTTTATGCCAAGTAGTTTTGCAGTATACCATGAAATAAAAAATCCATTGTTTAAAGTTAACATAGTTGCTCCAGCAATTGCAACACTATAGTATCCTAAATTTGTGTAATGCGATAATGTTATAGACAGCAAAATACTTCCTAATCCTGTAAGTATGGTAATAATTCCTGGGATGCGTACTTTATTGAAACATATATTTATTGAAGAAAGAGAATAGACAGGCAAATTTATTATAAGGTGAGTTAAGGATATCCACATTAAAGGAGCTAGTTTTATAAATTGTTCACCTACCCATAAAGATAACAAGTTTGAAGAAAATCCACATATACATCCAATTGGTAAGGCTAACGATAAACCTATAAGTTTTATGGAAGCTGATGATGTCGCTATAATTTTCTTTAATTGTTTTTTTGCGAAATATGTGAAATATATAGGTGTTAAGATTCCAGTTAGTAGTGTAGTCATTGTTCTTATTAATGTACTCCATTTTAATACTACTGCATATTCTCCACTTGAAGTGGCTCCAAATAATATATTGACGAGAATTATATCTGTTTGAAGGAACAAGAGTCCACCGATATGGTTAATCATCATCCAGCCGGTTGTACTAAACATTTCCTTTAATTTACGTTTATCAAAATAAGATGAAGAAATTTTTAGACTAGGACTTACAGATCTAAAAATATATATGGAAATCAGAAAAGAAATTATACTACTTATTAAATAAGAGAGTCCGACATACATTAAACTAGGGGTAAATAATATAAAAAATATTACAACTAATACAACTTGTGTTAACGTACTTATTATATTTATTCCTTTTATAATATCTATTCGATTGTAGGCAAATGGCGAAACTTGAAGTAACCCTCCTACAGTTCCTATTATGAAAGATCCAAGAACAGAAAAAAATAGGATAACTACATCTGTTTCCTGGTTTGATGGCACGTTTATATATTTTGGTGAAAAATATGATAGAATAAAAATTAGTGGGGTTAGTGTTAAAACGATTGCAATAATACCAAATAGTGATGTATTGAATGTGATATTTGCTTTTTTGAAATCTTTTTTTTGGAGATCAAGAGTCAAATATCTAGAAACAGATGCATTTGTTGTTTGTGTAAATATTCCTATATAAGTACTAACAGATGTAGCTATTGGTATTATCCCGTATGCAGCAACTCCAAGTTTTTCAATGAAATATGGAACTAAAAGCAATCCAATTAGTATACCTATTATGAAGGAAAGTGCATTCATCATAACGTTTTTTCCAAACTGTTTGCTAATATTGTCTTCATTTACATTTATATTCATCAAAATGTTCCTCTTTATAATGCGTTTTTGATTGCACTCTCTCTAACAAAACACAAGGAATATTTTTAATAGTAAATCTTTATGAAAAACTCAGATTTATATCTAATACTATGACAATTTAATTATATGTGTACCAGTTGGTCATTTTCTTGTCCTCATTTTTATGAATTTATGGTTGATTTTATTTTCCTACACATCCTTTTCTTAGTCCATGCACCTGCTTCTGAGCTCATTCCAAAAAGCATTTTTTATTTTTACTCTTAATAACTTATATAATTGTATCATGATCCGGAACTCAGTCGATTAATTTAAAATGTTCTACTTGAGAAGCAAACTTTGAGTCTAAATTAACTCTTAATTGAAAAATTATTTAGTGGCGTAATTACCATGTGGGATCGATGCAATACATTGATAATTTGATTATAAAGAATCTTTCTTGATCAACAGAGATAAAATCGTATTGATCTAAAGTAGATATAAGCAAGTGTCGCAACCATCGACAATATAGTCGCATAATTTTTCTAATCAGATTTCAAAGAAACTATAATATCTAAGTCGAATTTACCTCTCAATTTACCTAAAATAATCTATATTGACAGTAGCCGAAACATGTAACCTAATAAAAACTTCGAACACTTATTTTTGCACTGAATTATCACACCTCAATTTACTAAGAGTCAGTTCTGCAGCATTTCCATTACCATATAGTTTTTCCCACTCACAATCGGATTTTATCATCTTTCTTGTACAGTAAATGATCTTTTCCCCACATCCTGCAATCAAATTCGCGCCGACATCTACTGTTTCCGGTCTTTCTGTATTGTCTCGAAGTGTCACGCAAGGGATTCTGAGGACGCAGGCTTCTTCCTGCACACCTCCGCTATCTGTAAAAACTAGCTTAGCTCCACTTTCGAGCTGTAGAAATTCGAGGTAACCAAGAGGTTCGATCAGTATTGAACCTTCAGGCACTTTGAAGCCAAATTCTCCAATCATTTTTACGGTTCTAGGATGAGCTGGAAAGATTATTGGAAGGCCGAACTCTTTGTAAATTTGAGAAAAACCATTAAGAATTCCAGCAAGGCGTTCTTTACTGTCAACATTTTCGGCTCTGTGGGCTGTAGCTACAAAGTATTCTTTTTCGGTTAAGCCCAGTTCTTTAAGAATATCGGCTCTGTCCCTGGAGATCTCAAGGTTCTGGTAGGCTGCATCAACAACCGTATTTCCTGTGACAAATATTTTGTCGTGAGAAATTCCTTCATTTAAAAGATATCTTTTTGAGTTCTCAGTTGGGGCAAAGAGATAATCAGAAGTGTGGTCTGCAATTATTCTGTTTGTTTCTTCGGGCATTGTTCTGTCGAAGGATCTTAAGCCCGCCTCGACATGACCTATTTTGATTTTAAGTTTAGATGCTGCAAGAGCGCCAGCAAGGACAGTGTTTGTATCTCCCTGCACAAGCACGGCATCCGGCCTGTCTTTTATCAGAATTTCTTCGATTCCAGCAAGCATTTTTGCAGTCTGTTTTCCATGGAGGTCCGAACCTACATCTAAGTTGTACTTTGCCGGTGGGAGTTTTAACTGTTCAAAAAAGATTTTATCCATCTCATAGCTATAGTGCTGGCCTGTATGTAGTATATAGTACTCTAAACCCTGTTTTTCACATTCTCTTATTATAGGGCTCATCTTTATGATCTCAGGTCTTGTGCCGAGAATAATTGCAATCTTCATAGTTTTACCGCATCCTTGCAGGAAGATTTTTTAAACTTTATTAACTTTTAGTGAATTACACTTCTCAATTATTTAAACTATTTGATTCAATTTTACTGTTTATCATTCTTTATTTTCTTTAATTTTTTTCTAGAATTAATAGCCTGACTTTTGCTATAATAAAAACAATTTGTAAAAGCTTCTGAAACAGGCTGTCTCATAACCACTTTCAGTACTTCGCTAATTTTCATTTTCTCCTAAACGAGGCTGTTCGATACCTTTATATGTGATAAAAACTACCTCCGTATGTCTTTTCCACCATATAAGTCTGGATATTCCCCTAAAATAGAATTAAAGTCAAAAAATGTATTGATGCCGTATTAAGACCTCTCACTGACCATGTTACCATCAAGATCAATGGTTCTCTTACAAGTGAAGACGTTTTTCGTACCGTTGTGAGTATGTCAATCAACAGGAATTCTGTTCATTCTGTTACGACACAGTATAAGAATGTTGCTTGCGAAACATCTCTACGATACCATCTTAAAAAACTAAACATGGAAGAACTGATCAAATGAAAAGATTCTCCTTCAAGAACTCATAAAAACCCTGAAAACAGGCAAGTGCTGTGAATTCGCTGCTGATTATACCAATGATCCTTATTATGGAAATAAAGATTCATCTAATGAGAAATATGTAATAGGTGGACAGGCTAAAAAGTCAACAAACTCCTTTTACTCATATGTCTCTCTTTATATCATTAACAAGAATGAGAGGTTTACAATATCTGTTCTTCCTGTCGAAAAGGATAAAACAAAGGTTGAATACCTCTCCCATTTTATCAGCCTCATCTAAAAACTGAACTTTAATATTAAGATTCTCTGCCTGGATAGAGAGTTTTATTCTATTGACGTGTTTAAATTTTTGCAAAGTAACCAGGTTCCACTTATAGTTCCAGTTGTTAAGAAAGGCGAGCGGATAAAGCAGATCCTGAAAGGGAATAAGGCACGTAGCGAACAATATATTATGGGGAACTCTAAGAGGCTGTCTGAATATTCATTTTTCATCTGGATAAAGGTTCTATTTTAGCCAGTCGTCCGCTCATTATATGGATCATAGCCGCATAAATGAAGGCTTGACTGTACTCTGTTAATCCTTCATAATCTTTGCTCAAACGCCGATAACGACCCAGCCATCCAAATGTACGCTCTACTACCCATCTGCGAGGAAGTACTTGAAAACCTTTGACATCATCTTTACGCCTTATTATTTCCAAAACCCAACCACACAGGTTGTCTCAAAACTATACTCTATCATACATTTGGGTCAGAAACCCGTAATCTTTATCTTTTTTACAAAACAAATTTCAGTGTTTCCCATGTTTCGAAAGTACGATCAAAAACAGCAGTTTTTACTTCCGTTAGACCTAGAAGAAGACCTAGAAGATTTTGTTCCTGAAAACCATATCGCCAGAGTACTAAACGACATCGTAGATGTCGTTGATATCACTGTTATTGAATCCACTTACTCTAAGGAAGGCTGCCCAGCCTATCATCCAAAACCTCTTTTAAAAATATTACTTTATGGTTACCTTATAGGCATTAGAAGTTCACGTAAACTGCAACAAATGACTCAAACTGATACTGCATTTATGTATCTGGCAGCCATGCAAAAACCTGATTTTCATACTATTTGTCGATTCCGTTCAACTCATCTTGGCCCTATAAAAGAAATCTTTTCCCAAGTTGTCACATTTTTGTAAAGAAATGGATATGATTGGTTCCAGTATCTCAATTGACGGAACAAAGGTTAAGGCAAATGCTTCATCAATACAGAGCAAGAGTTCGGATGCTCTCGAAAAAGAAATAGATAAGATACTCAAAGAGAGTATTGAGACAGATAAACATGAAGATGAAATTTATGGTGACTCAACACCATATCATATTCCAGAAGAGCTTGTTGACAGGAAGAAAAGACTGGAAAAAATAAAAGCTGCTAAGAAGAAGCTTGATGAAGAAAAGCTGAAAAAAATAAACATCACAGACAATGATGCTCGAATTATGAAGCATAAAGATGGAAGCAAGAAACCTTCCTACAATTGTCAGGTTGCTGTTGATGAAAAAGAGCAAATAATCGTTGCAGCAGACGTTGTCAACGAAGAAAACGACCTTCATCAAATAGAACCAATGATACAGAATGTAAAAAACACACTGGGATATAAACCAACAATAGTACTTGCAGATGCAGGTTATTTCTCATATGGAAATCTGGAATTTTTACAGGAAGAAGGCATTGATGCTTATATTCCTGACAACTTCTATAAAGCTGAAAAAGAAGGAAAAACCAGGAAGTTCAGGAAGTCTCTTTTTACATACGATGAAGAAAAAGACTGCTATTATTGTCCGGCTGCATTTGAAATTCCCTTTACAAGAATTCAAAAGAGGAAAGGTGAACCTGATTTAAGGTTTTATGTCTGTAGCTATTGTTCTCAGTGTGTGCTGAAAAATGCATGTACTATGAGTGAAAAAAGGACGATAACAAGAGATCCTCGAGAACATTTAATGGAGAATATGAGGGCTAAACTGAACACAGAAAAAGGTACGGAAAAGTATCAGAAAAGAATGTCTACCGTAGAACCTGTGTTTGGTCAGATGAAACAGGATAGGGGGGTTTAGGGAATTTCTGTTGAGAGGGAAAAGGAAAACAGGAATTGAATTTGTTATGATGTGTACTGTACACAATATAAAGAAAATGGCAGACTTCATAAAAAGGAAAGGGAAAAACCTGAAGGATATGCTGAAAATGATAGTTGGGGGAGGAAGTAAACGCTGGAATAAAGGGGGAATTCGAGCGAGAATAACAAATACGCTATGTTGACCTATGAAAATTATCTCTCATTGTTGAAATGAAATAAAAATTGAAATGGGCATTACCCAATTGTACAAGTTAAAATGGTTATGAGACAGCCTGCACAGGTTATCTTGACCCAATCAACCAGTTGACCAGCATAAGCAGCATCAGCCCAAATAAGCTGCAATCGAGAGAATGTCCCCTTAATTTGTTCCAGAACAAGTTTAGCTCCATCCCGATCCTGAATATTCGCTGCATGAACTACAACCATTGCATGAACTACAACCATTAATAGTAGCTCTGTTGTATCCACCAGAATATGGCGCTTTCGTCCTTTGACTTTCTTACCAGCATCATAGCCGCGTACTCCACGTGTTTCTGTGGTTTTGACTGATTGACTATCCAAAATAGCTGCACTCGGTTCTGGTTCTCTGCCATTTTCAATTCTCAGTTCAGTTCTTAGCGCAGCATTTATGCGTTCCCAAATTCCATAAAGACGCCAAAGGCGGAAATAGTGGTAGACAGTTTGCCATGGTGGAAATTCGTGTGGTAACATTCGCCAGGCACAACCAGAACGTAGCAAATAGAATATGCCATTCAATATTTCACGATAGGGGTGAACACGTTTTTTGCCTCGATTAGTTGGAGATTTGGGATATGAGGCTCGATTAGTTTCCATTCTTTATCAGATAAATCGCTAGGATAAGGAAGTCTTTCAGTCTGTTCTGACATTGACGAACAATCTTGGGACAGGTATTATTTAATTTTAAGACAGCCTCTTAGTCATTTTAATCCCCTTTGGGTATTCAGTCTTATCTAACATGCACTTAACTTTAAGCCCTTTTGATGTAGTTGTTGCCGCAATAAGATTCACAATTACTTCGTAGCTTGTAAGTGGTTTACCTCTCCAATTTAAAGTTATATGAGAAAATAGTCTGTGCTCTATTTTATTCCATTTGCTTGTTCCTGGTGGGAAGTGGCAAACCGAAATTTCCATTCCAGTTTCATCAGCTAACTTTTGTAATTCCATTTTCCATAATCGTACTCTATATCCATTACTCCCACCACAATCAGCAGTAATCATGAGTTTTTTTGCTTCTGGATACGATTCACATCCCATCATATTCCACCATCTTCGTATACTTTCAACTGCAAAAGAAGCCGTATCATGATCTATTCCGACATTTACCCATCCTTCATTGTTAGCAATGTCGTAGACTCCATATGGATTTACTTTTCCCAGTTCTTTGTCCTTAAAATCATATACATTGACGTTTATGGGATCCTTTTTTGGGCGTAATTCTCTGCCCTCATTCTTGAAATTTCCAACCAACTCTTTCTTTTTTGTATCGACAGATATCACAGGCTGATGCTCTTCCTGAAACTTTTTGCAATTTTCATTTATATGGTTGAATTGTTTATCACGATCAGGATAGGAAGCTCCTTCAATTGTCTTCCTATTAGCCTGTAAACTGTAACCAAGTATGTGAAGCAGATCTGCAACTCTTGCATGAGTTACCTTATGACCCATCTTTTTTAGTTCTTCAGCCAAATTGCGAACACTCTTGGAAGTCCAACGCAGAGGTGATTCCGGATCACCACGGCTTGTTGGTTCAATAAGACTTTCAAGATCAGATTTAAGTGTGGGATCTTTATCAACACTCTTTTTGCGACCTCCACCAGGAGCTCGAATTTTACCATCGGGTATAGATGTTCCACTTGCTCCAATTGTTCCACTTTCTAGTTCTTTACAAGCTTTTGAAATGGTATCACGAGAGATTCCTGTTGCACGAGAAACTATGCTGATTCCACCTACGCCAAGGCTAATAGCCTCGGCACCAGCAAATAGACGTTTGCTTTGTTCATCCAGAAAAGGTTTTAGTAAGTTATACTTTTCAGAGATATGTTTCTCAAGTTGGTTACTCATGTATAGTCAATACACAGAACTTGTGTAAAAAAATATCTAAATTATTTTGTGACAATTGCTTAGTTGCATGTTAGTGAGCTTCTCACCAGGTGATTCGGCGGATAGACTCTTGTTGGTAATTTCTTTGTTGTGGAAACTGGTACACTTGTATTCGTTCCAAGCAGATGGATTTCCTATGAGTTTATCCGTTTCATCATCCAGTGTAGTTGAAAGTCTTACTTTCATCGTCCTGCTTCCATTCTTACGTTTCGATACCATGAAGCAAGTCTGCATCTTTTCAGATTAGGGCAAATTTCGGACCCATATGTAACTCATTACAAGTTACCATTCGCTTTTTGCTTCTTTCTTTACCCTCTATGCTATTGTTGTTTCTTACGAAAATTCTACCCATACGGGAACATATCGGGCTTACCAAGTTTTACAAAACGTATATTTATGAATGCTTTAGAAGTCACCCATAAGCCGGGAATCGTTTGTCTGTTTCCTGTAATGTGCCATAAGCCATTACAGTCTAACTCCATACCTTTTGGTGAAGCGTATCAGTCCAATTTCGCTTGTAAGCTTGACGACTCTTACAGTGGTTCATCTTATGATTCTTCATGGCATTCTTATCCTAGCAATTGTCTGGTTTGGATGAGACTTTCCACGTTGTCCTAAGAGCTTTACACATTGACGTTATCATAAATGCATGTCTTAGTTGGATTATCCCAAACAGAAGGGATAGCGTGTACGCAATACGTTTTATAACTTCTTGCCACACTTACAGAACTTTCGGTACACTGCCTTTTTCGGGAAACATTTCTCGAAGGGAGTCTTCGAGAATAGATGGGGGACGAGGAGACATAGATACACTAATATTTAGAGGATGAGCTCATCCCAAAACCCAGTTTTTAATCTCAATTGTCGGAATTACTCAGGATTGCTCTCATAATCAGAAGCTCGATTAGTCACTTAAAATACGGGGTCCAAAGAAGCAAATTTTGAGTTTTGGGATCGTCTCGATTAATATAAAAACACATGCAGGAGTGCTTTTATAACGCTTAACCGATGACGCATGGATTCGATTTATGTTTTCTAAACCTATTCATTTCATCTTTTATCTTTCTTCTGTAGATGCGGCAAGTAGGATATTAAGTTGAGTTTTATTTTAAAGTTTCAGGCTGATTGAAATAAATTTCTGAGACTCCAGAAAAGCCTGCGGCACTTAAGTGTGAATTTTTATGCTCTTATGATATCGTTTTTTTATAGGGATCATCTTTTTATTTTTTACTACTTATAATTTTCTATTTTGTATTCTGTTTTTTTTTTCATGGCTTGTATCTCAATCGTATAATGTTATATTTCTCCTACTAAAGCTCTCTTGGTATTATTATTACTAATCAATTATTTTCTTTCTGTATAACAGTCAATAAATTTATATATTACTATTTCAGACATCAATCTAAAAAATTAAAGTATATAGGGATTCGAGCAGTTATACTCTAAGTGGTATCGACTGGTTTTTGATCATCTGTAATTATTTCTATTTAATCTTGTAAATTTCAAAGGGGTTATAAAAATGAGTAATGAACTGATTATGGGCAATAATATCCAGTTCCAGGCCCATATAGAGAACCCCCGTTTCAGGGAAGCAGTCTCTCAAAATATAACTGTCGTCCTTCCAGCTTATAATGAAGAAGGCTCTATCGGGAGTATCGTTCTTCTTTCCAAGCTCTATGCAGATAATGTGATAGTTGTCGACGACGGTAGCACTGACAGGACAGCCGAAATTGCAAGAAAAGCCGGAGCCGAAGTAATTGCTCATAATACTAATAAAGGAAAAGCGGAAGTTCTTAAAACAGGCTTTACAGCTGCAATCAATCTCGGTGCCGATATTATAGTTACAATGAACTCAGATGGGCAGCACAACCCTGCTGCTATTCCAAAGCTCGTTGCTCCTATCCTTGAAGGAAATGCTGAATTCGTTAATGGCAGCCGTTCTCTTAATTATCCGGGCAAAAATACTCCTCTCTACCGGCGTGTTGGCCAGACCCTGCAGGACACCACTGCAAAAATGAACTTTAACCTCAAAATTACCGATACGCAGAGCGGCTTCCGAGCCTTTGCAGCCTCAACAAAGAATATTTTCCGCTTCAATGGTAAAAATACGGCTATAGAACGTGAAATGCTTGCCGATGCAGGTAGATCCGGTCTCCGTATAAAAGAAGTAGAGATTGGGACTTTCAAAGATTCGGAAAGCATAATCCAAAACCCGATAAAGTATCTTGCCGAAGTCATGAAAAATGTAGTTGAGGATATAGAAGTTAACAGACCTCTGTACTTCTACTCTGTGCCAGGTTTTGGTCTTGCAACATGCGGCTTCTATATGGGTTTCAAGTTCCTTGAATCCTTTTTCCTTGGCAGTACAAGCCTCAATTTTGGGCACACGTTCCTCATGTTTTTCTTAGCTTTTGTGGGTGCATACATGACTCTCAGGGGAATAATAGAGCATTCGATGGCAGGAGTGGCTAAAAATACCGATCCAGCTTAATTCTTTGAATTAATATTTGCATTTCCGGTGTTTGAATAGAGATTACAGGATTTATATATTGATTACTTGCTTTGTCTCTCTTTCAAACTCACTTAAATTTTATTCAAACTTAAATCAATACGGGGTTATTCGAATGAATAATGAACTGATTATAGGCAAGAGCGTCCAACCAATCACAAAAAAAGAGGAAAATCCAAATGTGAGAGTTCCATCTCTTCGAAACATAACCGTTGTCCTCCCTGCCTATAATGAGGAAGTTTCCATCGGCAGTGTTGTTCTTCAGGCAAAGAAATTTGCTGATAGAGTAGTTGTAGTCGACAATGCAAGTTCCGATAATACAGTCGATGTAGCTAAACTTGCGGGTGCAGAGATAATCCGAAACACCAAGCATAAAGGGTTTGATTTTCCAATTCAAATAGGTATTGAACATGCTACAGATTCTGAAGCCTTCTTGTTCATGGACATCAGTATTTGCCATGAACCAAAGTTAATTCCTAAAATGCTTGAACCTATTCAAAAAGATGATTTTGATATGGTAATTGGCACCTGTTTTAGCAAATCAAATCGGCTACAAGAGAATGTATCTTTTTTAAACAAAAAACAGATGGAAAGTGGGCCTGTAGGATTCTTTGTTTTTTCTAAAAAATGCTTTGATATATTATTAAGTTCCCCCAATATTTACATTTCTTCTGTAGGTACTATTCTCTCTTTCGCCGAAAACAATAATCTTAAGGCAAAACATCTAAACCTCGAAGAAGAGCACACATTCAGTCTATTTAAAATGTACAAAATTGGAGTTGTAGTGCCCGCATACAACGAAGAAGTTTTGTTAGGTGAAACAATTAAAGGGATTCCGGAGTATGTGAGCCGTATCTATATCGTAGACGACTGCAGTTCTGACCGGACTCCTGAAGTGATTAAAAGCCTGAAAGACTCCAGAGTTGTTTCCTTAAGGCATGAAGTGAATATGGGTGCCGGAAAGTCGGTAATTGACGGATATAAAATGGCTCTGGCAGACAAAATGGACATAGTCGTTGTAATGGATGGCGACAACCAGATGGATCCGTCCCAGATGCCTCGTCTTTTAATGCCCATAATAGAAGGCAAAGCCGATTACACTAAAGGAAACAGGCTTATAACCCGAGAAGCCCGGGAAGGCATGAGCGCCTGGAGGTTCTTTGGAAACACTTTACTCTCACTGCTAACTAAAATAGGAAGCGGCTACTGGGATTTAATGGATCCCCAGAACGGTTATGCTGCTGCATCTCGAAAAGCACTGGAAACAATAGACCTTGATTCCGTATATACTTATTACGGTTACGTAAATGATATCCTGATAAAGCTCAACGCATACGGCATGAGAGTAACAGATGTTGTAATCCCTGCCCGCTATAAAAACGAAAAATCCTCTATAAATTATCGTAGATACATAATGAAAGTCGCTCCCATGCTTTTCAATGGTTTCTTATGGAGGCTGAAGACCAAGTATGTACTTTTAAGTTTCCATCCGCTTGTGTTTTTCTATGTTGCCAGCATGGCACTTCTCCCTGCAGGACTTATTTTTGATTTCTGGATTCTTGTACAAAAGTTGATGCACAATCCGGTTTCTCAAAACTATCCCCTTCTGGGCGTATTTATGACTTTGATGGGTGCACAGTTGTTGTTTTTTGCAATGTTTTTTGATATGCAGTCGGACATTAGTAAGAAACTTAATCAAAATGTTTAATTATAAGTTTTATTCTTTGGAGTTGGAAATTTGAGGGTTCTCATAGATATCGGACATCCAGGTCATGTTCATTTCTTTAAAAACACCATTTGGAGCCTCCGTGAAAAAGGTCATGAAGTAATGGTTACTTCTAGAGATAAAGAGGTGACTATTGATCTGTTAAACGCTTACGGCATTCCTCACGATATTTTGACATCTACTGCTTCTGAGAAAGGTAGTGTATTCAAAGAATGGATGGTTCGAGATTGCAAATTTCTCAATGTTGCAAGAAAATTTAATCCCGATGTTTTGGCAGGAATTATTAATCCATGTGTAGCGCATGCTTCCTGGGTACTTGGAAAAAAAGCTTTTATCTTTAATGATACCGAACATCAGAAATTTGCTCGTAAAATAATCAATCCTTTTGTTGAAAAAGTTTATACTCCTTCCTGCTTTTATGAAGACTTCGGAAAAAAACAGGCTCGATATCAGGGGTATCATGAACTTGCATACCTGCATCCGAATCACTTTTCTCCAAATCCTGCCGTCCTTGAAGAAATGGGGTTGAAGGAAACTGACACAATAATTATATTAAGATTTGTTTCCTGGAAAGCGCACCATGATGTTGGACAGGCCGGAATTAAAAATAAAGTGAAATTAGTGAGCGAACTGGAAAAGTATGGGCATGTATTCATAACTTCTGAGCAGCCTTTAGGGCCTGAACTGGACAAATATAAAATAAGGGTTTCTCCCGAAAAACTTCATGATCTTCTCTATTATGCTACTCTTTACATCGGGGAAGGAGCTACAACAGCCTCTGAATGTGCTGTTTTAGGCACGCATGCCGTCTATGTAAACACGTTAAGAACCGGTTACACAAACGAGGAAGAATCAAAATACGATCTTGTTTTTAATTTTTCAGAAGGGCAGAATATGGAAGAAGAAGCTTTCAAAAAAGCACTGGATTTACTTGAAAATCCAAACTTAAAGTCTGAAGGCAGAGTAAAGAGAGATAAACTGCTCAATGATAAGATTGATGTTACGGGCTTTATGGTAAATGAAATGGAAAATGCCGTTTTTTAAGATAGGGGATTTGTATGAAAAATTTGAGAGAGATGGTGCATGGTAAAACTGCATCTCCAAGTACTAAATGTATACATTCTGAAAGTGGATTCAAATATTGAAATACAAGTATTTTCCCTGAGAATGAGAGCATGAATATGAGTTTTGATCAAATTATCAATAAAAATTTACTGGTATTGACACCTGCTTATCCTAATGAAACTGGCAGCTATATAGGAGATAGTTTTGTAAAAAATCAGGTTGATGAATTGAAACAGTACTTTAAAGAAATTATTGTCATCTCCCCTGTCCCTTTCAGTTTTGAACAATATCCTAAGGATAAATTATGTGATAATTATAGTTATGATAACGTTAGGGTTTACTATCCTAGGTCCTTTTATGTACCAATTCGCTATTTTAGAAAAATACTGATTGATAACCGTCTTCAGGTTATTGAAAGTTTAATAAAAAAAGAAAATATTTCTTTTGATATTATCCATGCTCATTTCACCTGGCCATCTGGATATATTGGAGTTAAATTAAAATCCAAATATAATATACCTGTAGTCATAACACTTCATGCTAATTCAGTGCGCTTCTATCAGGAAGTAAATATGAACTACCCTCTTTTAAATTATACTTGGAAAAATGCTGATGCATTAATTCGAGTTAACCAAAAAGATGTACCTGTATTGAAGAAATTCAATGAAAATTCATTCTTCATTCCAAATGGTTTTTCTCAAACATTTAAACCTTTAGATCAAAAAACATGTCGAGACAAATTAAATTTGTCTCCCAATAAAAAGATAATTTTCAGTCTCGGTTGGCTAATTGAAAGAAAAGGTTTTAAATATTTAATAGAAGCTATGGACATACTCCAAAAAGAAAGATCAGATATTCTCTGTTTCATTGGAGGATCAGGTCCTTTAAAGAATAAGTTGCAAAAGCAAATTGATGATCTTAACTTAGCTGATAAAGTTAAGCTAACTGGTTTCATTCCAGATGACCTACTCCCAATATGGATGAATGCTTGTGATGTTTTTATATTGCCAAGTTTGAGTGAAAGTTTTGGTGTTGTTCTTATAGAGGCAATGGCATGTGGTAAACCAGTTATTACTACATATAATGGTGGAAGTGAAGAAGTTGTAATTTCCGAGGATTATGGTTATGTGATCGAGTCAAAAAACTCAAAAAAACTAGCACAAAAGGTATTGATTGTTTTAGACCAAAAATGGGATTCTACAAGAATTAAAAAATATTCTGATTTATTTACTTGGGATATCGCCTGTGAAAAAATTATCAAAGTTTGTGCTGATCTTTTGAAGAACTAATTTGAAATAATAAATTATATTGTAATATTGTGGAATTGTGGATTGTCGCGACTATGGATCACAAAACAACAGATAATAGATTAGATATCTTCTTGAGCATAAGTGGAATAGTTGTAGGGTTAATTCTCTCCACACTATATTTAATTAGCCCTACCATATACTTGCTTAATATAGGAATTGCACTATTGTTTGCGTCTTTTATGTATCTTTTTCTTATTTATAATCACGAGTGCATCCAATCTTTAGAACTAAATAAAAAAACAATGAGTTTAATACCTGAAATTCTATTTTTTATATTTTTTTCACTAAGTATATATATACTTTATTTAGTTGGAAGTTATCGCCATTATTTGTATTTCATATCAATCTCATTGTGTGTTGCTCTATTAGCTGTGTCAATACTTCAGGTCAAAACAAAGAAAGATGAGATCTTTCAAATATTGAAAATATTTATTATCTCTTTAAACCTTAAATATTCGATCTACTTTATGTATGCTGGTTTTAGTATGCCAGATTCATGGCGCCATGCAAAAATGAACGATTTATTATTTCATGTAGGAAGAATGGATTTACTATTTAACAATTCTCTTTTAGATCCTTTATTAGACAAAGAATATTTTTTTCCGCTTATGCACTTTCAAGTAGCTATAAACCAAATTTTACTTGGTATTAATATTAAGTCTGCTTCCAACGTTGCCTTGATAATTCCTTTAACAATTTCTTCAGTCTGTGTTTTTTTATTCGCTAAAGAGTACTTTGGCAAAAAAATAGGTCTTTTAGCCATGTTACTAATTAATATTTCTGATTATCATATATTATGGGGCTCGGCACCTCAAACAACAACTTATGGTATATGCTTATATTATTTTTTACTATTTTGTATTTTTAAGACTATTGACTCTCCAAAACCACGCTGGATTTCAGTCTCACTCTTATTAATATTTTGTCTAATATTGTCACATGCAGTTTCTTCTTTCATATTTTTGATAACTTTATTCGGATTGTTATTTGGGAATGTAATATATGGTGCACTTTTTGATAAACATCGTCGGATTTTTATCTCTCCAACTATAATGCTTATTTCTTTTGTAGGACTCATACAGCATTGGATGATAGCGTTATATCGTAAAGATGGGACTCCATTTTTTGATAAAATGATATTAACTTTCAATTACTATATTTTAGGAGGGTATAGTGGGTTCTTAAATAGACCTGAGTCTATTGCTGAATATGCAAATACATTACCTCCATTTTGTGAAAGATTTTTGGATCATCTAAGCTTGACGCTGTTTTTATTTCTTTCAATAATAGGATGTCTAATCTGGCTCTCTAAAGAATGTCGTAATAATCTAAATTTTTCACTTATTATTTGCGTATCTTTACTTTTAGGTATCACATTTGGTTTTCCACTTTTTGGATTAAGAAATATTATTCCAGATCGATGGTTTATTTTCGAATATTTTTTTCTAAGTATTATGGCATCCGTTGGTTTTTTGAGATTATCTAAATTAATTCCTAATCAAAATCACTTAAAAATCTTCACATTTTTTATATTTTTTAGTTTATCTTTTTTCATGTCTTCAAGTACTATTTCAAATTCTGATAGTCCCTCATGGCTTGAAGAATCAACAGTTTCTGAATCATTTACACTACAGGAAATCCAAGCAGGTGAAAGATTAGCTGACTATAGTACAAATATTGTGAGTGATTCTAAATACAGTTTTAATTTTTTAGATCTTTGGTTGGGAGTCAAAAAACCTCCATTTTCTATTGAAAATATTGAAACTAACGATAACCTAAATGATACAATATACATTTGGCGAAAATATACACTTTACAGACCTATAAAGGTTACAAGAAGTCTCAATAATACATATAATAGTGTGTATTCAAAAATGATATACGAGGATAAAATATTAGGAATTTCTTTCTTTAGAAATTTAGAATCACACAACAAGATATATGATAATTGTGATGTTTCCGCTTATCATCTTGCTAACGGCACTTAATTCTTTAATTCCTATCTTTGGAAAAGATCGAGAAATGAAATGCTAAGAAATGATGTAAACATAAATCATTAGCAGTAGGTTATGGAGTTTTTTGTCTTTATGCTGGTCGATTTTAGAGTAAAAATCAGTCTCAAGTTTTTTGAACCTCAAGACTAAACTTGATACCATCAACTTCTGTCAAGGCCGGTGAATAATTCCTCCTTTTGGCCGGGTTAAAATTTCCCCATTTACAATCCTTGAGAAAGCTCAAGGATCATAAATCATGCTGAAAACGGAGGAATGGCTATTGATACGAGATTTGTATTCATGAGGCTTTGGCATCAATGAAATCGCCAGACAAACAGGTTTTGACAAGAAAACTGTTAGGAAATATCTTCGGCTGAAAACCTTGCCTGAACCCCAGAAACGTCCCGGAAGAAAGAGCAAGCTTGATCCTTACAAACCTTATATACTCAAAAAACTCAAAGAAGGTCCTATACTGCTGCTCGCCTCTATCGGGAAATCAAAGAAATGGGTTTTGATGGAGGAAAAACCATCTTCAAGGACTTCGTACAAAAAGTCCGACCTCAGCAGGGAGTCCCTGCTGTACTCCGCTATGAAACAAAACCAGGTGTAAAGGCTCAGGTTGACTGGGCAGAGATGGGAACAGTTGATGTTGATGGAAAGATAAACCTACTTTCCGCACTATTTTTTCACGCATAATATTTTTCGTACTTTTCTCCCATCAGTTTCAGCACTTTAATGGTTTCCTCATCCAGATTTAATACCTTCTTTATCCTTTTTCCATCAATTTCGATCACTAATTCTGTTATTCTTCTGAACAGGAAGAATACCCATTTCATTGTTGGAATCTGTGTTTTCTTCTTAACCTGGTTTCTAATAGCTTCTTTTGCTTCTTCCAATCTTGTTCTCAGTTTCCACTCAGCTATTGAATATAACAATAAGCACAGAACCATTACCATTGCAAGTGCTTCTATTCTGGACTCTTTTTTCAGGTATACCTCAGACACTCTGAAACTCTTATCTTTAAGGAACCTGAACCCTCTTTCAACTGTTCCCTGTTCCTTATAGTATTCTAGGAGTTGATCTGGAGTCAACTCCAGATCATTGGTTGCAAGAATGAACCTTCCTAACTTTGTTCTTCTTTCCTGCACTTTCTCCTGATCATGTTTAATCTCTGCTTCTATCAGGTAGAAAGTCTGTACCTCTTCACCTTTCCTTGGTCTCCCTTTCTTGTTTTCAAGCCTGCGAGACTTAATTTTTATATCAAGACTCTCAAACTCATAAGAGTCATTCTCTTTCAACCATTGTTCAGCAGCCATTCTTGCGTCAGCTTCACAGGCAAATTCACGATTAGAAAGCTTTTTAAGGGATTTTTCTGCTGCTTCAAGCTCCTTAATGATCTTTTCTTCAAACGTCTTCTCTTCCTTTTTTTTCATTTCCTCTGAACAGAATACACCCCATAACTGTTCTACTCCACCATAACAGGATTTTGCAGAATAGCAAGAATAACGTTCATCAGAGCATGTTTTCAGAATTAAGTCGGCTATTAAGAGTTCCTTTGCTTCATTGATGGTTGCAGGAGCTCTCGATATGAAAAAAGCGTTTGTTCCTATCTCTTTCACATTATCTTCAGTATAAAATGCGCTGTCTGCAACATGGTAGACTCTTTCATCAAGATTCAGGTTCTGTGTTAGTTCCTTTATAGTTTTGATGAGAACTTTCTTGTCGGAACTGTTGCCATCTAATGCTCTTACGAAAAGAGGAATTCCTTTCTGGTCAGTAACCATGGAAATGGAAAAACGAAGTAAGTCGACTCTCTTGTCTTTTGGATGACCATAAGTAATGTTGATAGTTTTGCCATCATCGTTTTCATAGTCACCATAAACACTGAAATTAGTAGTATCTGTATGACAGAAACGATGATTGATGGGAACGTGTTTCATAGCTTGCAAAATAATGTGGTTAAAGAGTTCGGTTGCTCCGTATTCATAAATTTTATCCAAAGCTCTGCCAAAAACATCGTCATTAAGGTGTTCTGGGAGAACACCTTCTCCCAGTAACCTCTCAGTGGGTAAATTTTCAAAAAAGTCTGGAAACAGGTAAAGACGGCGCTCAGTAAATCCTAAACCGTTAATGCACATTGCTTTGATAACAGTAGAATGAGGAATGTTATGGCCACTTTTCTTGGGAAGGAGAGTGTCAATCAAATCTGAAATATCAAGCTCGTCAAATACGCCAGCAATAAGGCCATAATGACCAAGATGAGTTGTGGATTCAGAGCTAGGGGAGAGAGTCATCAAGGTAAATGAGAGAATATTTTTATAAAAAATAATTGGAAGATTTTAAAAATATAAAATCCTGAAATTTTACTGCGGAAAGTGCGATAAAGAAACTCTTTTGCTTCAACATGATTCTTGGATATTCCAGGATGAAATATGTTGAATTTACACTGGGCATAGACACTTCCACTCTTATCCAGTGTCATCTGAACGCCTTTGAGTACTTTGGAGGATTTACACCGGAGATCCTCTATGATAACATGGTGCGACGAGAAGTTATGCTATGGATTGCGGAACAATCCGCCATTCTATCCATTCAGAATGTCCCTATTCTGATGTGCATTTCTGGCAACGGATCTGTGCAAAGCTCAGAGGACAATGAGGTGTAAAACTGAACCTGACAGTTCCAAACCGCTAGGGAAAAGGACATATGGAGAACCGAAAGGTGAAGATCCGTTCGAGGGATCGTAACATAGAACATGCGAAAGCAGGTTAATACGCATGAGCCAAAATGGCATCGAAGCTTGGTTATGACATTCCGTGTTGTGTCATGACGAATGGACATATGGGCTTCCGGTCTTTAGGATCCTCCTAAGTATCCAACAACTATCTATGGCATAGAACTCGGTAAACCATTTATGGCCCTCAATGAGGTAGGAATTCCGTAAGGAAAACTGACGCCATAGATGGAAGAGGAATTGGCAAAAAGCTAATGGTTTCCTGTAATGGGGAATATAGAGGGAAAAAAAATGCCTCAATGCGAAAGCATGCCCACTTGCCATTAGTCACGAAAGCAACAGGGATTGTTTAATTATGAATGTAAGAGAACCAGAGATAACTTCGGTTACGGAACTTACAGACAAAGAACTCACTCAACAATGGAAAAATATTGATTGGAAAAGAGTGAAAGAAGTCGTTAATAACCTACAGTCTCGAATTGCAAGTGCAGCTAAGAACGGAAATTGGAAAACTGTGAACAAACTCTCCCGCCTTCTGACCCGGTCCTTTTATGCCAAACTTCTTTCGGTACGTAAAGTAACCACTAACAAGGGAAGTCGAACTCCCTGAATAGATGGCGTCATTTGGTCATCATCGGCAGATAAGATGCGTACCGCTCTACAACTAACGAACAAAGGCTATCGTGCAAAACCATTAACACGGAAGTATATTCGAAAGAAGAGCGGTAAACTACGACCTCTTAGCATACCAACTGTGTTTGACAGAGCAATGCAAACCTTGCACTCTCTGGTGTTGGGCCCAATCGAATCTGCACCAGGTGACAAAACTTCGTTTGGGTTTAAACCTTATCGTTCCACAAAAGATGCTTATGCCTACCTTCACCTCTGTTTAAGCAAGAAAGTTTCTCCTGAATGGATCGTCGAAGGTGACATTAAAGCTTGCTTTGATGAAATCAGCCATAACTGGATACTTGATAACATCCCTATGGATAAACGAATCCTTAAAGAGTTCCTAAAAGCCGGATATATCGAGAATTATCATCTGTTTCCTACCGAAAAAGGCACACCTCAAGGAGGGCCTATATCTCCAATAATTGGAAATATGTCCTTAAACGGCTTAGAAAACGCCTTAGCGATGAGATTTTACTCCAGATCAGATGGAACAATTGACAAATCTCATCAAAACAGGCACAAGGTTAATTATGTTCGTTTTGCTGATGACCTTGTGGTAACTGCTGATTCCCCGGAAACGGCTCTTGAAATAATCGATGTCATCCAAGCATTTTTAGATCCTCGTGGACTTAAGCTCAGTGAAGAAAAGACTCTTGTGACTAATATTAGTGAAGGGTTCAATTTCCTAGGATGGAACTTCAGGAAGTATAAAGGAAAACTCCTTCCGAAGCCATCTAAAGACTCTCAAAAGGAAGTTCTTAAGAAAATCCGTGACGTACTTCACAAAGCAAAAGCATGGGATCAAGACCGATTGATACAAACACTCAACCCAATCATTAGGGGATGGGCACAGTATCATAATCACGCAGTTTCTTCTGCTATCTTCAACAAACTTGATGAAATAGTCTATAACATGCTTATCTCCTGGGCGAAAAGAAGACACTCAAATAAAGGTTTCACTTGGATAACGACCAAATACTGGCATAAATCCGGTAAAAGAAAATACGTATTCTGCACAGAACTACAGACGTTGGAGAGATTCTCCAATGCCAGAATTGTTAAGCAAAGATTAGCAAGCCTTAATAAGAATCCATTTATCGACAAAGAATATTTCGAACAATGGAAATTCATAGAATACCACCGGAAGAAATGCATCACTAGCCCCAATTTTGTCCTAAACTGACACCCGAAAGGGTAGTAGTGGCTCGAGCCGGATGACGGGAAACCGTCAAGTCCGGTTCCTAGAAGACGGGGTAGGGAGTAATCCCACCCTGTTATTCGACAAACAGGTCGTCATCAAAAGAGCTTTAAAGTCATCAGATTCTGAATGGAACTCACAATTTGAGGATTTCTTCAAATGATTTGGTTTTATTCCACGTTTATGTAGACCTTACAGGCCTCAGACAAAAGGCAAGATTGAAAATACGGTAGGATACGTTAAGAGGGATTTTTTCCTTGGAAGAAGGTTTACCTCTCTTGAAGACCTGAACGGCCAAGTTCACAGGTGGTTGGAAAGGGTAAATTCAACTGTCCATGGAACAACCTATCAAATCCCTCTTGAACGCTTTAAGGAGGAGAACC
Source organism: Methanosarcina siciliae T4/M (assembly GCF_000970085.1). Lineage (NCBI taxonomy): Archaea > Methanobacteriati > Methanobacteriota > Methanomicrobia > Methanosarcinales > Methanosarcinaceae > Methanosarcina > Methanosarcina siciliae. The sequence continues at coordinate 4,752,757 of NZ_CP009506.1, read as the reverse complement.
TGAGCCCTCTGGGCCATGTTCTTCCTTACAAAGTTGTCCATAAGGAGACCAGAAAGGTCTCCAGAGACTGTTATATTTCGTTCCTTGGAAATCAGTATTTTGTTCCTTACAGGTTTGCAGGAAGAACTGCAGAAATTCAGATTTTTGACGGAAAATTCGAGGTCTATGTTGATTATGAGAAAGTCTATGAACACGAAATTCTTTCAGGTAATTGTAGAATTGCCAGGAAAAAGGAACATTTCCAGGGTCTTCTGAGTGAGATCCTTAAAGAGAACTCAAAATGCAAAAAAAGCTCACAGATTCCATTGAAATTCTCAGGTCCTGAAGTTGAAAAAAGGCCTCTTGATGTCTATGAAACATTTAGCCAGGGGAGTTTTGAATGAACAACTTCAGTTATGAGAGACTTCACAATAACCTGCAGTACCTGAAACTGAATACTGTTGAAGAGCTCCTTGAAAACTATCTTGAAATTGCTGCAAGGGACAACAAGACAACAATGGAAGTCCTTGATTATCTGTTTGAACAGGAAAAGAAGCACAGAGAAGCTGTTGCAATTGAGAGAAAAATGAAAAGTGCAGCATTTCCAGTGAAAAAAACGCTTGATGAATTCGATTTTGAGTTTCAGTCATCTATTGATAAAAAAGTAATCGAAGACCTTGCAACCTTGAGATTTGTTCATAACTCAGAGAATGTTGTTTTCCTTGGTCCTCCCGGCGTTGGAAAGTCTCACCTTGCAATCGCTCTTGGAATTGAAGCAGTAAAAGCAGGGATTTCGGTTTACTTTACCAATACAGGAAACCTTATTGAAAGATTGAAAACAGCAAACAGAGAAGGAATACTTGAAAAGAAACTCAGAGATTTGATGAAGTATAAAGTGTTGATAATTGATGAGATAGGATACCTCCCTTTTGATGAGGAAGGAGCTCACTGCCTATTTCAGCTGATTTCCAGACGTTATGAAAAGAGTTCAACGATCTTGAAATCAAATAAGTCGTATGGAGAATGGGGAGAGATATTCAAGGATCGTATAATAGTGGTGGCTGTACTTGATAGGATACTTCACCATTCAACGACGATCAACATCAAAGGAGAAAGTTACAGGCTTAAGGAGAGAAAAAGACAGGGTCTAAAAACAGGAAATATGTACCAGTAATTTTTTTAAAGAGTTCATGAAAAATTGAGTAAACTTTATATCAAAAGGGGGAAATTAAAACCGGCCAAAAAGGGGAAAATTAAATCGGCGTTGACAACTTCACGCCATTGAACTTTTTTGAGCAATATTGCAGAAGTATGTCCGTGTATTCTGATTCCTCTTACTCAGATTTATGAAATTTACATTCCGACCCCCCTCTTAAAAATATGATGAATTTTTCAACAACTGATTCAACTTATTCAATCCGTTGCGAACACATGATCCTGCTTTCGGCAGGTAACTTTTTTTTCGTAATATTTTTATTGATAGTGTTTTTGCTAGAAAACACATTATTCTTGATACTAGACATTATTGCAAAACGACTCATTGTTTATATATGCCGTGAGATTTGGGTCATATATTAACCAGTTTCAAACCCAACATATATTGCATAATGTTTGAAAAACGCCATCATTAAATATACTTATAATCTAATGTCGACCTGCCGAATATAGGATGATCAATAGGTTTGATGAGTTTGACTTGAATTCTACATAGTTCTAAAAAACCAAGTCTAAATTTGAGGGATCTACTGAAAAACAAAACAAGATTTGCTAAAATTTTTCAAAATTATTCTTAAATTGGTGGTATAGGTATAATTAGCAATAAACTTTATGAATAAAAAAATTAAGTTGGTTTTTTTGAGGGGGGGGTCGAAATGCAAAATGAAAAGATTTAAAACTCAAATTTTTATCTAATTTTAAAAATATTCTTTGAGTATTGTGAGTATTTCTTGAATTCGACGGCTGTATCTATCATGTAAGATGAAATTTTGTAAGGTATAAATGTAATACAATACCAAAATGTTTTTTCAAACGCGAATAGCTTTGTCCCGCATTTTTTTAACTCTTTTTTTGCCAATTGCCGATTTCCGCTTTTTATATTGCGTATTGCAGAAAGTATCTGGTATTTTGAAATACATTCAGTTAAATCATCTTGTATTTCTTTCCGAACTTCTCCTTTGTTAATAGCATTTTTTGCCGTTTTTACAAAAGGATGCTCTTCTATTTGAGAACGTAAATTGCAGGCTCTATTTGTAGCTTCTTTGTGATATATAGCTCCTATTTCACGGCTAAATGCAATAGGATATTTCAGGGCGATTCTTCCCCATAAATCATCATCTTCACCCCACCATGCCCCAATCTGAAATATTCCTACTTTTGAAAATATTTTTTTTGGGATGCATACAGCAGATGAACAAACTGGATGTTCTCCTGTGGCAACTGTCAAAAAATAACTCTGGAGTAGTCCTTCCCATGGAGCTGGCGGGACTGCATTATATCTCGCGGGTTTTAGATCCCCATTTTTTAAAATATTATATGACGTTGCATAAGCTCCAGCCTCTGGATATTTTTCTCTCAGCCTTAATACTGTTTCCAGAAAACTTGGAGTCCACTCGTCATCTGCATCTAAAAAAGCAATTAAATCCGCTTTTGACTCTTCAATCCCTTTATTCCTTGCTGCAGACACCCCTGCGTTTTCTTGTTTTATCAACCGAATCCGGGGATCTGTGAAACCTTTGACTACTTCGGCACTTTTGTCTGTTGAGCCATCATCTATGACAACTATTTCAAAGTTTTGGAAGGATTGGCCGAGGACTGAATTTAGTGAGTGGGAGATGTAAGGTTCTTTGTTGTATAATGGAATAATAACCGAGACAAGTGGCATATTATCGCTCCTTTTTAAGTTTCTATTATCATACAGCGAAATTAACCTGTGATTTTCATTAGAGTTTCACCAGCTAAAAGGGCTTCATTTTCTATCTTTGGGATGGCTGCTCTCAATTCGGATCTTATATCTTTCCCCTCATCCAACATTGATTCTATTTTTTTAGCCACAGTTTCCGGAGTTAGTTTTTCAGGGTTCAAACAATAATCTTCATGCCCGAATATATCTTTATTAATTCCTTTTGCTTTAATACTATAAGCAAAACTTAATGTTGGAACACAAGAAGAAAGAGCAGCAATTGTTGAGTGAGTCCTTGCCCCCGCAAAAAGTCTCATCTTGCTAATTATCCACTTTGTTTCTGAAGCATTATATGTTGGTGGAAGTAAAATTATTTTCTCTCTCGAAGTTTTTGCTCTTTCCTTGACTTCTTTTAAAAACAAATAATCATTTGAAATTGGAGTAGTAACATGTGGAATCAAATATATTTTATTGTCAGTTATGTTAGTAATTTCCTCTACAATCTTATTTGCTGTGTTTATCCATGATTCCATATTTCCATCGATGAAATATTTTGCCATTAAAGGACTTAGATTTATTCCGATGGAGTTCTCTTCAACCTCAATTTTTTTGTCAGACGGAGGTTCTATCGCATCCATTAAAAATGCTGGATCTGCAACTTTATACACATTGTTTTTTATTCCAATTTTGTCTAAATATTCCATTGTTGCTGGCTCTCTTGCAAAAATTCCTGTTACTTCTCGAAGGTGGTTTTTCATATATTGTTCATATTCAGGTATTTTTTCAAAAGGTCCTACTGAGGCGCCCCAGATTACTAATGGTTTTTTACGTTCCAATACAACATCGTCCAAATATGTAAATAATCTGGGAATTCCATAATCTAAAGAGTAATTATCTCCACCGATAGATAATACTGAGGTTGAATTTTCTATGTATGGAATCATTTCTTTATAGATCCAGTTTTTATACAGTTCGGGATAAGCCGTTCTGAATGGTAACCTAAGAAGCCAGTTCGGGTCAAACTTACTTTGGCGTTTATTAGCTTTTTCATGAATTATTGCCGGATCATATTCTTCCTTACATTGTTTCTCAAATTGCTCCTTATTTTGGAAAAAGCTTACACACAAAAATGAAGGGTCCTTATAGTAATGCCTCAGTATCTTTGTGGTTCCTCTTACAATTGCTTCACAGCCTCTGTTGTCATATGGACCATTTCCTGCTAATATAAAAGTCGGATTTTCGCTCATTTTTTCGTTCCCCCTACTTGAGTATTTTTTTAACTGCTTGCATAGGAAATGTAAACTTTCTAAGTAATTTGAGCTGATAAATCTGTCTAATACATGGATTCATCCTTGTCCTGAAAGTTTTTACATCCACGGGTTGATTCTGACAATTATCTAAGAAATGTTGTTTACTTTCTTCCTGCATTATTTCTTTTAACTTAATTTCTCTTTTTTTTAGGATTCCTATTTCCTTACTGGCACTCACTCTCTTTTCAGGAACTTTTTGCCCTTTTTGCTCGGCTAGGTACAAACGATAAGAAAGCTGTTTCCTTTTAAGTTCGATGACTCCCGCTTGGCTCTGTATCACTTTTGCAACTGAAATTTTACTGACATTAATTTCCGCTTTTTCTATTCCTTTCTGGATAATATTAAGAACTTCAGGTGACCTCGCAAGCACAAGGTTTGTACCCATACTATCTTTGGAATATTCCGGAAGCCAGGCATCCATAAAAGTTATATCTGCAAGTTCCGCAAACACATCATCACAATAATTGCAAGCATTGGGTGTCAACCATCTATTGAGCCAGGCTTCAGACACTCCTTCACTCCAGAATATCTTATGTTGTGAGCCATCTTCGTTTATGAATTGATAATAATAATCGTTTGCAGTTTTTTCAGAACTTTTTCCTCGATAATGAACACTTATAATTTCATTTGAATTTATACTGCCTGAGAGCGCTGCAATATATTTTGTATAATTTTTGCTCTTCATTTGACCACAAACAAGACCTATTGTGAAGGCAATCCTTTCTCTTAGCTTTCTGTTCTTCTGAGCAGCGAGTCTTAGAGCTTTTATAAAGCAAGGTAAACCAGTAATAGCATAGCGACCTGGTATTTCCTGGATTTTCTGTATTACTTCAGATATTTCAACAGGGTAATATGCAGACCCCGAAGCAGCCTTTATAGAGTTTTCATCGCTCAAAATTTCAAAACTGAATAGTTTCTCTGGATTTTTTTGGGGAGTCGGGCAGATTACATAGTCTACAATATTTTCTTTCAATAACTTTGTAAGAATCCAGGTTGCCATACCACCCGAAGCACTGCTCTGCCTGAATTCATTTGAATATCCTACATAGGAATCGAGGTAATATCCTGTTTCAGGTAGATACTTCATTCCTTCTATGCTTCCGTAAATTTTTGCTCCGATTTGCGTTTCGTTTTCATTGTTACCAAATGGGCAAACTTCCAGGCATAAACCGCAATGGGAGTCACATACCTGAACTTCAGATGGGATATATTCTCCATATTCATTATCCTGGATTCTCAGGATTTTTTGGGGGCATATTCCTGCACAGGTTCCACAGCCTACGCAGAGATTATTTTTTACTACCTCATCGATCACATTTGGCTTCAAGACTCACCCTGCTCCTTATTTTTATTGGTATAAATGACTCTAATGTTTGCCTTTCTAACGGCTTGAGTCCAAATTCCCATACAATTGATAGATAAATTGCAGTCAAAAGAATTCCACAGATTAATAATGAAATTATACCCGAAATTTGAAGATAACTCACGACCAGACTAGATACAACTCCAGTCAAAACCATAGCAACTACTCCAGGGATTATGGAATTTAAGAATGTAGTTCTGGAGATCCCAAGCACTTTTGTAGCATACCAAGGGATAAAAAGTGTATTTTTAAGCGTCAGCATAATAGCTCCTGCCAGTGCAACTCCATAATAATTCCAGCCGGTAAGGTAGGGAATTATTACTGCCAGCAAAAAATTTCCTATTCCCATAAAAAATGTTACAATACCTGGGACCCTTACTTTGTTGTATGCAACATTAATTGCAAAGAGAGGCATTACTGGAAGATTGATTGCAAGATGGGATAACATTAAAACCATCAATAGGGAGAGTTTCGCAAACTCCGGGCCTACCCACAGTGTAAGGAGTTGAGGAGCAAAACCGCATATGTAACCTATCGGTAGTGCCATAGCAAGACCTATAAGCTTTACAGCACTTTTTGATATGTTTATCAGTTCATCGATTTTTTCTTTTGCATAATATGTGAGAATTACCGGTGTAAGTATTCCCACAAGCATTCCTGCGATAGTACGCAGCATTATGCTCCATGTCAGTACGACCGAATATTCTCCACCTGCAACAGTGCCAAATAATTTATTCACAATTATTAGATCTATCTGAAGGAATAATAAGGAGCCTATTTGGTTAATTACAACCCAGCCACCCATTTCCGTAATCTCATTGACCTTAGATCTACGGAAATCCTTTATATTTACCTTTAAATTAGGATTTATTTTGCGTGAAAAGATTATAGTTAAAATAAGAGCAGCTGCAGCTCCAATTAAATAAGCCAATCCAATATAAACAAGATTTGGAGAATATAACTTGAATAATAATATTATCAGGCTTACCTGGACAAGAATATTTACAGCATTTACCAGGTTCTGGAGGTCAAGCCGGTTATAGGCAAAGAGGGAAACTCCAAAATTACTGCCCCATGCCCGCAGTAAGAATGAAAATATTACCCCGACAAAAAGGATTCTTGCAGCATTCTCTTGACTGGTAGGAATGTCAAAAAATGAAGGTGCATAATAAGAAATTAAAACTACAAAAGGAAGTATTAGTAATATAACTCCAAGAGTTCCGAAAAGAGCAGTATTGAACGTTATATTAGCTTTTTTAAACTCCTTTCTTTGTAAATCTATGGTTAAGTATCTGGATACAGACGTGTTAAGTGACTGCACTACTAGGTTTACATAACTGGTCAGGGAAGTAGCTAAAGGGACAAGTGCATAACTTGCTACACCAAGAGAATCAATAAAAAACGGTACTAGGAATAAGCCAATTATAACGTTTAATATAAAATACAGAATATTGGCAGATAGATTCTTAGGCACCTGTTTACTAAAAGTTTCTTGGGTTTCTTGGTTTTCAGTTAGATTAAGCAAATTTTTTCCTCATCATAAAATACAGATTTATTATATTCTTTGATCCATTTTTAGTTCCCGAAGATGCTTTGCTTTTTACATTCTCTTATTAAAGTTCAGTTTTTGTGACCAAGTAGCTGTTTTATGTTTTCGATTTTGTCTGTAGACTCATTATCAATGGCCGTTACTTCATTGTATCCAAGCAATCTCTCAGTAAAGTAGGAGCAGATAACACCCATCCCGCCAGTGACTATTACTTTTTTATCTTGCAAAAGATCCCCTGTTGTAAATTTGCGAAACTGTGGAAATTTTTGAATTTTGCTTATAAAATTTGCTTCTCTGTATTTCTTTTTTGATCCTCTGGATATGACCTCTTCCAAGGGCTTTGACTTCACAGCCAAGTTCGAAGTATCTTCTTATTTTTTCGTCGGATAATATCCCGAAGCAATCGATCACTGCAATAGGTCCGCCTGCCATTTTTACAACAGTTTCCGGCTCAAGAGTAAGATATTGATTATGTGGGACTGCGAAAATCAAGGCTTCTATGCCTTTAATAGCTGTTGAAAATTCAGCTTCCATTTTTAGCACACTCAGATCTTCCTGATTTCTGAAGAAACGCTTCCATGAATGGCCGGATGCTGGGTATGTGTCCTGGCTTTCCATCTCGTACCAGTGGTCTACGTAAGGGTCATGTACACGCATTTCAGCGCCCATTTCCGTAAGTTTCCTTACGACAATCTCGCTTCCGCTGTATCTGGTGTCGCCCACATCTTGCCTGTAGCTGGCTCCGCAAATCAGGACATCTGCTCCGGCAATGTACCTGTCCATGTTTCGGAGCGCATCTCTTGTGAGTTCGGCTACATGAAGGGCTCTTGTATCGTTGATATCAATCGATGTGGGGGTGATCTTGAACACTTCATCCCCGTCTTCGAAACCGAGGATGTGCTTGTATGCCCAGTAACCCAGACCTCCGTCTTTCGGAAGGCAGTAACCTCCGATTCCAGGACCCGGGAAGATCATATTGCTGTGGGTTGGCCGCATCTTTATTGCATTTATGACCTTTATGATGTCCACACCGTTTCTTTCGGAAAAGAGGCTCCATTCATTAAGGAATGCGAGTATGGTTGCACGGTATGAATTCTCAATAATTTTTGCGGTTTCGGATTCTATAGGCCTGTCCATTACAGTCAGAGGATAATCTTTTGTGTTGATAACTTCCCTCAGGAATTTTTCAACCTTTACTTTTGCTTCGTCATTGCAGCCGGCACAAACTCTCCAGAAATCGCGGACACTTGCAACATAGTCTTTTCCAGGCATAACCCTCTCATAGCTGTGTGCAAGCAAAGGGGTCGAATCGATTCCACGCTTATAAAACGCTTTTTTCAGGAGTGGAAGGGCGACGAATTCGGTCGTTCCGGGAGCAACAGTTGTTTCGATCAGGACAAGGCACTCGGGAGAGATATGTTCTCCGATTGTTTTCATGGAAGATTCGAGTGCAGCCATATCTGCTTCTCCTGTCTTGACATTTCCAAGCTCACACTTTACATAATCGCACTGAATGTCTACTACTACAACGTCCGCTAGTTTTAAGCATTCATTTGTATATGTAGCGACCAGGGTTTTTGTTTCAAGGACACAGCGCTTTATTATTTCATCTACTTCTTTGTCTTCTGATTTCACAGGAGACTGCCCTCTGTTTAGCAGGGGAATTTTCCAGTAACTGCGGGTACTTGGTCTCTGGCAACCAATTACAAATTTGCTGTAGTTCCCATTTTCGTCTTTCGTGTCTGCGATGATTGCAGCCATAACTGCTCCGACGAAACCCACTCCCATTACAACAACAATTTCTTTTCCCTCTTCACGTGCTTGATCCACGAGAATCTTAATTCTGTTAAATTCTTCATTATATTCTTCAGGTTCGGGTAATGGAAATTCTTCTCCTTCTGGGCTAATAGAATAGTCGCTAATATGAGGAGTAAAGTGTATTATTGAGCCCTGTTTATTCTGAAGGCTTTCTGGCCTAGCAACACGATTTCCAATTTGAGAAGACATACATTTTTCTCCACGAGCTTTCAATTTAAGTGCTATTTACAATTAAATTTCATCTCTGCTTCTGCATTATGAAGAGAATTATCGCAATCCTCATCTTTTACCGGATCCTTGTCAGAGAAATTTCTAAACAACTATTATTTTTTAGTAAGATACTCTCAAAGTTATTTAATTCCTTTGGTAATTTTAGACAGTCTTGTAAGTGTCTTTTTCTATGGAATATTTGCTCTATTCTGGCTGTTATTCTCAAATATATAATTATAAAGTATTCTCTAATTCATGGCTATACTTCTAAATAATTACTCTTCCCTATGAGAGTTCGGTGCAAAAGTAGAAAATTCAGGTTAAGATTCCTGAGTTAAGTTTTAGTTTAAAAAAGTGGGCTTCTTATCTTTCGATAAGTTTAAAGTTCAGCTTCTTTGAAAGTGGCCTTTAAATTCATTTGATTTTTTCATTTTGCCTTATTTCATTTTACACTGCTTTTTAATTTTTTTATTCCAGGGGATCTGCCCGTTTCTTAGCAACAATTATTTCTCCTGAGCTTTCCCCTGAGCTCTTGTTTTTGGTGCCTTGCCTGTGATGCGCTCTTACGCTTTTTCCACTTTTCCCGGGAGTTTGAATCCCTCTATTATCTCCTTTACCTGTCCATCCGTTTTCAATATGTATAGGTAATAGATACAGATCAGCAGGCCGGAGATTATAACAAGAAGAACCTGGTTTATTCCTGCAATTTTGAGAGCTATCAGAACGATTCCTGCAGGGATAAAGAGGATCAGGTTTGAGGATACTATTTTCAGGGCTCTTGAAGTCTTAACTCCTGAGTAATGCATCATTTTCAGGCACAGATACCCGTATACTATAATACCTGATACGGAGAATAGGAGAAGGGCTATACGGGCGTTTCCCAGCAGGCCTCCGATTGTAAGGGACAGGAAACGGGTCGTAAGGTTGAATATGTTATATGTGAATCCAAAATGAAGTTCTTCTACTACCAGGTATATCGCTGTTAAAGGAGATGAGATAAACCATACGAATGCCCAGAGGCTCAGGATCTGAGCATAGACTCCTGCTTCTGACCAGGCGCTCCCGAAAATCACGGTGAAGACATCGCTTCCTACAATTGTGAGAATCAATATAGGGAACATGCCTATAAGCACAAGCATTCGGAACACACTTTCCACAAGAGTACTGAGAGTACCTTCAGATGTCGCCCTTGAGGCCCTCTGGTAAAATACCTGCGAGATCGAACCGCCAATAAAACTCATGGGTAACTGAAGCAGGCGGAACCCGAGGGAGTAAAAGCCTACCACTGCAGGAGCAAAAAAAGCTGAAAGGAGAAAAGCCGGAAGCTGCCAGGATATTGAGTTCATAAGGGCGGACCAGATATCTATAAGCGGAAGTTTGCGGTGCCGTATTGCGCCTTCATATATTTTTTTCCAGCTCAGGCTCTTTGTTATCAGACGCCTGTCATCTCTCAAAATCTGCCCTCCAAGCACGAATGTCGCTATAGACTGGCCTGCAAGGCTCCCCCCTATTAAACCGGATGCAGTAGGGGTTTTTTCTACAAGTCCGAGTGTGATCTGGGTTGCGGTCGTCGAGACCGAACTGGAAACCCTTGCGAAGGAGAGCCTTTTGAAGAGTTTTGTTCTTGAGTTCCACTGGTTGAGTGCGAGAAAAAGTCCGTTTACGAACACGAATGGGGGCACAAGCCAGAGATACTTTTCGATCTGCGGGGCATTTAGTAGATCAACTATCTGGACGTGGAAGGACCAGATAACTGGTACGGTTAAACCGGTAACAGCAAGAACTGCAAGGAAACTCAAGCCTAAAAGGTTTACTGCTTCATCTTCCGATTCAGGCAGCATTATGGAATAATCGTACCTGAGGCATGAAATAACGGTTATAACGCTCGTTATGGAGATATACAGAGCCCAGACTCCAAAATCCTCCGGTCCGTAAATGCGGGTCAGAACAGGAGCTGCCAGAATCGTAAGGATCTGAGCGAAGGTTGTTCCACCTGCAAGTGTCAGAACATCTGATACAAAACCTGCCTTCTTTTTATTTTCCGATGACTTCTCTGCCGCTTTTCCTGTCTTTTTATTCATAGCCGGTACCCTTAAAAGGTCTTTATTGAAGGCCAGGCAACTGGAAATTTTTAAATATCTTGAGTGAGCGTTTAAAACTCTGCAGTTATGTCTGCTCTTTTAAGAACTATTAACTCTCAGACTTTCTAGTACCCTGATCCTTTACTTACTTTTACCCTGTTTTTTTCCCTTTCCCCATTTCTTATTACCAAATTCTACCTTATAAATTCATCCGACTCAACAGCGCCTTTTTTCCTATTTGTGGCATTCTGTACTCAAAAAATGAATAAAGTATGGTTCCTTTGCAGGTATATTTCCGGTTTTTTCCTGCTCTCCAGAGGGTTATAAATCCTCCTTCTATGGATAATGATATCTCTACGGATAAATGAATTCTTAAACCTCTAACAGAAAGCCGATGTTTGGCCACATAAATGAGAAAAAGAGATAAACATCGATTACCAATGCGATTCATCAGCCGCACTGGAAATTAGGAGTGATTCAAATATAATCTCAAAGAGTTTTGTTGCTAAAATGGTTATTGGGGGAATGTAAATGTGGATCATTTTCTAAGCTGAAATTTAGAACTTATATTTTTATCATTCCTTAAAAATCATTCTCTGACTTTTTTGTTTACACTAACTAAAAAGCTCAGGACTACTTTTCTAAACATGGGGTCTTCATTAAAAGTTACTCCATAATATATCGGGGTTATGATTGTGACCATCAAGAGCATTATGTAAAAGTTTGAGGTGAACGTTTCCACCAGAATTAACGGAGCCGCAACAATCAGGCCTATTGTCATATACCTTACAAGGATTACAAAGCTCTCTTTCTTGTCAATCCCTACAAGGTTTAGCAAATATGCGTTGTTCCAGAGCCAGAATGCAACACCGGTAAGACTAAAAAAACCCAGGGCGAACTCCGGGTCTCCGTAAGTACCTCCGATGAACAGTGCTGTTACCCTTGAGATTAAGAGAATTATACTGAAAGTAAGCCAGACCGACTGTTTGTCGTATATATTGTAGAGAGTTGAAATAGGTGAGGACAGGAAGACCAGAAATATCCAGGGCAATAGAATCCTTACATATGTTCCGGAGACAGACCAGCTTTCACCGAAGGCAAATGTGAATACCTGTTCTCCTATGATCATCAGGAGTATCATCGGGAATATCCCGATTAAGATCAGTTTTTTGTAAACCTCTTCCACAACGATCTTCATATCTCCATCCACATTTCCATTTTTGACCTCGCTAACCTTCTGGAAGAAGACCTGTCCAATGGCGTTACCGACAATCGTCATGGGCATGTTAACTACCTGATACGCAAGTGAATAGTGCCCTACGACTGTTGTCCCGTAAAAAAGTGCAAGCAAAAAAGTAGGTACCTGAGGGGAAATCGTATTTGCAATCATGGACCAGGAACTGAATAATGGGAAGTTTTTATACTGAATGGCCAGTTCTTTAATTCTTACGAGAGAGACCTTTTTCAAAATCCCAATATCATCTTTTATACTCTTGAGCATGAAAAGGTCTGCAAACACGTATCCTGCAATAACTCCGAGGAGCAGGCTCACGGGAGATACGATCCATTCTGCCAGTCCGATCTGAAACACCTTTCCCAATAAGGTGTTTGAAACTCTGGCTCCTGCTATTGTTCCAAAACGAACCCTTCTTGAAAGCCAGTAGTTCTGTACGAAAAAAAAGCCGTTAAGGAGGACTATTATTGGAAGATAAATTAAATATCTTGAAGCTCCGGCTACACTCAGTATATCATCAATATTTTTGGGAAGAAATAATATTGCAATGCCTGTCAGTAATGATATAAGGGTAACAAGTATGATACAGAGTACTACAACATTTACAGAATCTTCATCTTCTTTTGGAAGCATGATCGAGAACTGGTATGAAAAAGTAGAAAATATTGCAAGAATGCCTGATATCGAGAGAATTAGTTGAAAAACCCCAAAATCATTTGGGCTGTAAATCCTGGTGATGATGGGAATGAGGAACATGCCCAGGGCCTGTGCAACCACGCTTCCAGATACTATTTTTAGTACATTAGTAATAAAGTTAGACATGCCTTTTTCCATCTTTGAAATTTAAGTAAACACTGTTAAGGTTATCATATATGAAAGTTTTCTGTTATTTCTGTTTTTCAGTCTTTCTTCCTATTTAATCTGTTACTAAATATATTTTTCCTGTCATTCAGCGTACAAGAGCCTATACCTTCTTGAAGAGTGCTATCTGAAATGGTTAGATGGTATTACAAAGGAGTCTGTCCCAAAATCTCGTTTCTACTTAAGAAAGTTAATGAATGGGATTGCCGGATAAAGCCTTACAAGAAAGAGGAATTGCTCCTCGTTTTTTGTGGAGACAAAAAACAAGGAACACTTTTTGGTAAAAAACAAATTTATAGGTTTTTAGTGAGAGCCATAAGGCAAAATCAAAGGAGTGTCCTCAGTTTCGTCCTGAAAGTTTCCCATGCAGGTAAAACCGTCTGTCTCCATTTTGATTCTTTGTATACAGTGGCGTATTCTGTGTTTCCGTATCTCCCAATGTTTATCCGGTCCCCGTTGTCCTCTGGTTCTTTTGAGTAATCAGAGAGGGGATATCCGGCATCAATGCAAGGAGAGTACGATTGCAGGTGGTAATCATGTTTGTACTCGTTTACAAATAGCGGATCTGTATGGATATCAGCGGTTGACGTGCAGTTCTTGTAGTTCCCTCCCTTGTTTTTATACATGCAGTTATTTTCCAGTATAAAGCTGTGTGTTTCCGGGAAGTTATCAATAACTCCATAACCTGTTCCTTCCGGGCTGTACTTGCGTCTTAAAGTATTTATTATAATGTTGTTACGCACGATGGTCGTGTACTCCCCATCCGTACCATTTGGAGTAAAATCAATGTCATAACGTGAGCCGGTTGGGTACGTATACACAACAGCGGCGTTATAATTCGCATCAAACACATTGTTTTCTATGAGGGTATCATAAAACCCGCTTGTCACTATCCCACCCAGCCAATCATAAGTCCGATGTGTGCCACAGCCATAAAATATGTTGTGGTGGATATGAACATTCTGTGCCTCGGTTTTTGAGTATGGCTCCCCAAATGCTATAAGCCAGATCCCTGGCCCATACGTATCATAAATTGTATTGTTATAGATTTCAATATCATTCATCGGCCGAGCTTCGGATGTTCTAATATATTGTATCTGAATCCCAGGCCCTCCGGCATCATCCTCGAATTCGGTGTATATAGTGTTATTATAGAATTTTATATGGTTTGAGTTCCAGATTCTCAGTGCAGAATTTGTTTTACATCTCACGTTATTATTCCATGCTTCTACATTCTGACATTCGATTGCATAAAGGCCGTCATGACCAAGCTTGTAAATTCGGTTGTCGTGAAATTTTATATTTTCGCCGTCTTTTATTCTCAGTCCGTCTCCGTGGCTGTCATGCATGTACATATTACTAATATTTATATTGTCGCAATTAATGAAATGGATCAGGTTGTAGTATCCATCTCCTCTCATTTTTTCGGTATTACCTTCATAGTTTCCATCGATCTCAAATCCACTTATGGTGATGTTCTGGTTTCCGGAGCTTTTCATCTGAGTTATCAGCGGTCTTTGATGCGGCCAATCTGCGTTGTCTTTGAGCTTTATCACGGCTGTAGGGTCCCCTTTCAGGGCCGTATTGTTCCCGATGCGAATTTTGTCTGAGATCACATAAGTGTTGGGGCCTTTCAAATAAACGGTAGTGAATTCAGGATTTTCTGCCACATAAACGAGGGCTTTATTGATCTCTATCTGGTCATCTACCCCATCGCAATTGAAATCTCCTTTTCCGTCGCCTGCCACATAAACAGTCATGTCATGTGGTGCGCTGGAAGGGGTAGCTGTGCCCATTATGGTCAAAAAAATATGGATTATAATAATTATTCCAATTTTTTTCCTGTTATCACAAACATATTTTATACATTTTTCATTCATTTAATATCCCTGTACCTTTGGACATTAACCCATACAACTTGGTAAAGTTCTCTTAGAACGTATTATCAGCGAAATTCCATCAGGATATTAGTATATCTTTTAGGCATTTTTCCTGGTTTTAGTCAATATACAGATTTTTCGCGTTTTACCTGCTTTTCAGGTTCTATGACTTTGTCTTGTGTACAACACATACATATTATGCATTGGTTGCAAATGGTACAAAAATCTTATGTGTTTAAGTTTCTCCAATTATGTTAAAAGAAACCACTCTACTTGCTGATAATATTAAGATTTTAGGGCTTTATTGGCGGAAATCGGTGAAAAACTCCTTTCTTTCAATTTTTTAATAACTTAGAAAATTTTACAGGGAATAATATACTCAGAAGAGCATGCTTTTAGTAATTCTTACTGGTTTTTAGAGTCGTATCTTTTCCCTCCCGGATTCCCAATCGAGGCAAAATTCAGAATGGAGTGAGGTTGTTTGGGTTGTGAAAATATGGACAAATGGAAAAAAAGTTTCAAAGCGAACTTATTTCAGGGTAAAACACCAAGGTCTAAGGCAAAAACATTTAATATTTCATATAACAATGTGCATTTGAGGATCTTCGTTTGGTTATCTAAGCGGAGGTTTCACAATAAATCGAAAATAGGATGTGTTTTTTCAGGGAAACTATCTGGTTTAATTGACAAAAGATAAATTATCCCACAGGTTACTTACGTTACTTAAAATTACAGGTTGGTACTGCGTTGCAAAACGGTTGACGGGGTATGTAAATCAGGCATCGAAGGATGAGGGCTGAAATCTGTATTTTATACTTTCATGAGGATTTATCAGATCTTAATACTCATCTATTACATGGAGTTTTAAAATGGACGAAATTGAAGTCAGGGAATTAGCGCCGTCTGAATACGGGAAATGGGACCTGCTTGTTGAAAAAGCTTCATCGGGCACTCTCTTTCACACAAGCGATTTTCTGGGAATTTTCAGGGATGTTCTTTCAAAGGATCTAAGGATTTATGGATGTTTCAGAAATGGTGAACTTGTAGGGGGATGCCCCCTTTTTGTCAGGAACTTCAAAGGAATCCTGAAAATAGGGTCTTCTATCTCTAATATGACTCACTATAGTGGCCCCCTTATAATGGAAAGCGCAAGTTCCAAAGTGAGCAAGCGTGTTCAGGATACCCACGAAATTCTTAATTCTCTGAGAGAGTTCCTCTGCAAGCAGGGATTTGACAGTATTAATCTTGTATTTTCTCCGGGTTTTGAGGATATCAGGCCTTTTACCTGGAATGGCTGGAATTCAAGTGTACGTTATACTTATAAACTGGACCTCAAAGAAAACATTGATAATAACATCTCGAGAAAGATCCGCAGAGAGCTTAAAACCGCAGAAGAGGCAGGGCTTAAAACAAGGGTCATAAACGATCCTGATACATATTATCGCCTATTTTCCCTGGTCTACGAAAAACAGAATCTGGAACCTCCGGTTCCAAAGGAATTTTTCGAAAGGGTGTTTAAACTAATTCAGGAAAAAGATGTTGGTTACATGTTTGTTTCAGAGGCTCCTGAAGGAGAGGCCGTTGCATCCCACCTAAACCTCTATGGTAAGAAATGCACTGTCACCTGGTCTTCAGCTCTGAATCCGGCTTATGGCAGGATGGGTGCAAATTCCCTTCTCTATTATAATGAGTTTCTTGATCTGAAGTCCAGAAATTTTGAATATATGAATGTTATGGCAGCCAACGTTCCCAGGTTTGCGGATTTTATCATGGGCTTTTCCCCGAAGCTTATGCCTTTTTATATTGTGAGTTATTACAGCAAAAGATGCTCCCTGATGAGAACTTTACACGATATTGTATATGAGAAGACTGAATAATCCGAAGTTGTCCCGAAAAAGCCTAAATAGGGCTTTTTCGAAATAAAGAATTTCTGGTTGCCAATTTGCATTCGATTAGTATTACATCTCAGGTAGGTGTGAAGATGGAAAACTATGCTCTTAAGAAGTGTCGTAATCGATTGGTGGGAACTACTCAGATAATTAAACAAAGAGAAGACCTTTGGAATCTTTACACTAAAAAAGAAGAGTACAACTCTCCGTTTACCGACGAGTACGAACGATTCCCTTATTATCTTAGCAATCATAGGGATATTTTTGAACCAACTGTTTCTAAATTTTTAATCTCTAATAATCTTGAGCTGGAGTACCCTGAAAATAAAAATTTTGCGGTATGTTTTACCCATGACATTGATGTTGTTTATCCTAAAAGGATAATGTCTTCTACAAAAGCTATTATAGATAGAAAGTTTACTGATGCCTTTAAATTGCCATTTTCCAAAACTTACAGGCCCTGGAATCCATACTGGAACTTTAAGCAAATAATGGAACTGGAAGCAAAGTATGATGCAAAATCCAGTTTCTATTTTCTTTCACTGAACCCTGAGGAAGCTGACTTCAATTATAACATTAAAGACCTTGAATCCGAAATAGGCTTCATATCCGACAGTGGATGGGAAGTCGGCCTGCACGGCGGGCACGAGTCCTACAATAGCCTTACAGATATCCAGGAAAAAAAGCGCAGGCTCGAAAAAGTTCTGGGAAAAGAAGTAATCGGATACCGGAACCACTACTTGAGGTTCATAGTCCCAAACACCTGGGAATTTTTGAGCAAAGCAGGGTTCAAATACGACAGCACGTTTGGATACTCCGACTGCGCCGGGTTTCGAAACGGCATGTGTCATCCGTTCAGGCCTTATAACGTTGAAACAGAAAAAGAAATCGAGATTCTTGAAATCCCTCTAACAATCATGGATCGCACTCTTCAGGAGAACTATATGAAGCTTGGTCTTGAAAGGGCTTGGGAGCTTACAAAGCGGCTCATCGATATCGTGGAAGAGTGTAAAGGAGTAATAACAATTCTCTGGCATAACACAGAAATGCGGGGAGAAAATTTGAAATTCTATGAAAATGTGCTTAAATACTGTTCTGAGAATAATGCCTGGTTAACAAGTGGAGAAAACATCTGCAATTTCTGGGAATCATGAGTCTGTAGTTCCTGTTTCTTGTGAAATAAAAAGCATTATACTCTGATTCTTGCAAGTTCTTTCAAAGTATGTTCAATAATTCCGGAACTTTGCGAGCATATTTTTTCCTTGACATCTGCATAGAAATTAATCCTAGTGTCGAGTCAATTATCAAGTATTGAATAATAATGAATGACTATATAATCTGTTTCATATGGCATATTTAATTGACAGGACACTAGAGTAAAGAATTTCGGAATATCCCTGCATATCAAGTTGTATATGCTATATCCAGTTTTGGTTCTTGGTTTTCGTTCCCACAATCACTGCTGTAGAGTGCGATGTAATTGTTGCTTTCAGTTTTTGCTTTAATCAGGAACCCTGTATTTTCGTATTCTCCACTAATGTATTCTTTTACTAGCTCGGTTACATCAAGCTCATAATACCTGTTATCCGGGAGGCTACTTCCTTTGATCGTTATTGTGGCATACGGCGTGCTTCCCTGTAGTACCCCGTTCTTATCGTACCAGTCTCCTCCGGCGTTCTTCCATGCAACCCCACTGTCCCTCCTGTTCCAGCTTACATAGTTTGAATTCCAGGAAGATGCAGGCCTGTAGACCTCAATGACTGTATCTTCAGGCCTTGTAGTCCCCGAAGGATAATACCAGAAGAGATCCAGATTGGCATTACTAACATCAGCAGAGCCTGTGTACTCGCTCAGGTCAAACCACATTATGTCTCTATACCTTCCAACCCCACTTATACTACCAACATCAATAAAGGACGAACTCTGGTAAACAGTGGAAGAAGATGCTTCACGCAGCCTGTTATCTTTTGCACCGGTAATAGTTGCATTTACAGTCGCCGCAGGCGCCGTCACTGAAGCTACTTTCTTTGCTATGCTAAGCTTTGGTTCTTTGCTTCCATTTCCGTAGTCACTGCTGCAGAATGCGATGTAATTGTTGCTTTCAGTTTTTGCTTTAATCAGGAACCCTGTATTTTCGTATTCTCCACTAACGTATTCTTTTACTAGCTCGGTTACATCAAGCTCATAATACCTGTTATCCGGGAGGGTACTTCCTTTGATTGTTATTGTGGCATACGGCGTGCTTCCCTGTAGTACCCCGTTCTTATCGTACCAGTCTCCTCCGGCGTTCTTCCATGCAACCCCACTGTCCCTCCTGTTCCAGCTTACATAGTTTGAATTCCAGGAAGATGCAGGCCTGTAAACCTCAATGACTGTGTCTTCAGGCCTTGTAGTCCCCGAAGGGTAATACCAGTAGAGAGAAAGAGTGGCAGCTCCAATCTGCGAGGCATCGGTATATTCACTCAAGTCGAATCCCATCACATCCCTGTATCTGACATTATTCATCCCACCTGCGTCAATGAAGGATGAAGTCTGGTAGACGGTAAAGGAAGATGCTTCACGCAGCCTATTATCATATACTTCAACTTCGGAAATGATATTTTCATCGGATACGTTCTCATCAGGTGTAGTGTTATCTGTGAGATCATCAGGTGTAGTGTCATCAGGTGTAGTGTTATCTGTGAGATCATCAGATGTGGTGTCATCAGATGTGGTGTCATCAGATGTGGTGTCATCAAATGCGGTATCCGAGTTAATCCCTGAAAGGGATGCATATATAGTGTTTCCATATCTTCCGATGTTTATTTTATCTCCGTTATCTTCAGGTTCATTTGAGTAGTCAGAAGAGGCGGACCCTGCATCAATACATTGGGAACTTGTGCTATCCCTAACCCATGTTTCCCCGTTCCAGCGACCGGCTAATGACTTAAGATGGTAATCATGATTAGCCTGGTCTGCAAAAAGCGGATCAACATGGATATCCGAACTAGATGCATCGGTGTTCTTGTAATCTCCGCCAGTGTTATTGTAGAAACAATTGTTTTCCAGTATAAAGGAATGAGTTCCTGTGAGGTAATTAACCACTCCATTTCCAGTCCCTGAAGGCTTATATTTTCTTTGTTTAGTATTTGAAATTATATTATTACGTACAATTGTCGTGTATCCTGTTCCCGGGGGATTAAGATTAAAAGGAGCCTGTAGCGCGACTGCAGTGTGATAATTTCCATCAAAAACATTGTTTTCTATGGTGGTATTATCAAACCCGCTTGTTACTATACCACATACCCAATCGTAGTTCGGTTGTGTACCACAATCATAGAATATGTTGTGGTGTATGTGGACATTTGCTGCCTCGGATTTTGCGTATGATTCCCCATAAGCTATAAGCCAGATCCCTGGACCATATGTATCATATATAGTGTTGTTATACACCTCTATATCGTTCATCGGCTGAGCTACATCTTTCCTAATATATTGTATCTGAATTCCGGGACCTCCTGCGTCCGACTCAAACTCAGTGTAAATTATATTGTCATGTATTTTTGCGTGATTGGAATTGTAGAGGCGGCAAGCGGAATTTGTTTTAGTCCTGCACGTATTGTTGTAATACTCAATGTTCTCACATTGGATTGCATAAAGACCTTCATGACCAAGCTTGTAAATCTTGTTATCATGGAACTTGACAGAGTTACTCTCTTTAATTTTGAGTCCGTCATTATGACTATCATGTAAATACATATTGTAAACTTCAACATCATCATAATAGAACCACATTAAAGTGTGATAACTGCTCCCGCGTGGTTTGTCGGTGTTTCCTTCATAGTTGCCGTCGATTTCAAAGCCTCGAATGATTATTTTACCAGGGTTTGTTTTACTGGGAGAAGCCTGTTTTATTAGAGGGATATCCTTCCCCCATGAATTATCATCTTCGATTGTGATAACAGCATTGGAATCTCCTTCCAGGATAGTATTGCTATACATCAGAAGAGGGCTGTCAATGACGTATGTAAATGGCCCTTTAAGGTAGACAGTTGTATATGCAGAATTATCTTTGACATATTTGAGAGCCTGGTTTATCTGAACATGATCGTCCTTCCCATCGCAGTTGAAGTCTCCGCTTCCGTCTCCGGAAACATATACAGTGGGTGCTGGACTTATGCATAAGGCTGTAGGAATACTTGTAAGGATAAGACATCCTGACAGGCAAAGTATTCCTAATTTTCGTTTTAACATTACTCTCGCAAACGTCTGGACATTATATTTATTCTTAAATTTCTCCGCAGATAATATTCTTAAATTTCTCAACAAGTTTTCTATGAAAATCTTTATTAAGTTGCCCGAATAATGCTTTAAATAAATAATACAGTTTGCAATCAGAATAGCTAAATTTTTCAAATAGCTTCCACTCCCTAACATTAGTTTTTTATAACGAACTATTGAAAAATATACAGTTCAATTAACATTAGTTCAATTGAGGAGAACCGCTTGAGTAAGAATTGTTCTCTTGCTTATGCAGTGTCTCCTATATGATAAATTCCTCCTCTACTTATCAAAATAAATTATTTTATTCAATCTTATTTTCTTGTATATGTCCCCCCTTCAAAATAGAACTTCAAACTATAAAAAACGCATGACAATGCCTAAAAATATTTATTAAGTTTGCTGCAATATATTTTGGCCTGTTTGGCACCTAAAAATAAAAACAGGGTTTAAGGAGAGTGATTATAATTATGAAAAAGATGAATGGAACCCAAAAAAAGTCACGGAATAGACATGTTCTATAGTTTTTTTATACATCTTTTTTATAACGTCCTAAAGCCTCTGGTCCTAAAGCCTTTATACTTACGGTTGCTCTCAAGAACGATTTTTAGTCAGCTACCTTTAATTCTTACACTTGGAAAACTTCCTGTTTTTCTCTCGGTTCATATTATCCTGATAGGCTTATTAGCTGAAGCATTCACTACTTTGATCTCTTTTGATATATTCTTGCTGCAATAAGATTTTCAATTCTCCGTAGTTTGCTGGAGTTCATATTATAATATTATATCAGAAACTATGGGATATTGGCTATAATTATGCAGAATATCAAAAAAATTAAGTGGGTTGAAGGTTTGTGAAAACTCTTATATTAATGTTTATAGTGTTGACGGGAATTGTTTTATACTGACAGTGAGGTTATGGGATACATTAAAAAATGAATTAAAATACATTAAAAAAGAGGGCTTTTTCTTGAAAATATTGCGCATTGCTCCTGACCTTTATCCTCATGTGGTTGGAGGAATTTGCATCCATGCCCATGAAATGTCCAAGGAGCAGGCAAGAATGGGACATGATGTTACCGTTTATACTGCGTCTGAGGGCATCAAATGTGAATATGAAGCTCTTGGCGGTTATCATGTCAGGAATTTCAAACCACTTGTAAAAATACTTGGAAATTCCATCACACCGAATATGTTTATTAATCTGATTAAAGACCAGTCAAAGTATGATGTGATCCATGCACACTCCCACTTGTTCTTTTCAACTAACCTCAGTGCAGTTGCAAGAGAGTTGGGTTCAACTCCCCTTGTCATAACCAATCATGGCCTGAACTCACAGACTGCTCCCAAATGGTTCCAGAACATTTATACGGCCACTGGTGCCAGGCTTACATTTGCAGCAGCAGATAAAATCATCTGTTACACTGAATCCGAGAAAAAGGAACTTGTTGACATCGGAATCAAATCCCAAAAAATCAAAGTGATACACAACGGCATCGATACTGATCTTTTTGTTCCTTCAAAGGAAACCTCTTTTGACAAAAAAAACTTGCTCTGGGTTGGCAGATATGCAAGAGGAAAAGGGCTCGAATATCTTATTGATGCTTTCAATATTGTAAAATCCAGGCACCCCAAAGCTACTCTCACAATGATCGGGGAAGGTCCGGAAAAAGACCGTATCGTTCAAAAAATAAATGACCTGAATCTGGGTAACAGTATTATAATGAAGGATTTTGTTCAGAACTCTGAACTTGCAGGTCTTTATCAAAATTCAAGTGTTTTTGTACTTCCGAGCCTTGAGGAAGGTGTCCCAAGGACAATTCTAGAATCAATGTCGTGTGGAATCCCTGTAGTCTGCTCCCGGCTTCCGCAGCTTGTCGATATTGTCGATGGTGGTGGGATACTGGTCCCAGTTAAAGATTCCCAAACCCTTGGAGACAGAATCTCAGAAGTGCTATCAAACTCTTCTCTTGCAGAAGAATTCAGGGAAAATGGAAGAAGAAATGTTGTTGAAAACTATTCCTGGAAGGACACCGTGAAGGAAACAATAAAGCTTTATGAAGAGTTGGTTTAAAATATCTAAAATAGCTATTACTGGCAGTACAGTTTTATCACTAAACTTGAATAAGGACCTAATAAATTTATGTGATCAGTCCGGTGGAACTATGAAAATTGGATATTTTACAACGCGATTTCCATATAAAAATCCTTTAACAGGGGAAGTGATTTTTCATTCTCACGATGGAGGGGTAGAAAATGTTGCCTATAGCTTAGCAGTAGAAATGGCAAAAAGAGGGCATGAAATTTTTATTTTTACCTCTTCAATAAACTCAACTAACTCTATAGAAGATTATGGGAAAATAAAGATATATAGGTATAAAAAGAATTTTATTATCGGTCAAGCTCCAATTTCTCTTGACTTATTATATAAGCCTCTTATTTCTGACTTATGTTTGGATATTGTACATGCACATATGGGAAACCTACCAGCCCCATTAACTGCTCTTTTCTTTTCCATGATAAAAAACAAGCCCTTTATTATTACTCATCATGGGGACTGGATTGGTGGATATGGAGGTCTAAAACGCAGAATCGGGGTTTTTTTGTTCAATAATTATTTATGTGATTTTATCTTGACTCGCACAAATTCTATCATAGGTCTCTCTGAAAGCCACGTTGCAGATTCGCGCTCTTTACAAAAATATTTCTCAAAAATAGAAGTTATACCTAATGGTATAAATCTCGATGATTTTGATATCCCTCTTTCAAAAGAAGAATGTAGAAATTTATTGAATTTACCAAAAGATAAATCTATTATTCTTTTTGTAGGTAGCCTTACCCCGAGAAAGGCTCCTGACGTTTTACTTAAAGCAATGGAAAAAATAGTACAGGAATCTCCGGATTCTTATTTGGTTCTTGTTGGTGAAGGATCTTGGAAAAATAACCTGAAAGAAATGGCAAAAACACTTGGTATTGACAATGACGTTCTATTTACAGGTTTTATTGATGATGATATGAAGATATTACACTATAAAGCGGCAGATGTTTTTGTATTACCCTCGTTATCAGAGGCCTTTCCACTTACTTTAATGGAAGCTGCGGCTTCAGGCTTACCTTTGGTTGGAAGCGGGTTAGAATGTTTTAAAGAAATTATTGATGTAGATTGTAATGGATTTCTAACTAAAACCGGAGACTACAATGACCTTGCTAAAAAAATAATTTATCTCTTGAATGATAAAGAGTTGAGGCTAAAAATGGGAGCGAACTCTCTGAATAAAGTTAAAGAATTTTCTTGGGAAAAAGTGGCTCAGGATACCGAACAAGTTTACCTCACTCTCACCATGTAAATTTCTTTGAAATTATGTCCTCAAGGTGTTTTTATGAATATATTATATATTTCTTTCCCGGATCTAAATGGTTCTGACGGTTCTTCTACTCATGTGAGGGAAATATTGAGAAATTTGTCCATTAATAATTCTATCACTGTTGTCTCTCCTACTAAATATCCTCCAGATTTTGGGAATAATTTAACTTTCAAAAGATGTGGATATCTTGATATTAATTTTTTGAGAGCATTTACTTTTTCTATAAATGCTTTTTTTATTTGTTGTTTCTATTTACTCCGAAATAAGTGTGACCTTATTTATGAAAGAGCTCACTTTTTTGGGACTGGTTGTAATGTATCTTTGCTATTTAATATTCCTGTAGTTGTGGAGGTAAATGGGATCTCTAATGAAACAGGTCTTTTACCCAGGTCAATTGCTAAAATCTTGCACTTGGTTTTATCTAACAGATATTCGTGTGCAACACATATTATAGCAGTTACACCTAAATTGAAGGAATTTCTTCAATCAACTTATGAAATTCCATCTCATAAAATTTCGGTAGTTGAAAATGGTGCTAATACTGACCTTTTTAAGCCAATGGATAGAAAAAGTGTATTGGAGACTCTAAATTTAGATGCAAATTATAAATATATTTGTTTTGTTGGGCATTTGGCTCCTTGGCAAGGTGTAGATTATTTAATAAAATCGAGTCCATATATTTTGAGTAAATGTCCTAATACGAAGTTTGTAATTGTAGGTGAGGGTCCAAAATTCGATGAACTGGTAAAACTTGTAAATCATTTGAATATTTCTCAAAACTATCTGTTTACAGGCTACGTCGATTATGAAACCGTTCCATTTTATATTAATGCTAGTAATATTTGTGTCGCACCTTTTGTCATTGAAAGAAATGAAAGGATAGGTTTATCTGCATTAAAATTATATGAATATCTCGCTTGCGGTAAACCTGTCGTTGCAAGTAAAATAACAGGTGTAGAAGAGTTACTTTCTACTTCAAATGGTGGTATCTCTGTAGCTCCTGAGGATGTATGCGATTTAGGTAAAACTATTGTACGATTATTACAAGACGACACTCTCTGCGAAAAAATTGGAACTAATGGTTATAAATTCATTCAGAATTATCATAGTTGGAGGGTTGCTGCGGAAAATGTCGAACATATTTCTTGTAAAGTTCTTAACAATTTTAATAAAAGTAAAAACTCATAATTTATTGTCAAATAGGGATTTATGCATCTTCAGTTAAGAAAGGATCATGATAAATTGCCCTATTTCTGTAACGTCTTAAAAATATTGATATGAAGTTGGAACAATGTCTCGATTTTATTCTCAATGTTTTAAATTTGAGACTGATTTTTCTCTAAAATCGATGACATGCATGCAAGAAAATTCCTTAACCGATGATTAACCGATGACAGTTGAATAGGATTTGATGAAAAAATGAGTGGCAATTCTTACATTGAACGTTTTATTGATGCACACCCTTTTTTTCTTATATTAGCCGTTGTTGTTTCCATATCATCCGTCTTTTTAATGAAGTTGCAAAGTATCTATTATTATATAACTCTTCTATCAATTGTAGTAGTGGTCTCTGCTCTATTTATCTTTTTTGCGAGAAACTTATCTCTCGAATTTAACGATATTTATGTTTTTTCACTAAATAACAATCTTTTAACACAACTATATATTATCGTCTTCATCTGGTCAGCTGTGTGTTTACTTTTGACTAATGATAGATCTGAATTTTACATTTTATTACTTTTACTATTGTACTTAATTGTATTTGTTCAAATATTCTCTCGCAAAACATCTAGTTCAATAATACTCGTAGAAATTGCCGCATTAATGCTAAATTTTATCTATGGTGTTACTTTTGTATACCCACTCTATTTTGGTTTTACTGACATACTACCTCATATCCATTATGCCACAATTATTGCTGAATCTGGGAACACACTTCCTGAATCTATGGTCTTTTATAGCAAATTTCCTTTATATCACATTTTAGTTGCAGCAACTGCTCATATTATGAATATGAATATAACTAATTCTCTTTTTTTGATTACTGCTCCTGTTTTTGTCGTTGTGTTGTTGTTTATATATATGCTATATTATCTTATTTCAAATAATAAACAAATAAGTCTTTTAAGCTGTTTAGTTTACTCTTGGAGTTCTGAGATCCTGTTTCATGGTACCTATATGGTTACTAGAGTATTTGCGTTTGTATTTTTTATTATCTTATTCTACTTACTTTATAGGATTAATGTCGATACTAATATCAGTAATAATATCAGTAATAATATCAGTAATAATATCAGTAATAATATCCGTAGCAGTATCAGTAATAATATCCGTAGCAGTATCAGTAATAATATCCGTAGCAGTATCAGTGACAGTATCAATAATTCTACCACTAATCGGTATCTCAAATTTCTTACATTGTTATTTGTGTTTTCAATCGTACTGGCTCATCAAGTATCAGCTGCACAAATCTCTATTCTCTTTATTATGTTCCTTATATGCGAATACTTGAGTAATGACCATGGATATATATCAGCTACATTTGTTGTATTTTTCAATGTTTTTTTCATCAGTTACTGGATTTATGGGGCTTATGGATTTACATCAGAAGTAGTGGGTCAACATTTAACAAGTCTCTTCTATAAAGATAGCTTTATTATGCAATATAACATAAATTCTATTTTAAATGAAAATTTACTGAATCTTCTATTTTCAAATTTGGATGTTTATGTTTCTTTATTTTTTGCATTAATCGGAGTCAAATATCTTATATCATACCAGAGAAGTAAATCCAAGGGTGCTTTTGGTCTTTTCTCGTTGGCATGTTTTATGCTCTATTTCCCTTCTCCTTTAAAATTGCTATGGAAAACTATGGAGTTGTTGCAGTTCGACAGATTCAGTTTATTTGTATTTCCATTTATAGCCTTATCTGTAGGGGTCGGGATTTATATAGTTATTAAGTCTCTCTTTACTGATAAATTGAAAACATTATGTTGCATAGCTGTTTTTTTAATTCCTTTATTTTTTAGCTTTGTTTCGATTACTAATAGCAACACGAATTCTAATTTTATATATGAAGATGGTCCAAGAAATTACTTCACTCAACAAGAAATTGATGGATTTAATTATTTAGATTCATATGCTTCTTCTGAGTCTTGTGTTTTATCTGATTATTTTTCGCAAAGGTATTTTCTAGCGCTTACTTCCAAGGATTATTTATGTTTTAATTATTTGAACTCTTCTGAAATTCCTGGATCTGTAAATTACACTTGCAATTATTTTTATGTCAGAGATAAAGCTTTTGAAAAGGATGGTCTGTATTTTGGCGTTCCAAACACAGAACAACTTTACACTTCCAGTCCATCTGATTATCAGAATAATTCCCTGAATAATATCATGTTTACAAAAAATAAAATATATTCTAATTCATACGCTGATTTATACCTTAACTGCAAATACTCAGACTATCTGAATCAGTCGGTTAACATTGATTCTGACAAAAATGTTCTCAACAAAAGTATCGAGGATGCCTTCTGATGTTGCTCTGATGCCCTCTGGCAAAAATACTTGTGAGATTCAACTAGTCACCAAACCCACTGCAATTGGGAGGCGGTCTGCAAGCCCAATAATGATTTGGGTTGCAGTAGTTGAAATCGAAATCTAAAAAATAACTTTCGCCTTTTTTCCCGGAATAAAATCTAAACAAATGCCTTAAGGGGGAGATTTCTTCCTCTTTATTTTATCTCATGCGAGTTTCTGTCTCCCCTCCCAATCCCCTTATACACAAACCCCTTTTCAATAAATTCATCCGGTTCAACTACATTTCTCCCATCAACAATAACCGGATTTGTTTTTCCGCTTACTTTCTTTAGCCAGTCGGCTTTCACATCAAAGTATGCACTGTGCCCCGCAAGCACTGCTACAGCATCCGCGTCTTTTACAACCTCTTCCAGGTTATCGGAGATCTCAACGCTCGGATAATTTACTACGTACGGGTCGTGTACCATAACACTGGCTCCGGCTTTCAGGCAGAGGTCCCTGTAAGGTTCTGAGGGAGTGTTTCTGGCATCATCCGAGTCCTTGATAAACGCCCATCCGAGAATTGCAACCTTTGAGCCTTCCAGCTTCTTTCCAAGCTTCTCAAGGGCTGCAACAGTCAGGTTGTACATGTGTACAGGCATGAAATCATTGACTTTTCTTGCAAGTACATAAATCGAGTCCGCACCTTCGGGATAGTCAATCTCTCCCTTTCCGATCTTGACTCCCCTTTCCAGGTGGTAGGTGTCCTTTGTCAGGCAATGGCCTCCGACTCCTGCCCCGGGCCAGAGGATAGCTCTTGTAATGCCGTCACCTTTTAAGCTGTCGACTCCAGTTCTCACATCATAGACGTTTATGCCCATGGCTTCACAGTAAAGGGCAAGCTGGTTGATTGCGGCAATCTGAAGATCGCGGAAAGTATTTTCTGCGGTTTTTGTAACCTCAGCTGCGGTTGCACTCATAGGGATAACCTTCCCGACCGTGAGCACGGGAGAGTACAGCTCAACGGCTCTTTTTGTGCTTGCCTCATTGATTCCGCCTACGATCCTGTCGTGTTCCCGGATATTTTTCAGGAGCCTGCCTACCATTACCCTTTCAGGGGCATGCGCGAGGGCAAAATCTTCTCCGGCCTTTAGCCCGGACTCTTCTTCAAGGATACTCTTTGCCATTCCTTCGGTTGTTCCGGGAGTGATCGTAGATTCGAGGACTACGAGCATACCAGGTCTCAGGTATTTTCCTGCGTTCCTGATCCCCTCTACAAGGGCACTGAAATCGGGTTCCAGGTCTTTGGGATTTGCAAAAGGAGTTTGAATTGCAAGTGTAACTGCATCAAGTTCGGAGATTCTCGAGAAATCAGGGGTGCACTCAAACTTGCCTGCTTTCACAACCTTTCCGATTAGTTCTTCAAGGCCTGGCTCTTCCCCTTTGAGCGGGCTTTCTCCTCTATTGAGCATATCAATCTTATAACCTGAGCTTTTTGAGTTGCGCTGGAAGCCCAGTACCTTGTCAAAACAGGGAGCATCTGCGAACAGAACAGCCGCAGGGATACCTACATACCCCATGCCAAGCACACCTATTTTTCTAATAGGGCCCCGTTCTTTTAGAAGTTTTTCCAGTTTGCTCATGCTTATCACTTTCCAGATATGTTTTTTAGATAGTCTTTATTTTTCTCTGAAGCTTTCGGACTTCTATTCCAGTCACCGGTTCTGTTTTATCCGGTTTACTTTCCTAATTCGATCAGTCTCTCTTCCTCGTAGGATCTTATAGCTGCCATTGCTACTTCGAGGGCGTGTTTGCCGTCTTCCCCACAGGGTTTTGGTTCTTTACCTGTCTTAATGCAGTCTATGAAGTAAGTGAGTTCGTTTTTCAGGGGTTCGCTAGGTTCAACTTTGGCTTTTCTGATCCAGCCGTTGTCGTGCAGCTCGACTGTCTGGTCAATGTAGTCCAGATAAGCTACGCCTTTGATTCCTATTGCTGTCAGTTGCCTTACCTTATGAGGGGTCAGCCAGTTTGTTTCTACAACGCCTGCAAAATTCTTATCCATACGCAGGATAATTGAGGCGTGGTCTTCAAAAGAGTGAATGTCTGCACCTGCAATGGCATAAACCCCCTTTATCTTCTTGTCGTAAAGGTATGAGATAACATCAATATCGTGAACACCGATGTCCAGAATGACTCCCACATCCCTTATCCTTGGGTTATAAGGCCCTACTCTTCGGGTGGAGATCGAAACTATCTTGCCCAGAATTCCCGAATCTATAATCTCTTTGAGCCTTATGACTGCAGGGTTGAAACGCTCTATATGCCCTACCATAAGAACTTTTCCTGCTTCCTTTGCAGCTTCGATCATCATGTCTGCGTTTTCAACAGTGTCGGCAATCGGTTTTTCGACAAGGACATGAAGGCCCGCTTCCAGGGCATCGAGGACTACCTGTTTATGCAGTTTTGTGGGCACAACTACGCTTACTGCGTCGAGTTCTTCGGCAAACATTTCCTTGTAATCTGTAAAGGCTTTCGTTTTAAACTGAGCAGCCATGGCTTCAACTCTGTTTTTGTCTACATCCGATATCCCGGCAAGCTCTACGTCCTCCATCTCGCTGTAAATTCGGACGTGGTTCTGGCCCATTGCGCCTGTGCCTATTACTCCTACTCTGATCAAGGTTTCACTTCCTGTTCAAGAATGCGGTTACGGCCTGGATCTCATTCAATCATTAATATAAAATCCTCTGGTTTCCTTTACTATTCTCTGCACATCATCCCCGGATAAAGCCGGATGTACGGGGAGAGAAATAACATCATCTGCCGCTTTCTCCGAGACAGGCAAAGAATCCCTGTATCCAAGTTCCGTATAATAGGGTTGTTTGTGGATTGGTATTGGGTAATGTATTCCGGTCCCTATTCCTTTTTCCTTCAGAAAAGCTGCCAGCTCGTCCCTCCTGTTAGCCCTGATTGTGTACTGGTGGAAGACATGAGTACAGCCAGGTTTTGTTACCGGGGGCACCACCCCTGAAATGCCTTGAAGCTCGGCTGAGAGTACGGCTGCGTTTTTCTGCCTGGCAACAGTAAATCCATCCAGTTTTTCGAGCTGGGCAAGCCCGATTGCGGCAGCAATGTCAGTCATGCGCATGTTAAAGCCCAGCATTTCATGCAGGTAGCGGACTTTTGAACCGTGTGCCCTGATTATCTTTGCTTTTTCTGCGATCCTCCTCTCATTAGTTGTAATTATTCCGCCTTCACTTGTTGTCATGTTTTTGGTAGGGTAGAAGCTGAATGCTCCTGTCCCGAAACTGCCAGCCTTTTTCCCGAGGCATTCTGCACCGTGGGACTGGCAGGCGTCTTCGATCACAACAAGTTTGTGGTCTTCGGCGATCTCCATTATGGCTTTCATGTCTGCAGGATGCCCGTAAAGGTGGACAGGCATAATGGCTTTCGTTTTTGAAGTAATCTTTTCCTGGATCTTTTCAGGGTCTATGTTATATGTATCGGGCTCAATATCTGAAAAAACAGGTTTTGCGCCGGTATAAAGGATGCTGTTTGCGGTAGCAATAAACGTGAATGGACTCGTAATTACCTCGTCTTCTTTTCCAATGCCATGGGCAAGAAGGGCAATATGCAGAGCTGCAGTGCCTGAGTTTACTGCAACTGCATATTCGCAGCCTGTATACCCGGAAAAAGCAAGCTCGAATTCTTCTACTTTCGGTCCCTGTGCGATCATGCCTGAATTCATGATCTCCGTTACCGCATCAATCTCTTCCTTGCCCAGCAGGGGCCTGGCGATTGGGATCATTTTATAACCTCTTATTACTCTCAATAGTACTTATTTTGCTTAGCTTTGATTTTTTTAATAAGTTTATACTCTTCAACGGACGTTTATATTCGGTTTAATTCTTTAAGCTCTTCCGGAAGATCGCGTATTCTAGCAGGCACCCCTACCGCCAGTTTCCAGGGCGGTACATCCTTTGTAACAAGGGCTCCTCCTGCAACCATTGCTCCTTCCCCTATTTCCACTCCCGGAAGCAGAGTTGCGTTCGCGCCAATAGACACTCCTCTTCTCAAAACAGGGCCTTTAAGCTCGTACTTTTTGCGGATAGGATATTTATCATTGGCAAGAACAGCGCATGGTCCGATAAATACATTATCTTCGATAACTACGTTCGTTGGAATATACACATTTCCCTGAATACTGACATTGTTTCCTATCTTCACGTTTCCATCCACGATAACGTTCGTCCCGATGAGCACGTTGTCCCCGATTTGTGTATTTTCTCTGATCATTACGTTGTGTCCGGTTTTGAAGTTGCTTCCGGTTTTTACGCTGGAGAATATTGTAGAGCCTGCCCTTATAATAGAGTTCGGGCCTATATTACAGCCCTGGAATTCGAAGTCTTCTAACTCCACATTTTTTTTGAGAATTTCCATCAGGACTTTGTGTTCTGGATACCCAAGTATTACATTCTCCAGAACCACAGTATGTTTTCCGATCACAGATTTACCGTAAATCCTGGAAGAATTATGGATTTTGAATTCTTTTGAGGTCATATTGTTCCCCAGTTTTTCATGTACCTTATTATAGTTCATTAGAGGGTTCGAGTTAAATTCCAATGCATTTATATTTTTAAACACTTATAACTAAACTGTGCCTTGTTTGGAAACATTTGTTTCTATATATCTGGCTTTTTCTGTTTCCGTATGCTCCGGATATCTGTAGTTCCGGATTCTTCAAGGGACCTTTGTGATTTCCCTGTTACTTGTGCCAACATCCTTTAATTTGTATATATGTGGGTATTAAGTTGGATACACTTTAAATTATTTAACTGGTTTGGTTTATCTATTTATCCCCTTTCTTCCCTGTCTTCCGAAAACAACATCTTCATAAAGTTCTCTACTTTATTGGATTGGCTTTGAATAAATTATCACTTGAAAATATTGAAACCCTGTATTATTATGTTACAATACTGATAAAATCTGAACGTTGATATCATTGATCCTTTTTCAAGATTTTCAGGCTCATATGCTTTTCTTTTCTCTCTTTCTTATATGGATGGAGTTCGGAAGATTAAAAGGAGTAGGATTTTTATATTAGGTTGTACATTTGTTTCCCTTATACGTAATCAACTGAAGGAGTTCTGACCACGCCTATTAGTCTAATTTCATCAACTTACGCTTCTTCTGATGCTCTTTCAATGATGACCACGCCTGGGGTTCCTGAAGGTGCATTAGTCTCCGTAGCGGCTTTACTTTTACTTTTGTTTCTCAGAGACTTCCTTCCCCTGTCAAAGCACTGGGGAAATGCTGTGAAAACCTCTTTGAATATGGGAATTCTTCCACTTCTGTTTTCTTTCGGTGCGGTTGTCCTTTACAAGCTTGTGATCACTTTTAAAATCTAAGGTCTTCTTTATTTCTGGAAAGCTCTTAATTTCTGGAAAGCTCTTAAATCAGTGGAAGAATCTTTAAAACTTCTATTTTTGTTCACTATATCTATTTTAAAAAATATCAAAACTCTTTAAAAAAGCTTCACAAAAATTGATTTTTTGTAAGTCTTCATAGCTTTTTTCTTTTTCTTACCTGTTTTGTTTAATGCCGTTCTTTCTTTTTTTCCTTTACACCTTCTTTTTTTCAGGCCCTATCTCACAGGCAGGACACATATAAACATCTTTATGAAAAAAGCCTGGAGAATCTAAATTTTAAAATAATTTAAAGGAGGTGGGGGAAAACTCCAAAGAGAAAGACATTTATGAAGCCATGGATCATGGTGACCAGAGGAAGGCTCCGGGTTCTGTAGAACATGTATCCTATGATAAAACCTACTGCGAAAGTGTAGAATATTTCACTTATGCTTCCATATCCTGACTGCATCAATCCGAACAGGATGCTTGTGATCACCAAGCCTCTCCGGCTACCTAAAAAAACTTCGAGTCTATTCTGAATAATGGACCTGAAGATTAGTTCTTCAATAAGCCCCACCAAGAAGACCATAATAAGGATAAGTACCAGTAGGCTGGAAATCGAAAGATCGGGGATGAGGTAGTTTGTCTCTATTATAAGATATTCTCCTATTCCAAGCAGGAAACTTATGATTATAGAAAGTGGAATGTAGAGCCACATCCTTCTGAATGTTACCCCTAACTGCTCCCGGGTAAATCCCTGGCTAGTGATTGCAATAGTTACCGGAATTGTGAGGAGTCCGTAAGTAAAAACAAATGAGTAAAGGGTTACATCATAAAAAGCCGGCATTGAGAGGTTTACGAGTCGCAGGACAGGCAGTAGGATAAGAGCTTGGTAAGTTTTCTGGATCTCTTCGTTTTCTATGTACAGCATGGAAATAGTAAGCCCAAGGAGAATGATGGCATGTATTTCCATAGCTTCTATAATCATCCCGAAATAGATCATTAATTCCGCTAAAGCGATGGATAATATTGGAATGATCAGGTAAAATCCTTTGTTTCTTAAATCAGACTTCTGTGTCGCCCCATACTCAGGAATATACATTCCAAGGTGTCCAGGTTTTTGTTTCTCCCTATTCTCAGGTATTTCCATCTCCTGAACTTCATATGTTTCCATCTTCAAGCCTCCCCGGCAACGTTAATCCAGAGGTGCAGATCCCTGTAAGGCACATTTTTTTCAGTCTCATTGAAAAGCAGGAATTGAAGTTCCATATTGTTTCCTTTAACAGTGGGGGTTATCTCAAGAGGTTTTTCCAGGGTCATGTTGTCTTCAAGTTGTATATGCTTCAAGGTCTCAGGAAGGGGCAGGGACTTATTTTCGAGCCTGACGTCCATTGTATAGTCCACAGTACTGTGTTCGTGGTTTACGATTCCTATAATGACTGTTCCGCTTTCTCCCTGCACGTACTCAGTCGTATAATTCTCAGCTGTTCCATCGGACCCGAGGATATAGAATTCCGTAAATGGCTCCTGTTCGTGAGGAAGTAGGGCTACATAAGCGATACTTCCTGCCAAGGCCAGAATGGAAACTGCCATAATAACCCTGAGAGCTTTTTCCGTCGTCGATTCCGGTTTCCCCATAATTTCAATTAACATATTACGGGCGGAAGCTTTGAAAGAGATTTCAAAGGCTTTTTCTTCAGGGAACTGCTTCCTGCGGACATATGCCGCTGCGCATACAAGGACGATAAGCACAGAGAGGCTTACAAGAAGAGGTATTTCTCTGATCCCGAATGATGTATTATTAAGTACAAGCCCCATGAGAGGTACAATTGCAACACTCGTTCCTACAGAGAGTGCTGCTCTTTCAATTCCCTCAAGCGTATTTTTTGTCGGAAACAGCAGGGATACAAGGGAATACCCCGGAAGGAATAATATCATTGGAAGTCCAAGGACAGTGCGAATAAAACTCTCATTTAGTGCAGGAGTAAGTACGAAGATATCCGTAAGAATTACAAGACCTACCACAAACAGCAGGTCAGATGGAAACTTCTGGTTTCCGGCCATATGACTCCTCATAAAACGATTTTAATGTTTTTCTGGTTTTCCAGTCTAATTTCTTCTTGTATTCAGGCTAAGCTGCCTTTTTCATTATCCCTTTGGCAGCAGGGTATTCAGACAACCTTTCCGGATTTTCCCGGTCGGTCTTTTAATATCTTACTGGAAGAGCGAGAACCGGAAGGTTTGGGATCAGTTCTGAATTGGAATTCAGGGGTTTTGTTTTTTATTTGTAAAGCTTTCGTTCTTCAATCATTCCTATTTTTTTAATGATTGTTTTAATTCGATCTACTCAAATTACTTTTTTTGTATAAAATATCTTTCCCTTTTCCTTCAGGTTATTATAAAAAACTATTCATTCATTACAAATTTGACTGATCTTAAGGCTTGAATCGTCTATCATTTTTTAAAGAGAGCTTACTGATATGCCTTTTCTTTTTTTATTATGTTGCGGAGTTCCATGAAACCCCTTTTGGCTCTTCAGTCTTTCCAAATTTTTTCATTCATAATATTGTAAGTATAATTCATATCGAAGGTTTTTAACCACTTTTTCTGACTAATGCGTTTTTTAACCAGGCTTAATTGTTTTTCGTTATCGGGAATACTGTTTCACTATTTTTCGTGCCTAAATGCTTATATAGCTCATATATTAAAACAAATACACGTCTTATTGAGGACTACGACTTACTTGCAGGGTATCTCTTCTTTCCCAAAAGAGGAGTATGAAAATCCCCCAAAAGATACACTGTGAGTCTGATTGGAGGTTATCCTTAGAAACCCTTTAAAATTTGTGGAGCGATAACTCTGAAAAATGTATTCACTGTATTTGAAATTCTCGCCGATTTATCTATGGAAAATCGGTTTATAAGACTCTTGAGTTTTTTCATCAAAGGGGTAGATGATTGCATATGACCATTACTATTGCAGCCATGCCTGCCTATAATGAAGCCCATTCCATTGCAGAGGTCATCAAGGGCTGCAAAAAATATGTGGATAGGGTTGTGGTTGTGGACGATGGGAGCACGGATAATACTGTCGATATCGCCGAGTCCCTTGGTGCCTATGTAGTCCGCCACGAAGTAAACAAAGGATACGGGGCAGCCCTGAGAAATTGTTTCGACACGGCCCGTAACCTCGGTGCAGGTGCTATGGTAATAATCGATTCAGATGGCCAGCACGATCCTTCCGAAATTCCTATGCTCCTTGAGCCCTTAAGACATGGATTTGACCTTGTGATTGGTTCAAGATTCGTCAACGGCAATGGAAAAAATGTCCCTATTTACCGTAAGTTTGGAATGAAAGTTCTTGATGTGGCAACCTATATAGCAGGTGGTCTCAATGTTACTGATTCCCAGAGCGGTTTCCGAGCATATGGCAGAAGAGCCATTGAGAATATAAACCTCAATGGAACTGATATGTCTGCAGGTTCAGAGATTCTTATTCAGGCAAGAGATCATAAGCTTAAGTTTACTGAAGTAGAGATCCACTGCAGATATGATCTTGAAGATTGTTCCTCCGAACATCCCTTCATACACGGTCCCAGGGTTCTGCTCCAGCTTCTTAAAGATATGGAATACAGGCGCCCCCTGTTCTATTTTTCAGTTCCAGGGATGATTATGGCATCTGCCGGTTTTCTTATGGGGCTGTATTTTCTGCAGGACTATTATATGGGCGGACACTTGCGTTTCGGACCCACGCTCCTCATGGTAATGTTGACAATCATAGGGGCTTTTATGATATTTACAGGAATCATACTGCACGCCATTTCAAGGATGATATTTCTGAACGAACATATTCGAAGGCAATAATAATCAAAGCGGAGTCAGTTTATGTGCAACTAACTATTCTTGTTGATGCAATGTGCATATAAAACCAGAGTTCTAAAGAATCTATCAAGTTCTTTTTGATGGGAGCAAGAACTTTTTTGCGGCAAGAAACCTTGTAATATTGTCAGAAAAAGGAGTGTCTTATAGGCAAGGTTTTTCATAGGCAAGGTTTTGGTCTCAATTCTCTGTAACAGGTTCTATTGAATGGGAATTAAAGTAGAGGAACATATACATACAAAAATAAAATCTACTCTTTAAAGGTTTGTGAGGTCTGGATCTATAGTTTCTTTCCCATCGCTGATAGGTCTAAAGCCAGTCTTCAATTCGGGTAAACATAAACCCTACAAATGTGGGATTAACCCTTCGTTAGCTTGTCTGGTGTTCACTCCCAGGAAGAATAAAGAAAATTAAGATTGTGAAATAAATAACAAAAGAAAGTTTACAGGTGAAGTAATTCTGTTCTATTTGCACATTTGCAGACTTTTTAAACTTTTTTCCGTTAAGACTACTGTTCTTTCATAGTTATGTACAATCATTTACGTAGAGTACGCATAAATCTCTATATTGAGGGAATCGTAGATCTTACATGTAGAGTTTCTTTCAGGTAACTTTATTGCGTTCCCAACATAGTCTGAGGTCTCAACTTCTAATTTGTTCTTTCTTAATTCCTTTGAAAAAGTAGTTACCACAAAATACCATGGATCATTTTCCGAAGAATTTTTTAGGTAAGCTGTGCTTTCAAAGTAGTGGCCCGGGATATACACAAAACCGGGTGATATTTCTGCATAAAACGAGTCAGAATCTTTCAAATTGCCGGTAGAGTCTGAGATAAATTTATTTTCAATGTTCTCTCCTTCTTCAGATATGGGGAAACCGGTGACAGCTTTAGTGCTGGATAGCCACTGCATTCCTGTAGCTTCATTTTGTGAAACTCCTTCTGAGATTCCGCCAGTATAAGGGGAACTAAAACAGCTGAAGAAACCATAGGTCCAGAGAAGGCCCAGGATCAGAATTACAGAAGCAAGACCAAGTATATGTCCCTTCCTGAGAAAGATAATATAGAGTGAATAAGCCAGTAGAGGTATTTGAGCAAAAATAATGAAACTTAGATTTACAAATCTTTCCGCAGGATAATGTATGAAAGGATTTAATAGAAAGACCAACTCCAGGAAGAAAGAAACTACATAGAGTATTAAAAAGTAAGAATATGTGTGGATATAATGGTGGCAAAACCTCTTACGATTTTGCCATGTGATTACGGAATTGATAATAATGAAGATTAACGGAATGTAATATTTGCCATAATATAGATTGAAATAATGTATGAACTCGAGATTTGATTCCACTCCTAACATACTGGTCAGGCTTGTTACTGATAAAGTTTGAATGTGCCAGGAAAGATCGGGAGGTAAAGTTTGGGAAAAACGGGAAGCATAGTTCCAGAATAGGACGCTCCCCAAGATAAGCGTCAGGAAAAAGAGAAAAAGAACTTTTTTTCCCTGTAAAATGAATACAGCATCTTTAGCAGGAACATTGAAGCCGAAGATTTTGGTAATGTCTCTCTTCTCATCTAGTATCTCATTTATAACGATGAGGAGTAGTGAAAAACAAATAAGATACGCAAAAATAAAAGGATGGGCTAACGGGAGCAACGCTATCATAAAAGGAAAACTGATAAGCATTTTCCTGTTTTCATCCAAAATTGCTTTTCTTAACACAAAAAGATAGATAGGGACCATGCAAAAAGAAAGGTAATAAGGAAACGTCGAAAACTGAAAGTGCCAGAAATATAGAAGAAACGAGGAAAGCAAGACTACACCGACAAGTTTTTCCCGGCTTATATAAGTTCTGCAGAGCATGTACATCCCGGTAATGAACATAATTGAAAATAAAATCGGTAAAAAATAAGAAAGCGTTTGTCTTCCCAACCCCGATACCAGGTCCAGAGCTGAAACCAGCAGAGGACCTGTAGGAGAAAGGTTTGAAATGACAGAAGAGTCCGGGTGATCAAAAAGTCCTCTATTTTCCGCCAATCCCATAAGTGAAAATTCTCCATATCTACCTATGGAGACGTATCCAAGCATATAAGGGATCATCAGTACTGTGGAATGAATAAGTAATAGTATAATTATCGTTTTTTTGTTCCTGCATGAGAGCACCAGTATAATGGAAGAAATGTAGCAAAAGAGTAGGATTAGATATAAACGTAAAGGAAGCTGGTCATAGATGCTAGCTGCATATCCCTTAACCGGGATTTCTTCAAGTATAAAGAGACCGTAAACTAGGAGGAGTAACGAAATAGAGGTCAGAAGACTCAAGATTTGATTAGTTCCTTTTTGCAATGTGTCCTCATCCTTCTTGGATGTATATTCTTCTTTTGCATCTTTTTATTAAATGTCTCTAAGGTATCACCAGTGTCTCCTGTAGCACCAGTGTTTCCTGAAACTTTGAATAAACAAAAGCTGTAAGAGTAAATAGTCAGTATTTTTCTTTCACTTTTAATTTTCTTTTCACTCTTTTTATTCTTATTTCTCTCAAGAATAATTGCAGTTACTTCAAAAAGCCTTTGTCAACAATATAAAGAAAATTTCTATATAATTACATCTTTTTGCTATTATGCAATCTCTGTATATAAATACCTTAAACAATTCCTACTTTTTCCAGTTGTGTTTCTCATTACGAACTTATATACTTAAGTCACTTCTTCATTGTTTCGTCAAAAATCTCTTGTTTCCCTTTCAAAGATCCCTATCTATGTGAATAACTTAATACTTACGCGATTGAAGCATTTTTTGTAATAGGTCCAAGAAAACAGTATGTTGCAGATAAACTTGTTGACTTAACTATTAACTATTTTTCAGGTAAAATCTCTCTTTTTGTTACAGATAAACTGAAATTTTATAGAGAAGATCTTTTAAACCACTTTGTAATTATAAAAAAGTTCCCCTATACTGGAAAAAGAGGAAAACATACGGAAATCAAAAGTAGTTCCTAACGAATATTTAAGGTGTGTGCAGGGAGTTAAAATGAGATATAGGATAATTTGAGCTTTCTTCTAAAATCTGTAGCGTATACGGATTCCACAATACGGATTTTCAGTTTAACCGTAGTTTTTCTGGAACCCAAAATACAAACTCTCAAGTCAGGACTTCCTCAATTACATGGAAAAATTGGATGAAAAAACAATCCGTAAAATCGAACTTGATATCTCCTAAATACTAATCAAAAGAGGGATAAGAACCTCATAGGAGTCGGCTTAACAACCTCAAATAATAATATTCCTTTCCATACAATTACATATTTATCAAACGTTCCTGATGTATCTTTGTTTTCAGGTTTGTTTGATAGTATCTGCAAACGTGTTGAGGAAATTGAAATTCCTCTAAAGGAAATGACTATTGTTTTTGATAGAGGGATGGACTCAACAGATAACATCAAACAGGTTTTAGATAAAATGCACGTTGTCGGAGCTTTACCCTCCTCTATATGTAAAGATTTATATCAGATTCCTCTGTCCGATTACGAAGAAGAGTGGGAGAACGGAAAAAAGAACAAAGTCAAAGCTCATCTCATAAAAGGAACTTGGTATGAAAAGGAGTTTCTTTTAGGGATGGGGAAAACTGTTGCGTTTAATGATAAAGAGGAATTTACAACAAAAGAAATTGTGGAGATGTATGATTCCCGAAATATGATTGAAGATGACATGAAATGGTTAAAAGACAAGTTATTGATACCGATAAAACCGGTGTATGCCAGAAAGGGTAAAGATAAGAGCTCATGTGTTTCTCTGTGTAATGGGGCTACTACTCTACAATTATCTACTTCATTTGATCGATGACCAGGAATTAACAATTCAAATGTTGTCCAGCAATCTCGAAAAGATAAGGATAGGATTGGTTAATAATAGAAAAGGAGAGAAAAGTGCAGAGTTTGTTGTAGAAGAAATGAACAAAGAAACTGCTGAAATCTTTGCAAAACTTCAGCTTGGGAAGTATATCCCAAGTTGATTTGTTAGACTTAATTTTTTATTAGACTTCAAATTATCTTACAGAATCCTTTATTTTTTAACATCCTGGAAACTCCGGTTAAAAGATAGAGAATGGATTTTCCCTGACTGTACACCTACGGAACGCGGGGAAGAAGCCCGGGGGCTTGTTCTCAATGGCGGGGATGAAACAGGAGCCATTCAGTCTTTAGTTGAGTGGTAACGAATATTTGGAGTTCCAGGTTAAGTCGTTTTTAAGTTCCTCTTGATTTATAGATCCAGGTCCTTGTAGAGGTAATCGTTTTTTCTAAACCATTCGATATATTTATCCAACCCTTCTATAATATCTGTTTTCGCTTTCCAATTAAGCAACTTTCTTGCTTTTGTTACATCGGATTTTGTATCCTTCATATCTCCCTTTTGAGTATCTATATATTTTACTTTAGCCTTTTTTCCAACAATAATTTCTATTTGTTTTATTAATTCATTTACTGTAATACTGTTCCCGCCACCTATATTAAACACTTCTCCAACAATGTCGCCTGTTGCTGCCCGAACATTTGCTTCAACTACATCAGCAACATAAGTAAAATCTCGGGTTTGAAGTCCATTTCCATAAACTGTTATTTCTTTACCATTAAATATCCTGTTAACAAATTTGAAAATAGCCATATCTGGCCTCTGTCTTGGGCCAAAAACGGTAAAATATCTCAAAGAAATGGTTGGTACGCTGTAACTCGTGTAATACAAAGAGCACAAATGTTCAGCTGCAAGTTTTGTAACACCGTAAGGAGACACAGGCTTTAACAAAGACTCTTCATTCATCGGTAATTCGTCAATATCCCCATAAACAGATGATGAAGAGGCATATACGAATTTTTTAATATTGCTGTCTTTATAGTATTCAAGTAGTTTTTGAGTTAAACTGATATTGTTTTCAAGATAAGTATCAAAATATTTACCCCACGATGCCCTGACACCGGCTTGTGCAGCATGGTGGAAGACATAATCTACATCTGGATAATTGTCAACAGAGAGCAGGTCTTTATTTATAAACTCAAAATTGTCATGGTTTATGAATGTATGAAGATTATTCTCTTTAATATGTTTTGGGTAATAATCGGTAAAACAATCAATCCCTATTACTTCATAGCCTTCATTCAATAGCCTTTCAGTTAAGTGAGAACCTATAAAACCTGCGCAGCCAGTAACAAGTGCTTTCATTAAGTACCCTCTGTAATGAATTCATTGAAATATTGAACTTATTTTAAACATAACGATTTTTAACCTTTTCATTTGAGTTAAAATTGTTGTCCAACCAAAAGATTAATCTTCCGGATAATGCATCGAAGTCGAGTATTATT
The DNA here is from genome assembly GCF_000970085.1 of Methanosarcina siciliae T4/M. Lineage (NCBI taxonomy): Archaea > Methanobacteriati > Methanobacteriota > Methanomicrobia > Methanosarcinales > Methanosarcinaceae > Methanosarcina > Methanosarcina siciliae. The sequence goes on along the minus strand of NZ_CP009506.1, from coordinate 4,709,906 downwards.
ATCCAAACGGAGTTATTCGGGTTATCGTTTTTTTCTTTATTCAAATCATCATTTTTTTCTTTATTCAAGTCATCATTTTGTACCTTATTCAGAAGCTGACCCTGAATTATATTTTATGTGGTAGTGAGGGACAGATATGACGCAGTGAGGAGCAGATATGGCAAATGCTAATAGAAGTTTATTTCTCTATCACATCATGCATTATTTTTTCATAAATCGTGAGTATCCCTTTGATCGCCGACAATATCCTCAAAAGCGTAATTCAGAGGCAAATATCATTATCTATTATATAACTCTGCATTATATATTATAACTCGGTAGTAATTTTAGGATTTTACGGATAGTCTCTAGTTTTAATTCAGAAACTTCTTTTTTATTTAGTAAGGTTTTGGTCTCTAGTGTCAGAAACATTTAGTTATTGCTTATTTTATAAGTTCGGAATCAGTATATAATGACATAAGGATGCCAAAAATTATGTTCAATAATTAAATTGTCATGACGCTAGTAGTTATATCTTTTAATAATATTTTTAATTTGATCGGTTTAAGTCACTCTTTATTATAAAGTCTTTTCCCTTCTGCTTTCGTCTTCAAAAGGCATGTTAGTACAAGCAGGTCTGCCGTTGAAATCCAGAGGGAATTGTCCTCCCGGGTTACAGGTTCAGTGAACTTGACACAGCTTGCAATTCCGAGTTCTTCTGCACTTTTTTCCATGTTTTTTATAAGCCTGTTGTCCCAGTCTATTGTATGCATGTCCGTGTTCGTTATCCACAAAACTTTTTACAGCTTCAATAAGGTAGTCCGGGTCTTTAATAAAATACCGGTTATGGGATAAAAGTACTTTTTGGGAACTGCGTAGAGATAAAGCGAATAGTGAAGGTTATATTTTTCTGTAGGCCGGATGTAACAGGTTTCGTAAAATAGAATTCCAGTGGCTAACAATAAATTTTTTTAATATTTTTATACTTTGTTTCAAGGGCAATCTTTCGTATTTATCTTTATAATTTTGGCTCTTACTTACTGCATATTTTTCTTAGTTTTTCAGTCTATATTTTTATTCCTGCAAAATATTTCTTTTTTGAAAGTTTTGTTTGCCTGTATAATAACTGTTGAAAATAATTACTTGAATACAAAGGCTTTTATTCTTTGTAGAAATCTCTTATTGAGCGAGAATGGGACTGATTTCTTCAAATGAAAACGCTGTCCAAATAAACTGAAAGTTAACGGTGAAATTTAATCTCAATCTCCCGTTCTTGGATTTAGGACAATTTTCCTGGTTAAAGGTATTTTTATGAAACAGAATTATTATTTCTTTATTATACGAATAATGTTAACACTGAGAATCAATTTAAAATTTTCAGTTTCTCCCTCTTCGAATTAAAGGTGGTTTTATGAAGATAAACCAATTCGCTCCGGTGATTAAAAAACAATCAATATCCAGGCTAAAACCCGAGTCGGATAATCAACGGTATTCAAAAGGATTTATGTATCGGGCATTAATTAGTGATCTGGACCATCTGTTAAAGAGATTTTTGTGCAACGGTTTCATAAGCTCTTTTGATTAAGGGAAAGCAGTTTTTTTAAGGTGGTGTGATGTCATATCAGAAGTTTGCAAGGGACGTTGGTTTTATTGGGACGGTTCAGATTCTCACAAGCCTGAGTGCCTTCTTTTTACTTCCCATTATCACAAAAACCCTTGGAACATATGATTACGGGCTCTGGGCACAGATCAGCATTACAACATCTTTGATCTCTTCCCTTGCGCTTATGGGACTTTCAATGAGTTTCGTCAGATTTTTATCTTCCGAAACCGATAAGAAAAAAATAAGGGAAGCAGTATATTCAATCCTTTTTTTTGTTACAGCATCAGGTTTGATGGCTTCATTCCTGTTATATATATTTGCAGAGCCGCTTGCAACTTTCGGTTTTAAGGAACCTGAAGCAACATATTTTGTTAAGGCAGGCTCCCTTTTAATTATTTTGAATATAATTGAATCTGTATCCCTTTTTTATTTCAGGGTTTTCAGGCAAATTAAGAAATTCTCTTACCTTACTTTTTTTGAAACCTTTGGAAAACTGTTATTTATCGTGATTTTCCTTAAAATGGGATACGGACTTCTTGGAGTAATAACCGCAACTTTAATTACTCAGGGTCTGATTTTTTTAGTCGCTTTTGTTACCATAGTTTCCCAGATAGGTTTTGTCATTCCGCGGTTTACTTACATCAGAGAGTATCTGCAGTTTTCTCTGCCATTAACTCCAAACTCCCTTATCAGGTGGGTTACGGATTCAAGTGACCGATATATGGTTACTTATCTTCTTGGCCTGGGTAGTGTTGGAGTCTATTCTGCGGCGTGCTCAATAGGAAACCTCATCCAGCTTTTTGTAAGCCCCCTTCAGCTTATTCTCTTTCCCGAGCTTTCAAAGCTTTTTGATGAGAATAAGATGGAAGAGGTAAGAACATATATGTCGCATTCTCTGAGATACTTCCTTATTATCTCTATTCCTGCAGTTTTTGGACTTTCAGCTCTTGCAAAACCTTTACTTGGGATCCTTACCACTCCGGATTTCGTATCTGGCTGGTTTGTAATCCCTATAATCGCTTTTGCCGGGCTGATGGCAGGAATATTCCAGATTTTTGTCAACACAATGTTCCTTATAAAAAAAACGAAGTTTGCTACCTACATTAATATCGTTGCCGCGGTTTCAAACGTGATAGTCAATCTCATTCTCATCCCTTCAGTAGGCATCATAGGGGCTGCTTTTTCGACCCTCATCTCCTACTTTTTGATGGCTACACTTTGCATACATGTGTCCCTAAAACATTTCAAGCTTGATTTTCATTTCCTGGACATCGGAAAAAGTATTCTGTCCTCAATGGCCATGTACTTCTTTGTTTCCAGCCTATCTATCGCGGGCATAGTTGAGCTTTTTGAAGCCGTGGGAGCAGGCATGTTTACTTATGTGGTTGCAATGTTTCTGGTAGGGGGTTTTACTGACAACGAAATGTCTTTAATAAAAAGGTATCTGTTCAGGTCAGAAGTTAGCTCTAACAGCAAATAATCAGTTTCCGGAAAGCAACTCCCTTGCTGTTTCCCTTACGCTGTTCTCAGACGTATAGACAGGTTTCCAACCTATTGCTTTTAGTTTCTCTATCCCGAGCCTCATTCTTGGCACATCGCCTTTCCAACCCCTGTTTCCTCCGGTATATACGAATTCTACATCGGAAAGGCCCATCTCTTCAGTAATAACTCCCCCTATTTCTGTAGCACTGATTGTGTCTTCGGAACCGATATTGAATATATTTATATCTTCTTTGCTTTTCTCTATTGCAAAAAGGATAGCATCAACACACTCCGACACATGAAGGTAGGATTTTTCCTGTTTTCCGTCCCCAAGAATCTCGAGCCTGCCGGGATTATCCTTCAGCTTCTTTATAAAATCAACAGTGATTCCGTGTGTGCTGCGCGGTCCTACAATATTTGCAAACCGGAAAATCCACGCCTGTATATCGAAGGTGTGAGAGTATGAAGTGATGAGAGCTTCACAGGCAAGTTTTGAAGCCCCGTAGAGAGATATAGGGATAAGGGGACCATAATCCTCCGGGGTGGGCATCACGCTTGCTTCCCCATAGACTGTGGATGTCGAAGTAAATGCAATTTTTTTTGCATCTCCTTTTCTCATAGCTTCGAGAAGGTTGTAGGTTGCCAGGATATTCTGATCCAGATGGACTTTTGTATCTGAAGCTCCAAGTTTAACATCCGGATTTGCAGCTACATGGTATACCATGTCAACATCCTTACAGGCTCTTTCGATAGCTTCAGGATCAAGAAGGTCTCCTCTTACAAGAGAAAAATCCGGGTTTTCAAGGTGATGCTCTATAAATTCCATTTTGCCGGAACTGAGGTTATCGAAAACAACAACCAAGTTTCCTTTTTCTAAAAGGCGGTCTACCAGATTGCTCCCTATGAACCCGGCTCCTCCTGTTACAAGTATTCTGTTCTCTGAAAGCATGAAAATCTACAAATAATCTGACTCTCACTATTAATATTTTTCACTCTTTTTGAAAGTTTTGCAACTTTTTTCTTTCTTTCCCCGATTGCTGTACGAAATAAGGGAAAAGTTAAAGAGATAAGGTGAAAAGTAGTTTAACCCAGTGTAAGAATAAACCTTTACGTAATTTTTCCTTTTACCGGAGAGTTAATCGTGACTATTAAAAAAGCACTCATTCCGGCAGCCGGTCTAGGAACTCGTTTCCTGCCTGCCACCAAGTCCATGCCAAAAGAAATGCTCCCGATCATTGATACTCCAGTCATCCAGTATGTCGTGGAGGAGGCTATAGCCTCAGGGATAGAGGACATAATCATCATCACTGGAAGAGGCAAGAGAGCTATCGAAGACTACTTTGACGACTCCCCTGAACTTGAAATGCACCTTGCGAAAAAGAACCAGACAGACATGTTGAAGCTGGTCAGGGATATCTCCTCTCTTGTTGATATCCATTATATCCGCCAGAAGGAACCTAACGGGCTTGGAGATGCGGTGCTTAGGGCAGAGAATCATATCGGAAATGAACCTTTTGCGGTGCTCCTCGGAGACGACATTATCGTTAATGATAAACCCTGCACTGCCCAGCTTATCGAGAACTTTGAAAAATACGGAAGGTCAACCATCGCAGTTGAAGAGGTGCCTTATGAAAAACTGAGCAGTTACGGAATTATAAAGGGTAAGCCTCTTGACGATTCTCTGTACGTGCTTGAGGATATCATGGAAAAACCCTCTCCTGAAGATGCTCCTTCCAATATCGGGGCAATTGGGCGTTATGTTTTCACCCCTGAAATTTTTGACTGCATTAAGGAAGCCGGAACCGGGGTGGGGAGCGAGATCCAGCTTACGGACGGCATCAGGGTCCTGAACAGGTCTCAGATGATCTACGCCTGCAGGTTCAAAGGAAAAAGGTTCGATACCGGAGATCGGCTTGGGTATGTAAAATCCATAATCGATTTTGCTCTTCAGAACGAAAACCTCAGGGACGATGTGCTTGAGTGCCTGCGGGAAATCCTGGCAGTTGAAAAGGTCCCGGCAGAAATGAAAGAATAAAAACGGAGGTAGGAATTTCTGCTGATTTTTCACCAGCAGAGTCCCTCATAATCCACATCTTTAGCTTTAATTATCCGTCTCCCGTCAATAACTATCTTCTCTTTCATTTCCCGGAATTCAGAGTCGAGATTCCTGAATTCGTCCCATTCTGTCATCACAAGGCAGGCGTCTGCATCTTTAAGCGCATCTGCAGCTTTTTCACAGTATTCGATTGCGGGAAAGATACGCTTCATGTTCTCGGTTGCCATCGGATCATAAGCCGAAACCTGGGCTTCCAATCTGAGGAGTTCAGCAATCACAGGGATTGATCTGGATTCTCTTATGTCATCCGTTTCGTTTTTGAAAGCGAGGCCAAGGACTGCAATCTTTTTGCCTGTAAGATCTCCTATTTTCCGCTGAAGAATTTCAGTCATAAGAAGGGGTTGCCTTTCATTTACAGCTATTACGGACTCCAGAAGTACGGGAGAGTATCCGATTGCTTTTGCTTTTCCTATGAGCGCTTTTACGTCTTTCGGAAAACATGATCCTCCAAAACCTGCTCCGGAATTTAAAAATTTTGGGGAAATTCTGAAGTCCCTCCCCACAGCTTCCATGACCTCATAGGTATCTATCCCCAGCTTTTTGCAAATATTCCCAATCTCATTGGAAAAGGAGATCTTGGTCGCAAGCAGGGAGTTATTTGCGTATTTGATCATTTCTGCGGTTGCCAGCCCTGTGCGCGTGATCTCGCATTCGAAGATCCTGTAGAGCTCGGAAACCAGATCTCCTGATCTTCTGTCGATCGACCCGACAATTATTTTGTCAGGGTGAATGAAATCATGGACGGCTTTCCCTTCCCTGAGGAACT